>DAIDIT010000112.1 GCA_027451705.1 Pseudomonadota bacterium
GCGGCCGCGGCGCGCGGCGGTCCTGAAGGCGCTCTGGGGGGCGGGCGCCGCGATCTGCGCCGTCGTGCTCGCGGCGATCTTCTCGCCGCAGGCGAGCTTCCTCGGCGCGCCGCTCGGCGGCCGGTTCGCCGAGGCGATCGCGGCACCCCTCGTCGGATCGCTCGCGACGGCGGGCGCGGCGCTGGTCGTCTCCGCGGTGGGTTGGTCCTTCGGCAGCCTCCTGACAAATCACGCGACGAGCCGGGCGGCGGGCGCGCTGCTCCTGCTCGCCGGCCGCGGGCTCGCCGTGATCGGGGCGTGGGCGGCGGGCGCGGCGGCGACCGCGTGGAACGAGCAGCTCGAGGCGTGGGCGCAGCGCCACGCGGACGACGAGGAGGCCGAGCCCGACGCGCTCGATCCCGAGGAGCTCGACGCGGCGGTGGAGGAGGAGGCCGGCAAGCGCGCGGACGTCCTGCGGCGCCACGCCGCGAGCGATCCGGCCTGGGCCCACGGGCCGATCGAGCCTTCGGCCGAGGCTTCGCCCGAGCCGACCATCGCGACGGCCGATCGGCAGGGCCGACCGGAGATCCTCACGGTGGGCGAGGACGGGCGCATCCGCGACGCGCGGCAGAAGCCGGTGGTCGAGCCGATCGCGCTCACGAACTCGATGGTGACCCCGGCGAAGACGCCGCCGCCTCCGCCGCCGGAAGTCCTCGCCGACGAGGCGGAGCCCGCGGCCGAGCCGGCCGAGGCGCACGTGCCGGACATCGTCGAGCTGCACCGGACCGACGCCCCCAAGCGCAAGAAGAAGTCGAACGCGTTCGAGCTGACCCGGACCGGGGCGGGATTCGAACTGCCCGCGCTCGACGTGCTCGAGCAGCCGCCCGAGGTCCAGGCGGAGGTGGACCGCGAGGCGCTCAAGGAGACCGCCTCGAAGCTGACCGCCAAGCTCGCGGACTTCGGCATCAAGGGGCACGTCGAGACGATCCGGCCGGGGCCGGTCATCACGATGTACGAGTTCCTGCCGGCGCCGGGGATCCGGGTCTCGAAGATCCAGTCGCTCGCGGACGACCTCGCGATGGCGATGGAGGCGCTCCAGGTCCGCATCGTCGCGCCCATCCCCGGCAAGAACGTGGTCGGCATCGAGGTGCCCAACAAGACGCGCCAGAAGGTCCACCTGCGCGAGATCCTCGAGGGCGACGCCTTCCAGAAGATGACCTCGCCGCTCACCCTCGCCTTCGGCAAGGACACCGAGGGGCTGCCCTACGTCGGCGACCTGTCGCGGATGCCGCACCTGCTGGTCGCCGGGACGACCGGCTCGGGCAAGAGCGTCTCGATGAACTCGATGATCATGAGCCTGCTCTTCAAGGCCTCGCCCGAGGACGTGCGGCTCATCATGATCGACCCGAAGATGGTCGAGCTGTCGATGTACGAGGGCATCCCGCACCTGCTCTTGCCGGTGGTGCAGGACGCGCAGAAGGCGCCCCTCGCGCTGCGCTGGGCGGTCGAGGAGATGGAGCGGCGCTACCACCTCATCGGCAAGCTCAAGGTCAAGGACCTCAAGGGCTACAACGAGAAGGTCGCGAAGCTGAAGCGCGGCGAGGCCCTCGACGAGCCCGCCTCCGAGCCGCCCAAGAAGGTCGTGATCGTCGACGTCGGCAACGGCGAGACCGAGGAGGAGGCGCTCGCGCGGCTGGAGGAGCAGGGGGCGATGCCGAGCTCGCCGGGCGAGCCCGCCCCGCCCAAGGCCGAGGAGTTCGAGAAGCTGCCCTACATCGTCATCATCATCGACGAGCTGGCGGACCTCATGATGGTCGCGAGCCGCGACGTGGAGCAGTGCATCGCCCGGCTCGCCGCGAAGGCGCGCGCTGCGGGCATCCACCTCGTCATCGCGACCCAGCGGCCGTCGACCGACGTGATCAGCGGCGTGATCAAGAGCAACCTGCCGGTCCGGATCGCCTTCCGCCTCGCCTCGCGCCACGACTCGGCGACGATCATCAACGGGCCGGGGGCGGAGCGGCTGCTCGGCGAGGGCGACATGCTGCACATCCCGCCAGGCGGCTCGGACGCGCTGCGGCTCCACGGAGCGCTCGTGCGCGAGGTGGAGATCGAGCGGGTGGTCGACTTCTGGAAGGCGCAGGGCCAGCCGGTCTACGACGAGGAGATCCTGCGGCCGCGCGAGAGCGAGGGCGCGGGCGGCGGCGCCGTCGAGGACGTGCCGGACGAACTGTACGACCAGGCCATCGCGGTGGTGAGCCAGCTCGAGAAGATCTCGATCTCGCTGCTCCAGCGGAAGATGGGGGTCGGCTACAACCGCGCCGCGGACCTGATCGAGCGGCTCGAGCGCGAAGGCGTCATCGGCCCCCAGAACGGCGTCAAGCCCCGCGACGTTCTGGTGAAGGGCCTGGGACAAATGACGGCCTGACCGCCGATCGAAAACCCTCCGCCGCGCAGCGGGGGAGGGAACGGTGGGGGACCGCCCCGATCCGATCAGTGCGCGCGCTTGTGGCGCAGCTCGGCGAGGTTGCCGCGGTGGCGCCAGAGGATCAGCGCGTCGATCACGGCGCAGAGCGCGATCACCTCGGCCGGCGCGCGCAGGGCGATCGCGGCGATCAGGACGACCGCGGCGCCGCCCAGCGACCCGAGGGCGGAGACGCGCGTCAGCGCGAGGATCGCGCCGTAGGCCGCCGCGCCGCAGAGCGCGGCCCACGGGGCGAGCACGGCGAAGACGCCCAGCGCGGTCGCGACGCCCTTGCCGCCCCGGAAGCGGAGCCACGGGGGATAGAGGTGGCCGAGGAAGGCGCAGAGTCCGGCCGGGGCGGCCAGCCGGAAGCCGCCCGCGTGCAGCGCGAGGTACGCCGGCAGCGCCCCCTTGGCCGCGTCGAGCAGGAGCGTGAGCGCCCCCGGGAGCTTTCCGGCCGCTCGGACGACGTTGGTCGCGCCGATGTTGCGCGAGCCGACCTCGCGCACGTCCTTGCCCGCGAAGAGGCGGGTGAGGAGCAGGCCGAAGGGGATCGATCCGCAGAGGTAGCCCAGCGCGGCGAAGGCCGCGAGAGCGGGGAGCGAGGGCACCCGTCAGCTCCGCAGCGCGGCCGCGATTCGATCGATGGCGGCGGTGATCGCCGCGGCCGGCACGTCGAGGTGGGTGACGAAGCGGAGCCTCCGGCTGTCCGCCTCGCCGGCGAGGACGCCGTGCTCGCGGAGGGCGGCCGCGGCCCGCGCCGCGTCCCAGCCCTCGCGCCGCACCTCGGCGAAGACCAGGTTCGTCTCGACCGCGTCGACCTCGACCTGGAGCGCGGGCAGCTCGGCGAGCGCGGCGGCGAGGCGCCGGGCGTTCTCGTGGTCCTCGGCGAGCCGCTCGCGGTGGTTTTCGAGCGCGTAGAGGCCGGCCGCCGCGAGCACGCCCGCCTGCCGCATGCCGCCCCCGAGCCGCTTGCGGAGCCGCCGCGCGTCCGCGACCAGGGAGCGGTCGCCGGCGACGAGCGAGCCCGCCGGCGCGCCCAGCCCCTTCGACAGGCAGACGCTGACCGAGTCGGCGTGGGCCGCGTAGGCGGACGGGGCGAGGCCGCTTTTCGCGCAGGCGTTCCAGAGCCGCGCGCCGTCGAGGTGGAGCCGGAGCCCGCGCCGATGTGCGACCTTCGCGATCGCGGCGACCGTCTCGATCGGGTAGACCGTGCCGCCGCCGCGGTTGTGCGTGTTCTCGATCTCGACGAGGCGGCTGCGGGGGTGGTGGTCGTTCGCCGGCCGGATGGCCTCTTCGACCTGGGCGGGATCGAGCAGCCCGCGCCGTCCCGGCAGGCCGCGGATCTGCGCGCCCCAGAGCGCCGCGAGCGCGCCGCCCTCGTAGTTGACCGCGTGGCAGCCCTGGTCGCAGACGACCTCGTCTCCGGGCGAGAGCTGCGCGCCCATCGCGATCTGGTTCGCCATCGTGCCGGTGGGGACGAAGAGCGCGGCCTCCTGGCCGAGCAGCGCGGCGACCGTGTCCTGGAGGCGGTTGACGGTGGGGTCTTCGCCGTACACGTCGTCGCCCACCTCGGCCTCCGCCATCGCGCGGCGCATCCCGGGCGTGGGGCGGGTGACGGTGTCCGACCGCAGGTCGATGAGGTCCATGGCCACTCCTCGCGAGGGGGCGGACTTTAGCACACTGGCGGGCCCGGCCTGGGAAGGCGTAGGCTATGCCCCGATGGAGCCGACCGAGCGCGAGGGGCACGCGCATCGCCCGTCGCAGCCGCCGCTGAAACGCCGGGCCCGCAGCGCCTGGCGCGCCGTCCTCCGGCTGAACCGCGCGCAGGACGGCCTCAACCGCGCCTCCGGCGGGGCGCTCTTCTTCAACACCGGGGTCAAGATCCTCGCCTACGCCGGCTTCTGCCTGATCGTCTTCATCCTGATCCAGAAGGTCCGCCAGATCGAGGCGCAGCTCGATCCGGTGGCCCAGGGCTTCGCCCAGCTCCAGAAGGAGCTGAGCCAGGCGCAGACCGACGTCGGCCGCGACACCGAGGCCTCGCAGCAGGAACTGCTCACGTTGCAGGCGCGGGCGCGGACGCTCGAGGAGACCCTGGACCGCGCCTCCGCGCAGCACAAGAAGGTCGGCGCGAAGAGCCTGCAGGACGCCGACCGCGAGGCGCAGGAGCTCGCGGACATGCTGGCCCGCGACCAGACGGCGTCGAAGGCGATCGCCGCGCAGCGGGAGGCCGTGGCCCAGGCGCTGTCGGACTACGCGGCGGGGCTCCAACTCGCGCGCGCGCAGCTCGCCGGCCAGGCCGCGGGCCTCGCCGACGGCGGCGCCGGCGCGCAGGGCGCGCTCGCGGACCTCTCGTCGCGGCTGCGCGCGCAGTCGGCGCTCCTCGATCGGGACCAGCTCGGCGCGGCGCTCGACAGGGTCACGGCGCAGGCCGATGCGCTGGCCGCGCAGGAGGCGGGGCTCGGGCAGCGGCTCTCGGCGCTGTCGCAGCGGCTCGGAAAGCTCGAGTCCGAGCTGCCCGCGGCGATCCCGCGGGCGCCGGCCCGCGCCCCCGAGCCGCCCGTCGCCGCCGCGCGGGTCGCCCGCGAGAAGCGCGTCGCCGCGGAGCACTGACCCCGCGTCAGTCCCCGAACGCGACGCCGAGCGCGCGCAGCACGAAGGCGGCGACGGGGAAGCGGGGGTGGCGCAGCCGGAGCACGGCGGCGAGGAGCTGTGCGGTTCGTCCCATGGCGCGGAAGTTGAGCAGCGGCCGCCCGCCCGGCAACCGCCGGGCGCCCGCGACCGAGACGGTTGCCGCGGGTGCGGGCCGTTGCCATCTTGCGGCCCTCGCCGTACCCACCTCAACGAGGAGTCGAACATGGCCGCAGATCACGGGATTTTCATTCGCTGGCAGCGCCCGATCGCCGGGCGCGAAGGGCACGCCGTCGAGCTGTTCAACAGCCTGACGAGCTTCCTCGCGAAGCAGCAGCAGCAGGGCAACATCGAGAGCTTCGAGCCGGCCCTCCTCTCGCCGGACGGAAGCACGGTCGGCGGCTACTTCCTCGTGCGCGGCTCGCGCCAGAACCTCGACAAGCTTTCGGCGTCCGAGGACTACCTGAACCTGCTCACCCAGGGTGAGCTGATGGTCAAGCACCTGGGCGCGACGCACGCGTACCTGGGCGAAGCGGTCAAGACCCAGATGGGCCGCTACCAGAAGTACGTTCCCCAGGCCCGCCTCGAGATCAAGTAGACGAAGCCGCAGCGCCCCTCTTCCTCCCCGCCCCCGGGGAGGAAGAGGGAATCAAACCCCCGACCGCGACCGCGACGATAACCGCGACCGCGACGATAACCGCGACCGCGACGATAACCGCGACCGCGACGAGAACCGCGACCGCGACCGCGACCGCGAAGTCGAGGGCCAACCCAACGTCCCACCGTTCGCGCCCGGCGGATCCTCTCCTCCCCCGCGAAGCGGGGGAGGACCAAGGTGGGGGGCCACCCCGCGCCCGTGCGGGGCACGCGCGCCCCATCCCTAGCGGCCGGGCCCGTCCGCGTCCGGATTTCGCGAACCACGCCCACCGCGCGGCCGCACCCGTCGGCCCCGCGCATCCGCCCTCCCAGCGCGGCAGCCGCCGGGTAAGGGGCGCCGCGGGATCCGCAAGACCGCACCGGTCGCGCCAGGCGAAAACCCGCCTGTCACGCCCGGCGCAGCACGCTCGTGGTCGCGGTCGTCTTCACCGGTCGAGGTCGATGGGTCGATCGGTCGAGGTCCGGGTCGAAGTCGAGGTCCGCCGTCGCCACCGCCTCCGCTGCTCGCCCCCGCGTGTCGTCTCGCATTTCGGCCTCCCTCCTCTTGCGAGGAGGCCGAAATGCAAGACGACACCCGATTCCCGATGCAAAGACTCGATGCCTACCAACGTATCCGTCCGGCGAGTCGCGTCGTGACTTGAGGTGGGCGGGGATTTATCGGTGGGGGCATGGCGAAGAGAGCGTCGGGCGAGGAGTGGGCGAAGCGGGTGGAGGGGTGGCGGGCCAGCGGGCTGACGGCAGAAGCGTTC
>DAIDIT010000113.1 GCA_027451705.1 Pseudomonadota bacterium
GCGGCCGCGGCGCGCGCCTTGTAGCGCTGGAGGTCCAGTTCGAGGATCTTGACCGCCTTGGACTTCTCCTGGAGCGCCTGCTGGAGCCGGCCGACCTCCTGGAGCCGCTGCTGCTCGCGTCGGTCCAGCTCGGCCTTGTGCTTGGCCGCGAACTCCTGGGCCTCGCGAACCAGTCGCGCCTCGAGATCCTTCTGCACCCGCTGCGCCGCGGCCAATTTCTGCGTCGCATCCTGGGCCTTGACCTCCGCGGCCTGCATCCGCTGCCCCAGCTCCTTCTCCAGCCGCTGGCGCGCCGAGCTCGCATTCTCGACCGCCTGCTCCAGTTCGCCGATCCGCTTGGCCCGGGCGGCGAGGTTCGCCTGCGCCTCCTTTTCCGCGCGCGAGGCGTTGGCCACCGCCTCGTCGAGCCGGCGCTTGGTGTCCTTGGCGGCCGCCTCGCTGCGCTGGAGCTTCGCCGACGCCTCCTCGGCCTCGCGCCGGCGCTCCTGCTGCGCCGCCGCGAGCTGCTGCTGCATCTCGCCCAGTCTCGAGTCGCGCGCCGCGAGCGCGGACGACGCCTCGCGCTTCTGCGCCTCCCGCTCCGCCACGCTCTTCTCGAGCCGCTGACCGAGGTCCTGGGCCTCCGCGCCCTTCGCAGCGAGCGCCTCTTGGAGATTCCGGCCTGCCTCCTGGAGCTGCGCCGCCTGGATGGAGAGCGCCTTGCCGTTCGCCTGCGACTCCTCGAGCCGCTTCGCCAGCGCCGCCTGGGCTGCCCGCGCGGCCTCTGCCTTGGCCGTCGCGTCCCGCTGGAGCGCCTCCTCGCGCCGCTGGGCCTCGGCGCGGCTCTCGGCGTGGCGCTGCTGCTCGGCCGCGAGCTCGCCACGCGTCTGCTCGAGCGCGGCCTCGAGGGCATCGCCGCGGCCGGCGGCCTCGGCCAGCTCCGCGCCGAGCCGTTCCTCGGCTTCGCGAATCGCCTGTTGCGCCGCCGCGACCTCCCCGTGCAACTCGGCGGCACGCGCCTCGGCGCGCGCGCGCTGCTCCTCCCCTTCCGAGAGCAGCCGGGTCTGCTCCTGGGCCGCGGCCTCGAGCTGCCCGTGGGCCTCCGCGAGTGCCTGCTGAAGCGCCGACTCCCGCGCGGCCGCCGCTTCCTCGGCCTGCTGCTTGGCGGTCCCCAACGCCTCCAGCTCGGACTGGAGCCGCGCGCCCTCGGCGCGCGCCGCCTCGAGCTCGGCCTGCCGCTCGGCCAGCACCTGCTGCGCTGCCGCGAGATCACCGTCCCGTTCCGCGATCCGTTGTTCGAGCGACTGGATCTGCGCGGACAGCTCGCCTTCGATGCGGGCCTTCTCGAGCGCGAGCTGGTCGAGCTCGCCCCGCAGCCGTTCGCCCTCCCCTCGCGCCGCCTCCAACTCGCCCGAAAGCTCGGCCTCCCTCTGCTTCGCGTGCGCTCGCACCGCGGACAGCTCGCCCTCGAGCGCGCCCGCCTGCTCGATCTTCTCCGAAAGCTGCGCCGTCAGCTCCTGCTCGCGCTGCTGCGCGGCAGCGAGCGTGTCGGCCAGGTCCTTCTGGGTGCGCTCGAGTTCGCTGCGCAGCCCGTCGATCTCGCCGCCCAGCTCGGCGCGGGTCTGGGCCAGATCTCCCTCGAGTCCCTGGCGGATGCGCGCCGCCTCCGCCAACTCGGCGGCCGCCTGCTCGCGCGCCGCCGCGAGCTCCGCCCCGAGCGCCTCGATCCGACCGCGGGCCGCCTCGAGCTGGGCCGAAAGCTCCTGCCCCTGCGCCGTCAGCGCCTCGATCTGGCCGTTCGCGGTCGCGAGCGCGGCCGACAGCTCGGCCTCCCGCTCGGCCAGCTCGTGCCGCACCGCCTCCAGTTCGCCTTCGAGGTTGCCGATCTGCTCGACCCGGGATGCGACCTCGGCCTGGAGCTGCGCCTCGCGGGCGACCGCCTGTTCGTGTTCGGCCGCCAGCTCCGACGACAGCCGCGCGATCTCGGCGTCGCGATCGGCGACGCGCACCGCATAGGACTGGAAGACGCCGTCCCGCTGGTGCCGGAGCCGATCGGCCTCGATCAGCAACAGCGAGATCTGCTCCTCCGCGTCGTCCAGCTCCAGCCGGAGATCGGCCTCGACGGCCCGCCCGGCGGCAAGCCGCTCCGCAGCCTGAAGCTCGGCCATCCCCGCCCGGACCTGCGCTTCCCGCAAGGCCCGCTCGAGATCGACGGCCCGCTGATCCCCTTCGGCCTCTGCCCGCTCCAGCTCGAAGGCCTGCTCTCGCGCCGCGCGCGCGGCGTCGGCTCGCCCTCGAGAGAGCTCGAGGGCCACGTCCCCGAGGAGCCGGACCGCCTCGTCGAAGTCCGCGCCGCGTCCGAGCAGTTCGACGTCGCGCCGTGCGAGCGTTCCCTGGAGCTGCCGCTCCCGCATCTCGAACGACAAAAGCTCGGCGGCGCGGGCCTTCTCGAGCTGCGAGAGCGTCTCCCGCTGCTGATCCAGCTCGGCGGCCCGCCGCGCCAGCTCTTCGTCGCGGCCGCGCAGGTCCCGCCGCAGGACCGCGATGTCCTTCTCCTTGCTGGCGACGACCTCGATGAGCTCTTTCTCCCCGACGAACTTCTCGAGCATCATCGAGTCGATCGTCGCCCCGTGCTCCTGCTCCTTCTTGACGAAGAGGTCACGGGCCTCGGACAGGCGTCGAAGCAGGTCGTCGACCTGCATCTTGAGCCCCTGGATCTCGACCTCTTTCTCGTGGAGCTTGTCGTCGATGGACGACAGCTCGCGCTCGCGCACCCCCCATATCTCGGATAGCCGGGCGACTTGGGCCTCGCGCCGGTTCAGCTCCTCGCGAAGCACCTGGAGCTTGCCTTCCGGCGTTCCGAGCAACTCGCGCTTGATCGGAGGCCGGCGCGCCGAATCGCGCGACTCGGCCAGGAGCTGCACGCGCCGGTCGGCGATCGATTCGAAGACGCGGTCGAGGAAGGTGCGGTCCTCTTCGGTCAGGGCCGAGCGGTGGGGCTTTTTCGGCAGCCGCGGTGGACGCGGCGGCGGAGGAGGCGTCGTAGCCTCCAGGATTCCCGGGCCGCGCGGACCCGACAGCGGACCGGCGCCGAGCGCCCCCTCCAGCGCCCCTTCGAGATCCTCATCGCCGGGGCTGGGCGCGGTTTGGGCTCCCGCCACGTCCGCTGCGACCTCCTGGGCCTCCTCGATCGGCGCGGCCTCGGCCCCGAGGGCGATGAGGTTCTGCGCCTGCCCCACCAGCGCCTCCATCTGGAGCGGGAACGAAAGGTAGGCATCGGCTGCGGAGGCGGGGTGCGAGCGGTGCTCCTCGAGCGCCTCGGGGGTCGCGTCGGAGGAGATGAGGATGATGGGCAAACCCTGCGACGCGCTGTCCTTTCGGAGCCGGCCGCAGAGGGTAAAGCCCGACATGTCGGGCAGTTCGGCGCGCAGGAGCACGAGGTTCGGCCGGCGCATCGCAAGCTCGCGCTGCGCGTCCGCCGCGCTCGGCGCGATGGAGCTGGCAAAACCGGCTTGCTGCAGGACGGCCGCGAGGGAGAGCGCGAAGCCGTTGTCCGACTCGACTATCAGGACGCGCTGGCTGGAATCCATACGGTGGACGCCGCAGGCGGCGCATGTGCCGCGGCGGCTCGAGAGCGAAGATACCGGGCGCCCCGCTGAGCGTCAACCGAACCGCGCCGGAGAGACTCAGCCGCCCTTCCTGGCGCGGCGGCGGACCAGGATGACGGTGATGTTGTCGGCCCCACCGGCGGCGTTCGCCGCATCGATGAGCTCCTTGCAGGCGGCGGGCAGGGCTGAGTTCTTCGCGAGGATCTCCGCCATCTGCGCGTCCTTCACCATCCCGTGCAGGCCGTCGCAGCAGAGAAGGATGACGTCGCCTGGCTGCATCTCGACGAGGACCGTGTCGACCTTCACGTCCGCGGCGGGACCGAGGGCCCGACTGATGACGTTCTTGTAAGGGAATGCCTCGATCTCTTCGGCGGTCGGGTGCTTCTGGCGGATGAAGTCGCCGAGCAGCGAATGGTCCGACGTGATCGGCCAGATTTTTCCGCTGCGGAACTGGTAGCCGCGGCTGTCACCCGCCCACGAGACGAACGTCTTGTCCCCGTTCAGGTACGCCGCGACCGCAGTGGTCCCCATGTTTCCCTTGCGGGGATCCTTTGCGGCCATGTCCCGGATGCGGTCGTTCGAGTGGCGGAGCGCCACCGAGAGCCGGCTTCCGTCTTCCCCGAGGGACTTGTCGATCTTGAAAGGCCAAGTGCCCTCCGGATCGCGCCGGCAGCGGTCGAAGAACTCGCTCGTGACCCGCGCCGCGAGTTCCGAAGCGACTTCCCCGGCCGAATGCCCACCCATGCCATCGCAGACCATGAACAGGCCCAGTTCGGGCCGGACGATGAAGTAGTCCTCGTTGTGATCGCGGACCTTGCCGACGTCGGTCAAGGCCGCGCACTCCCAGAGGTCGGCTTCCGCCGCCACCGCCGGCGGCTGAGTCTGCGCTCCCAGGCTGTTCGGGTCCACCATTGAAAATTCTAGATACCAAAGGAGCGCCGCGAGGTCGAGGGGCCTCGTGCCCACGCGAGGGCACCCCCGTCCGGGACGGCGCAGGATGGCGCGACTTGGCTGGGCCGCCGACCGGCGGCGTCAGATGCTTCAGGTGCCCCCACGGAAGCCGACGGACACGCGGTTCCCTTCCAGAATGACGGGTACCGAGCGCCGGCCACCCGAAAGGGCCAGCATCGCGGCGAGAGAGTCGGGATCGCGCAGCACGTCGCGGTAGTCGACGTCGATGCCTCGGCGGCCGAAGTCGTCACGGGCCGCCCGCGTGTGCGGTCAATCATCCTTGCCGTAGATCAACACCTTCACGTCGGCCCTCCGGTCGTCGGGATCGCGATCCTCATAGCACAAACGGGGCTCGAAGTTGTCCCGGGTGAGAAATCCGATCCACTCCTCGATCGACGGATCGCTGCAAACGGTCTGTCCCGCACGGGCATGGAAGTTGCTCGATCATCCGCCAGGAGGGGCGTGGGGATGCCGCCCGACGGGATGCTGGCCACCCTTGACGCGGAAAGAGCCCCGATGGCGAATGGCGTAGAGAGCGACCCGCGTTACCTCGAACTCCTGGAGGCAAACCGACGGCTGCGCGAGCTCGGACACCGAAAGGACGACGCGCTCGCAGTTTGCGCGCACGATCTGCGCAGCCCGCTCAACGTCGTCCTCGGGCACGTGCGACTCCTCCTTCGAGGCTCCAGAGGCCCGCTCACGCCGAACCAGCGGCAGAGCATCGAGGCCATCGAGCGCCAGGTAGGCCGGATGGTCGAGCTCATCGAGGACCTGCTCGATCTGCGGGCGCTCTCGATGGGCAAGCTCGAACTCGAGCGCCGGCCCGAGAACCTCGGCGCGCTGTGCGTCGAAGTCTGCGGAAGCCTCCAGGTCCTCGCCTCGACCCGAGGCCTCGCGCTCGAATGCCGGGTGCCCGACGAGCCGCTGGAACTCGAGCTCGACGCGGTCAAGTTCCGCGAGGTGCTCGTCAACCTGCTGTCGAACGCGATTCGGCTCACGCCGCAGCCGGGACGCGTGGCGCTCGAAGTGGGCCGGACCGACGAGGAGGCCGTGATCGAGGTCCGCGACACGGGGCCGGGGATACCCGCCACCGAGCTCGCGCACCTCTTCGAAAGCGAAGCACCCGTGCGGTCCACCCGGCGCGGCGGCGCCGGCAACGGGCTCGGCCTTCCGATCGCACGCGAGGTCGTCGAACTCCACGGAGGCCACATCGACGTCTCCAACCTACCGGAGGGAGGCGCGCGCTTTCGGGTCCATCTCCCGCTGCGCGATCGGGCGGCACCTTCGGCCGACACGCGACCCGCCGTGCTCCTGGCCGAGGACGATCCCGACGCCCGCGCCCTCGTGGCCGATCTCCTCTCGGAAAGCTACGCCGTCGCAACCGCCGGCGACGGGGAGGAGGCCCTCCGCCTGGCCAGGTCTCAACCGCCCGACGTGATCCTCATGGACCTGTTCATGCCGCGCTTGGACGGCTTCGCGGCACTCGAGGACCTCCGGCGCGATCCCCGGACGGCCGACGTGCCCGTCATCTTGCTCTCCGCGCAGGGCGACGACCTCACCAAGGTCCGGGGACTCGATCTGGGCGCTGCCGATTACCTCGTCAAACCCTTCTCCGGCCGCGAACTGCTCGCGCGCGTCGCGAAGGCCCTCCAGCAGAAGCACCAGCGGGAGCAGTTCCAGGCGATGGCCCAGACCGACGGGCTGACCGGCCTTCCGAACTTCCGGGCGTTCCGGGCGCGCCTCGAGGACGAACTCCGCCGGGCGGCGCGCTACCAGACGCCGCTGGCCCTCGTCATGCTCGACCTCGACGAGCTGAAGCGGTTGAACGACGTCCACGGGCACGTCGCCGGGAACCAGGCCATCGCCGCGCTCGCCAATGTGATCCGGCAAGAGCTCCGCAGCACGGACTTTGCCGCCCGCTACGGAGGCGACGAGTTCGTCGTCATCCTCCCGCACACGGAAGCGAGTCAGGCGCGTCGCTTCGCCGAGCGGCTCCGGGCCGAGGTGTCGAAGACCGGCGCACACCTCGGCCTCCCGATCCACGTGAGCCTCGGCGTGTCGCAGCTCGATCCACGCCAGCTCGACTCGGAGGCCATCCTGGAGGCCGCCGACGCCGCGCTCTACGCGGCCAAGCGCGCCGGGCGTGACCGAGTCGCGATCGCTCCGGCTCAAGAGGCCGCGCCGGGCCCGGCGGCACCGTGAGGCGTCCCATGCTCGCCGTACCCCTGCGAAACGGTTCCCGGATTGCCATCCTCGGCGGAGGCCCCGCCGGAGCTTGCACCGCCGCGGCCATGCTGACGGCGGCGCGCAGGCTCGGCCGCATCATCGAGGTGACGATCTTCCACGCCTCCTCCCACCCGGACGAACTGGCCGAGCCCCTCGTGATCGACGAGGCGACGGCGGCTCGCCTCGCCTCCCTCGGCGTCGGCGTTCCGCGCGGCTACCTCGTGACGTTCGAGGGCCTCGTGTTCCACGGAGCGGTGGCGAGCTTTCCCGCGCTCGAGCATCGAGGCCCGCTGTCGGTCGTCGCCCCCGGGGCACCCGCGGCCGCCTTTCGCCGGCTGCTCCGGAGCATCGCGGCCGGCCTCGGAGCGCGGCTCGTCCCGTCCGAAGGCACTGCGGTGCGGAGCGGTGCCGGTGGAGGTCTCCCCCAGGTTCGCGCGCGCGGTCTCGTGCAGGGCGCGGAGTTGCTCGTCGCCGCGACCGGAATCCGGAGCCCCGCCGCCAGGCGACCCGACGGGCTTCGAGCGATCGGCCTCGAAGCGGGCGGTTGTCTCATGCTCCGCTCGCCATCGGGCCTTCCCCGTCGCTTCACCTCCCGCGTCTTTGTGTTCGCGCGCCCACCGGAAGTGCCGTGGCTCCTCGCCTTCCCACTCGCCGATCGGCTCTTCATATCGGGAGGCGCCCTCCCCGAGCGGCTGGTCGCGGAGGTCGCCCGCCTCCAGCGGGACGGCCTCCTCCCGCTGCAGCTCGAGGTCGATCGCGCCTGGAATCGGCCGTGGCGAAGGACTCCGACCGCCGCCGGCAGCGACAACGTCCTTCGCGTGGGCGAGGCGGCTGGCGCCCTCTGGCCGTTCGGCGCGCTCGCGACGACCGTCACCCAGAGCCTGCGCCTCGCGGAAGACGTACTGGCCGTCCCCACCGGAGGGCCATCGCCGGCGCTGCGGCACACGGCACGCGGCCATGCCTCCCAACGGTCGGCAATCGCGCGCTGGCAGATGCTTCCCAGGCTGTCGCGGCTCGACCCGGACGCGAAGCCCGCACGGCGAGCGGCGTCGTGGCTGCTCGGGAGCGAAGCCGGGCCTGGCCCCGCCCTATCCTGGGACGCCGACGCGGTCTGGCGTCTCGCCCGGCGATGGTTCCGCCGCGTCTTCCGCGCCGTTCGAGGCGCTTCGGAAGGCTGGCTGGTCTCGCCGGTGAGCCGGAATGCTCCCACGGTGTTCGTCGTGGACGACGACGAATCCTCCGGCAACGCTCTCGCCGATTGGTTCAGTGGCCACGGCGTCCGCGCCATTCCGTTCCACGACGAGCTCTCCCTCCTCGCCCGCGCCGCCCGGGCCCGACCGGCTGCGATCATCCTGGACGTGGTCCTGCGCCGAACCGACGGAATGACGCTCCTTCGAGAGCTCCAGCACGACGCTGCGACGCGCTCGGTGCCCATCGTTCTCGTCAGCGGCGCAGATCTCGACCTTCGCGACGACCGTGTCCACCCGCACGCATTTCTGCGAAAGCCGCTGGACCTACGGCAACTCTGGGACCTCGTCCGGCCATTGCTTCCGGCCGCGCCCCAGGACGCCCGGGCAGCTCGAGCCTAGCCGTTCCGCGCCGCGCCACGGGGCCGGAGCCGTAGCCGCCAGTGGCCGGCCTCGGCGTCGAATCCGACCAGACCGGCGGCCAGGTCCTCGCGTCTACACCGTCCCCGAGGCAACCCGAGCCCCGGGCCCTCGAGTTCGATCGCGGGAACCGCCCCCCCCGATCCTCGGAGCGCGAGCGCGCCTGGCTCCCCGGCGGGGAACGCGTCGATGGCCTCGAGCAGCATCTCGACGACGAGCGCCTCGAGGACCGACCGGTTGCCGCGCGCCATGGACTTGGCGGGCGCGGCGATCTCGAGCGCCACCCGCCTCTTTCGCGCCTCGTGGGCGCACAGCGCCGCGGCGTCGGAGACGACTGCGGACAGGTCGACATCGCCGTCACCCGAATAGAGCTCGCCGACGTGCGCCCCGAAGCGCGCGACGAGCGAATCCGCGCGGTGCAGGTGATCGCGCATGGCATCGAGATGTCGTTGCAGCTCGGCCGCCTCCTCAGTCCCGAGCTGTCGCGCCAGCCGGTCGGAAAGCGCCTGCATGTGGAGGGACATGACGTTCAGCGAGTTCTTGGCGTCGTGGACCACCCCGGGCGCGAGCCGTGCGAGAATGCGTAGGCGGCGGGCCGCGTCGGTCACGCCGCTTTCTAGGGCGAAATCGTCGCGCCGGTCAAACCGGTCACGGGTCCGTCGGCGTCCGCTTGCCCGCGTCCCGGAGGCGCTCGATGATGTCCTGTAGCCCGAGCACCTCGAAGACTCCGCCGCCCTCGACCGCGGCCTTCGGCATCCCGAAGACGACGGCGGTTTCCTGCGCCTCGGCCAGCGTCAGGGCGCCGGCGGCACGAAGCGTCCGCAGCCCCTCGCGCCCGTCGTCGCCCATGCCGGTCAGCACGACGCCGATGGCGCGCGGCCCGAGAAGTTCCGCGGCCGAGCCGAACAGGAGGTCGATCGACGGAACGTAGCGCCCCGTCCCGGCGGCGGCCGAAGGCGCGTGTAGCGCGACCCGCGGCCCGGACGGACCCGGAGCGATCGCGAGGTTTCGTCCGCCAGGTGCCACCAGGCACTGCCCCGGCAAGACGGGATCCCCGTCCCTCGCCTCCCGAACGGCGAAGGCGCTCGCGCGGTCGAGCCGTTCCGCGAAAGCGGCCGTGAAACGCGCCGGCATGTGCTGCGCGACGACCACGGCCAACCGAAGATCGAGCTCGAGCGCCGCGAGAATTCGCTGCACCGCGGTCGGCCCTCCCGTTGAAGCCCCGACGAGAACGACCCGGAAGTCGCTCGCTTCGGCGCCCGGCGCGGCCGGCGCGTCCCTTTGCCGCAGCGACCGGATCCGGTCGAGGAGGGCGCGCGCCTCCGCGAGGGAGACCGAGGTCCCGAGCAAGGGCTTCTGGACGAAACCGTTCGCGCCGAGCTCGAGCGCACGCCGGACGTCGGACCGACTTGAATGGCGCGACAGGACGAGCACCGGCGTCGCGCTCCGCGCCCTGAGAAAGCGCAGGAACGTGAAGCCGTCCATCCGCGGCATCTCGAGGTCGAGGAGGATGACGTCCGGCTGCAGGTCGGCCGCGAGCCGCAGCGCCTCCTGCCCGTCCGAGGCCTCCCCGAGGAGTTGCACGTCTGGAGAGGTCTCGAGGACCGATCCGATCAACCGCCTCGCGACCGCGGAGTCGTCGACGAGGAGCGCACCGATGCGTCGGGCCTCCCTCACGGGGGCACCCCCGCGGCGGACTCCGCCGGCTTGCGGTAGGCGACGTCGTAGCGCAGGTGCACCAGTTCGAAATCCGCCGTCACGTTGAGCAGGCTCTCGGAATGGCCGAGGAAGAGGTATCCACCCGGCGCGAGGCGGCGCCAGAAGCTCTCGAGCACCCGGCGCCGCGCTTTGATGTCGAAGTAGATCATCACGTTCCGGCAGAAGATGACGTCCACCGGCGGCTGCCCCGACGGCGCACGATCCATCAGGTTGTGCCGGACGAAGGAGACGGCGAAGCGCACGTCGTCCCTCGGAACGTAGCGCGCGCCGATACGCCGGAAGTAGGCGCGCCGCATCTCCTCGCTCGTCGCCCGCAGCGACGACGGGCCATACTCGGCCCGCTCCGCGGCCGCGAGCACCTTGCGCGAGATGTCCGTCCCGACGATCTCGATTTCCCATCCGCGGAGCCAGACGGACTGGAGGAGCAGAATCGCGAGCGTGTAGCACTCCTCTCCGGTCGAGCAGCCGGCCGACCAGACGCGCAGCCGCTTGTCGGACTTGGTCGACGCGATTGCGGGGACGACCTCCTCGGAAAATGCGCGAAGCTGGTTGGGCTCCCGGAAGAAGTAGGTCTCGTTGGTGGTCAGCGCTTCGATTGCCGCGTCCATCTCGCGGGCCCGGTCCGGATCGCTCCGGAGAAACGCGTGGTAGCTCTCGAAACTCGACAGGGAACGCTCCGCGAGGCGCGGGCGCAGCCGCCGCTCCATCAGGTACGCCATCTCGTCCCGGAACAGAATGCCGCAGTGTTCACAGAGGAGATCGCGCAGCAGCGAGAACTCCCCCGGGGACATCGCGATCGGGTTCCCGCCCGCCCTGCCCCTGCGCGGCGCCGGGCCGTCGGCCCCCCTGAGCGACCGGAGCAGCGCCGCCGCGGCGTTCTCGACCTCCTCCTCCTCGCCCGCCTGGGACCACCGGAGGGCCGCCGCCTCCGCGTCCCGCAGCTCCGCGCGGTCTGCTCCCGCGGCCGCGGTCGCCGCCCCGACGGCTTCCAGGGCGAGGGATCGGCCCGCGGCCGTCAGCTCCGGCAGGGCCGCGACGAGCGCCGGGATCGCCGCGCTCCCGAGCCGCTCGAGGCCGGCCGACGCCACGTCGCGCAGTTCGTCGCGGTCCGCCTGCGCGGCCAGCAGGGGCGCGTTCGCCGGATCGCCGAGCAGCGACAGGACCACCAGCGCCCCCGCGACCGCCGGCGAATCGCCTCCCGCATGCTCCCGCGCGCGCAGCGCGAGCTCGTGGCGCCGGCCCGAGATGCTCGGCCACGCCGCCCCGACGCCGGCGCGCCTCGCGTGGCTGGCGATCGCCGCGAACGCCGCCTCGCGCGTCCCGTGCGCGCGATCGCAGGCCAGTTCGAGCAGCGCGTCCCACGCCCTCGGATCGCGGCAGGCGGCGAGCGCCCTCGCGGCCACGCGCCGCAGGTAGGCGTCTTCGAGCGCTGGGGCGACGAGGTCGAACGGCAGCTCCGCGCCCTCTCGCGCCAGGGCGTCCAGCGCCGCGAGCCGCAGCGCCCATTCGCGCCCTTTGGCCACGCGCAGCAGCTCGGCGGTCGCGCCGGCGCCTCCCACCTTGCCGAGCGCTTCGACCGCGGCGATGCGGACGTTGGGATCGCCGTCGCGGACCGCCCCCACCAGCACCTCGGTCGTCTCCGCCGCCCGAACCTGCCCCAGGGCGTCGACCGCCAGCTTGCGCAGATCGGCGTCGGGCGACCGCGCCGCTCCCGCGAGCAACCCCGCCGCCGCCGGACCGCGCGCGGCGAGCGTCTCCAGCGCCGCGCTCCGCAGCCCCGCGTTCTCCCCGTCCGCGAGCGCCGTGACGAGCCGCGCCCCGACCTCGTCGAGCGAGAAATCGCGGCCGAGCCGCTCGGACGCGGCCTTGCGCACCCGCCAGCTCGGGTCCCCCAGCGCGGCCAGCAGCGCCTCCGCGTCGCGCGGTCCCTCCAGCGCTGCGCGGTATCGCGCCTCTTCCGAGCCGGCGGTCACCGACGGGTCGCTCATCCCGGCCCTTCCGCGGTCCGGGCAGGTCGCCGGGACGGCAAGACCGCGGGCGCATTGGACGCGAGCAGCGCTTCGACGTCGAGCAGCAGGCGGAGATCGTCGCCGTCCCCGCAGGTGCCGACGAAGCAGCGCACCCCTCCCTCGACCCAGAGGTCGGGCGCCGGCAGGAGGCTGGACCTCTCGACCCGCACCACGTCCGCGATCCGATCGACGAGCAGCCCGACGAGCCGCCGGCCGACCCATGCGATGATCAGCCGGTTGCTCGGTCCGTCGGACGGCCGCGCCACGCCCAGCCGCTTGCGCAGGTCGACGACCGGGATGACGTCGTCGCGGAGCCGGATGACGCCCTCGATCGCGGCCGGGGCACCGGGGACGGGCGTCACGCGCTGCGGCCGCAGTATCTCGCGGACCCGGCGCAGGTCGATGGCGAAGCCCTGCCCCTCGATCTCGAAGGCACAGAGGCTGACGATCGGGCCGGCGCCGTCCGCCGCGTTCACGCGCGCCTCGCCGGATCGAGGAGCAGGCCGGGGTCGAGGATCGAGAAGAGCCGGCCCGGCAGCCGCCCGATGCCCGTCAGCGCCACGGCACGCTTCGCGTCCGCCATGCCGCGCGGCGGCGGCTCGACCGACGCGCGCGGCATCCGGACCACCTGGTCCACCGCGTCCACGTCCAGGCCCGCGGGTCCCTGGCCGGCGTCGAGGATGAGGATCCGGCGCGCCCGCGCCCCCGCCTCCCGCGCGAGGGCGAGGCCCAGGAGCTTCGAGAGGTCGAACACGGGCAGCGCCTCGCCCCGGACGCTGATGACCCCGAGGACGGTGTCCGCGACCCTCGGCACCTCGGTGATCGGCGGCGGCCGGACAATCTCCCGGACCCAGGAGAGCTCGACGGCGAACGTCTCGGCCCCGAGCCGGAACACCAGCAGCTCGACGATCGCGCTCGGCCCCGCCTCCACCGCCGCGGTCACGCCCTCCGGTCCCCCGGCCTCCGGCTCGTAGAAGAAGCCCGCGAAGGGGTCCTCGGTCCGGCGCGCCAGCCTCTCGGGCCCGGCGCGGTCGATCCGCGCGAGGCCGGCGATCGCGGCGTTGGCCTCCGCGGCCGACGGCTCGCCGACGGCGGGGCCGCCCGGAAGGCCCGCGCCCTCCGACGTCCGCGTCCCGCCCGTCCGGTCCCGCGCGCTCATCTCAAGAAGCGGCCCGCGCGAGGGCCTCTCCCGCGAAGACCTCCTCCAGGATGGCGCCGACGTCGACGACGAGCACCGTCCGCTGCGGTCCGAGGTCGGTGGCGCCGGCGATGCCCCGCACGCTCCCCAGCAGGGCGCCGAGCGGCTTGAGGACGACGTCGCGCTGGCCGTCCAGCCCGTCCACCAGCAGGCCGAGCCGCTCGCGGGCGAGGCCGACGACGACGGCGTAGTGGCGGTCGCGCGCCGCGTCGTCCCCGGAGAGCCGGAAGAGGCGCGAGAGCCGCACGAGCGGCAGGGTCGTGCCGCGCAGGTCGAGCACCTCCCGCCCGTCGAGCCGCCGGATCTCGGACGACCGGACCGAGGCGATCTCGAGGACGGCGGTCAAGGGAATGGCGTACGACCGGCCCGCCGCCTCGACGATCAGCGCGCGCAGGATCGCGAGAGTGATCGGCAGCGTGATCGCCATCGTCGTGCCCCGCCCCTCCTCCGACTGCACGTCGATGACGCCGGAGAGGTTCGCGATGTTGGTCTTGACGACGTCGAGACCGACCCCCCGGCCCGACAGCGCGCCCACGGCGCGCGCCGTCGAGAAGCCGGGCTGGAAGATGAGGTTCAGCACCTCGCGTCGGCCGAGGGTCGCGGCGTCCTCGGGCCGGATCAGGCCGCGCTCCACCGCGACCTCCGCGACCCGGCGGCCGTCGATGCCCGCCCCGTCGTCGGAGAGCTCGATGACCACGTGGTTGCCGCGCTGGCTCGCCGAGAGACCGAGCCGCCCGTGCCGCGGCTTGCCGAGCTTCTCGCGCCGCTCGGGCGCTTCGATCCCGTGGTCGACGGCGTTGCGGATGAGGTGCATCAGCGGGTCCGACAGCTCCTCGACGATGAGCTTGTCGAGCTCGACGTCCCCGCCCCGGACCGTCAGCTCGAGCTCCTTGCCCGCCTCGCGCTCGACCTTGCGGATCATCCGGGCGAGCTTGTCGAAGGCCTGCGACAGCGGCACCATCCGGACGTCGAGGATGCCGGCCTGCAGCTCGTCGAGGTGCCGCTCGAGGTTGCGTCCCTCGCGGATGAGCTGGTTCGAGAAGATCGCCGTGTAGCGCTCGCCCCCGGCCGCCTTGGCGACGGCGAGCAGGTTCGACTTCGCCTGCACCAGCTCGGCGACGATGCCCATGAGCCGGTCGAGCTTGCGGATGTCGACGCGGACGGTCTGGATCGCCGGCACGGCCTTCGCCTCGGCCTCGGCCGGTCGGGGGCCCTCGGCGGCCGCGTGGGGGGGCGGCGCGCGGGGCGCCTCCGCGGGAGCCGCCGCCGCGACGGGCAGGAGCTCGGCGCCCGACCCCGCGAGCGACGCCTCCACCTGCTCGCGCGGCGCGGCGCTGCCGAAGACGAGGTCGAAGGCGATCTTGTCCCCGGACATCGCCGCCGCCGCCGGCAGGGTCGAGACAACCTCGCCGACGGTCTTGATGCGCGACGACAGATCGGAGAGCCCGCGGTCGAAGCTCGCCATCTCGAACGCCGCCCGCGCCCGCCAGATCGCCTTGCCGGCCTTCACGTTCTCGCGCAGCCGGTGCTCCTCGTACTCGGTCAGGACCCCGCGCACCGACGCGTCGAGCGCGAGGGAGTCGAGCGGGTCGCCCGTCGTCGCCTCCGCCGGCGCGTGGGCCGCCGCGTGGATGCGCGCCTCGAGCGCGTCCGCGAGCTGCCGCGCCGGGGGACTGCCCTCGAGCTGCCCGCGCTGCGTGTCGCCGATGAGCGCGCCGAAGACGTCGACCGCGTCGAGCAGCACCCCCTCGACCGCGTCGTTCGCGGCGACCCGCCCCATGCGCAGGTCGTCGAGCAGGTCCTCGAGCGCGTGCGCGAGCGACGACAGCCGCCCGACGCCGAACATCGCCGAGATCCCCTTGAGCGAGTGGGCCGACCGGAAGAGCGCGTTGACCGTCTCGGGGTCGGCCGAACCGGCCCCGCCCTTCCCGAGCTCGAGCAGGCTCTTGCCGAAGGCGTCGGTGATCTCCTGGGCCTCGGCGAGAAAGCCCTCGAGCGACTTCTGACCGCCCGCGCTCACACGCCCGAAGCTACCACCGCCCCCCGGGGCCGCGCAAAAAGCGGCCCCTACGCGCCGCAGACGCGGAACGCGCCGCTGCGGGCGGACAGCTCCCGCGCGATCGCCGCCGCCTGGCCGAACAGGAGCTGCCGGCGCGGCCCCTGCGGCGCGAACTCCGCCCACTGCGCCACCGACGCCGCGAGCTCGAGCCCCGGCCACGGCAGCGCGAAGCCCACGCTCTCGACCCGCGCCCGCCGCAGGGCGTCGAGCACGCGCGGGAGCAGCCGCGACAGCTCCGCCTCCCGCCCCTCGCGCGCCCCCAGCCCGAAGACGAAGAGTCGGCCGGGCCCGATCCGCCCGCCGGTCGGCGTCAGGAGCACCTCCCCCGGCCCCGCGCCGTACCAGCCGCCCGAGAGCGTCCGCGACAGCGCGCCGCAGAGCCGCCAGTCGCAGAGGCCCGCGAGCCCCCGCAGCGGCCGCTCCTCGGGCGGCACGAGCAGCACCAGCGCCTCGACCGCGGCCTCGTCGAGCGCCGCCGCCGTCAGCTCGGCGAGCCGCACCTCCACGCTAGCGCTCGCGCTCCCCACCCGCGCCGTCCTCCGCCTCCCGCTCGATGGGCCCGCGGAGCTGCTGGGCGATCTTGTCGAGGATGCCGTTGATGAAGGCGCCGGACTCCTCGGAGCCGAAGCGGCGCGCGATCTCGATCGCCTCGTTGATGCAGACCTTCGTCGGGACGTCCGGGCGGTAGGCCAGCTCGTAGACCCCGAGCCGCAGGATGTTGCGGTCCACCCGCGCCATCCGATCGAGCCGCCAGTTCAGGCTCGAGGCCTCGACGATCCGGTCGAGCTCGCCGAGGTGCTCGAGCACGCCGAGGATGAGCGGCTCGGCGACCTCGCGGACCTCGGGCTCGGGCGCCTCGAAGCTCGCCCAGAACGCGTGGATGGCGTCG
>DAIDIT010000114.1 GCA_027451705.1 Pseudomonadota bacterium
TTGTTTCCACAATTCAACTCCTCTCCTCGCCACAATGCCCACCATCATCGAAACCCGTCGTGCATCATCCGCTGTCCGAAAAATGCCTGTGTCACGCCGGGTGGGCTCTTGTCCTTGCCCCACGTCCAATTAGACGCCGGCCATCCAGGCGGCGAAGCCCGGTCCCACGACGCCGTACCAGCCCGCGCGGCCCCTGCTCCG
This sequence comes from Pseudomonadota bacterium, assembly GCA_027451705.1. GTDB lineage: Bacteria > Myxococcota > Myxococcia > Myxococcales > JAKAPL01 > JAKAPL01. The sequence goes on from DAIDIT010000114.1 coordinate 202, forward strand.
GATCATCGGGGCGGCGAACACGGCGAACAGCGCCGCGAGCGCGAACGCGCTCGGCGGGTCGATCAGAACGGTCGCGAAATCGGGTGCCACGGGACCTCCCTCCCAGTCCGTGCGCGCGGCCTCTGCCGGCCGCGCCGCCTGGGCGCTATTGCAGCAGTTCGGAGAAGCGCTTGCGGGCCAGGTCGCGCAGCGGCGCCGCGTCCGGCGCGGTGCTGTCAGCGCACTCCTGGTAGTACTTGGCGGCCCGGGCGCGGTCGCCCATGCCGCGGTACGCCTCGCCCAGGCCGAACAGCGGCGCGGCCTGGTTCCCGTTGAGGCTGAGGCCGTGCAGGTAGTCCTGGACGGCGTCCTGGAACCGGCCGAGGCCCACCATGGCGCTTCCGCGGGCCACGTACGCGACCGAGAAGTCGGGGCGGAGCTGAATCGCCTGGGTCAGCGACGTCACCGCGTCCTGGTAGCGGCGCGCCTGGATGAGCTGGACCGCCTGGTCGTAGTCCTGCTTGCTGAGCTGCTGTGCCTGGGCCGGGTCGACGTTCGGGGGCGGCGCGGCGGTCTGCGCCTGCTGCTCCGCGACGCCCATCCGCTGCTGCGCCCGCTGGATGTTCTCGCGCGCGCCCACGTTGTTCGGGTCGATCGCGAGCACCCGGTTCCACTCGTCGACGGCCTGCGGGTAGTAGCCGAGCTGCGCGTAGGCGACGCCGACCTTGAAATGGGCCATCGCGTTGTTCGGGTCCGCACGCACCGCGTCCTGGTAGGCGTAGAGGCCGTTCTTGAAGTCGTTGCGCGCGAGCAGCGCATCGCCGCGGGCGATGTAGGCGTCCGCGGGGCTCTGGGCGGGCGCCGGAGCCGGCACGGCGACTGGCGCGGGCGTCGGAGCCGCCGCGGGCGCCGCCGGCTGGGGCTCCGCCGGCGCGGCCGGGACGGAGAGCTGCTGCGCATAGGCGAGTGCCTGCTGCACGTAGCGCTGCTCGGAAGGTCGCGTCTCCATCCGGGCGTACGCCTGGTACTGCGCCGCCGCTTGGGCGTTCTCCCCGGTCTTGCGGTAGCACTCGGCGAGCCCCCAGATGCCGTCGGGGTCGTTCGTCGCGAGTTGGACGTAGCGCTGGTAGACCGGGATCGCCTCCGAGCAGCGGTCGTGCTTGCGCAGCGCGTAGCCCAGGTTGAACCAGGCGAGCTTGTAGTTCGGGTCGCCCTGCGTCGCCGCCTGGAACTCGGCGACCGCGTCGTTGACCTGGTGCCGGCCGTAGAGCAACGTGCCGATCTCGTTGTGGGCCACGGCGTTGCGCGGGGCGAGCTGCAGCGCCTGCCGGTAGGTCGCCTCCGCGCCCGCCTTGTCGCCCGCCGCCTTCAGCCGCTGCGCCTGCTCGAGGAGCGACGTGACCTGATCGGAGGCCGCCTGTTGCGCGGCGGCCGGGACGCCGGCGGCGAGTGTGACCGCGGCGAGCGCGGCGGCGAAAGTCCGTCTCATTCCTTCCTCTCAGTCGACCTTGCGGTCGATGACCGTGGCGATGCCCATGCCGTAGCCGATGCAGAGGGTAATGCAGGCGCGGCGAAGGTCGCGCCGCTCCAGCTCGCCGAGCGCCGTTCCGAGCAGGATGGCCCCGGTCGCGCCGAGCGGGTGGCCCAGCGCGATGGCGCCGCCGAGGACGTTGACCTTCTCCATCGAAATCCCGAGCTCGCGGGCGACCACGATCGGCACCGGCGCGAAGGCCTCGTTGATCTCCCAGAGGTCGATGTCCTTTACCGTCAATTCGGCCTTGCGCAGCGCCTTCTGGACCGCCGGGATCGGCCCGGTCAGCATGAGCACCGGGTCGCTGCCCGCGACCGCCATCGAGACGATCTTCGCCCGCGGCTTGAGCCCGAGCGACCGCGCCCGCTCCTTCGAGGCGAGGAGCACCGCCGCCGCCCCGTCGACGATGCCGCTCGAGTTGCCGGCGTGGATGACCCCGTCCTCCTTGAACGAGGGCTTCAGCCCCGCGAGCACCTCGACCGTCGTGGTCGGCCGGCAGTGCTCGTCGGTGTCGAAGAGCTTCTTCTGTCCGTCCGGCCCCGCGACCTCGATCGGCTCGATCTCCGCCTTGAATTTGCCCTCGCGGATCGCCACCCCGGCCTTCTGCTGGCTGTGCGCGGCGAACTCGTCGAGATCCCGCCGGCCGAGCTTCCACTTCTCGGCGATCATCTCGGCCGAGAGCCCCTGGGGGACCAGGTTCGGCCAGCGCTCCTGCATCTGCGGCGAGGCCGGCCCGTCGCCCGGCCCGATGGCGTCCGAGCCCATCGGCACCCGCGTCATGTTCTCGACGCCGCCGCCGATCGCCACGTCCATCTGCCCCGCCATGATCGCCTGCGCCGCGCTGTTGACCGCCTGGAGGCCCGACCCGCAGAAGCGGTTGATCGTCGCCCCCGCGACGTCGACCGGCCACCCCGCCGCGAGGACGGCGCCGCGCGCGATGTTGAGCCCCTGCTCGCCCACCTGCGCGACGCAGCCCATCACGACGTCGTCGATCAGCTTCGGGTCGACCTTGTTGCGCCGGACCGCCGCGTTGAGCACGTGCGCGGCGAGGTCCATCGGGTGCGTCCCGGCGAGCGAGCCCTTCCTCTTACCCCGGGCGGTGCGAACGGCATCGACGACGACGGCGGTGGGCATCAGGCTTCCTTTCGCGAAAGCGTCCTTTAGAACCACGCGCGCCGCCGGCATGTCAACCGGCGATTCGGCGGGCGGCGCTACGCGGCTGCGCTTCGGCGAAAGAACTCGAGCGTCCGCGCGAGGCCCTGCTCGAGCGCGACTTCGGGCCTCCAGCCGATGACCCGCGCCGCGAGCGACGGATCGACGACCGAGCGGCGCTGTTCTCCGGGCTTCCCCGGCGCCTTCGAGGCGGGCCGGGAGACGCCCGCGACGGCCGCCATCCGCTGGTAGAGGTCCGCGACCGACGTCTCGCGCCCCGTTCCGACGTTGACGGGCCCGACGTAGTCCGCCTCGAGCGCCAGGAGGTTCGCCCGGGCCACGTCGCCGACGAAGACGAAGTCCCGAGTCTGTCCGCCGTCGCCGTAGATCGTGCACGGCTCCCCGGCGAGGAGACGCTGGGCGAAGATCGCCACGACGCCGGCTTCCCCGTGCGGGTTCTGGCGCGGCCCGTAGACGTTCGCGTAGCGGAGCGCGACGTAGGGCAGTTTGTATTGTGCGTGGTAGTAACCGAGGTACAGCTCGCTCGCGGCCTTCGCCACGCCGTAGGGCGAGACCGGGCGGGTCGGGTGGGTCTCCGGTGCGGGGAACCGCTCCTGCTCGCCGTAGCAGGCGCCGCCGGACGACGCAAAGAGGACCTTGCGCACACCCGAGGCGACGCATCCCTCGAGGAGGCGCAGCAGCCCGAGCAGGTTGATCTCCGCGTCCCGGACGGGGTCTGCGACGCTCTTGCGCACGTCGATCTGGGCGGCGTGGTGGCAGACGATCTCGGGGCGCTCGGCGGCGAGAATCGCGCCGACGTCGCCGCGCCGCAGATCCGCCTCGATCAGCCGGATCCCCGGCGAGAGGTTCGCGCGCCGGCCGGACGACAGATCGTCCAACGCGACCACCTCGTGGCCCGCGGCGACGAAGGCGTCGCCGACGTTGGAGCCGATGAACCCCGCCCCGCCCGTCACCAGGATCTTCATGGACGTCTCCTCGCCAAGCTACGCATGGGATCGAAACCAGGCCAGGGTCTCCGCGAGGCCGTCCTCCAGGGAGACCTTCGGCTCCCAGCCGAGGATCCGACGGGCCTTCGAGATGTCCGGGCGGCGCTGCTTCGGGTCGTTCTCCGGGAACGGCCGGTGGACCACCTTGGCCTCGGCGCCGGGCAACTTCAGTTTGCGTGCCGCCTTCCGGATGGCCTCGGCGAAGTCGAGGATCGTCAGCTCGGTCGGGTTGCCGACGTTCATCGGGAGCCGGTAGTCCGATTGGAGCAGCGCGAGGATGCCCTCCACCTCGTCCCTCACGTAGCAGAAGCTGCGCGTCTGCTTTCCATCGCCGAACACGGTGAAGTCCTCGCCGCGCAGCACCTGGGCGACGAAGGCCGGAACGACGCGTCCGTCGTCGAGCCGCATCCTCGGCCCGTAGGTGTTGAAGATCCGCACGATCCGGACGTCGACGCCGCGGGCGCGGTGGAAGGCCATCGTCAGCGCCTCGGCGAAGCGCTTTGCCTCGTCGTAGCAACTCCGCGGCCCGATGGGGTTCACGTTGCCGAAGTACTCCTCCCGCTGCGGGTGCTCGGTCGGATCTCCGTAGACCTCGCTCGTCGAGGCCAGGAAGAAGACCGCCTTCTTCTGCTCCGCGAGCTTCAGGCCGTTCTCGGTGCCGTGACTGCCGACGCGCAGCGTCTCGATCGGGAGCTTGGCGTAGTCGATGGGCGAGGCGGGAGAGGCGAAGTCGAGGACGAAGTCGACCGGCCCGCCCACTTCGACGCCGTCCGTGACGTCGCCCTCGATCAGCGTGAAGCCCGTCCGTTCGAGCAACGGCTCCACGTTGCGTCGCTTTCCGGTGAGGTAGTTGTCGACGCAGACGACGGACGCCCCGCGTTCCAGCAGCGCCTCGCACAGGTGCGAGCCGAGAAAGCCGGCCCCACCGAGAACCACCGCCCGCTTGTCCTTCAGCACCGGACGACCTCCTGACGTCCCCCCGGGGAACGTCCATCTACGACGAGTTGACTGCGTCGTGCAATGCGGACTACGCTCGAAAATTCGAGAGGTGTCCATGACCCGCCGCCCGCTCGTTCCCCTCGCACTCGCCGCCGCCCTGGCCACCGCTTGCAGCAGCACGCAAGCCGCGGCCCCCAAGGCCACTCCGAAAGAGACGGCCGAGGACCTGACCGGGGTCCACGAGAAGCAGCAGGGCAACGAAATGGTCAAGACCTTCGACCTCTTCCACGAGGGTCGCCCGGACGTCTGGGAGTACTACGAGACCGCGGCGGGGTCGGACGGAAAGCCGACGCAGCGGCTCGTCCGCAAGGAGATGGACCTCAACGACGACGGCAAGGTCGACGTCTGGCGCTGGTACAACGAGAAGGAACAGGTCGTGAAAGAGGCGCTCGACCTGGACTTCGACGGCAAGGTCGACGAGGTCATCTACTTCGACGACAAGGGCGAGCCGATCAAGAAGGAGCTCGCGCTCGACTTCAAAGGCAAGCCCAACACCTGGAAGTACTACGAGAAGGGTAAGCTCGTCCGCGTCGAGCGCGATACCAAGGGGACCGGGAAGGTCGACACTTGGGAGTACTGGGAGGGCGGCAAGATCGACCGCATCGGCGTCGATACCGACGGCGACGGCGTGGTCGATCAGTGGATCAAGAAGAGCGGGTCGTAGTCAACCGACCCGGCCGTAGGCGTCATCGAGCCGGACGACGTCGTCCAACTCGGGCGTCGATGCCTCGAGGATGTCGCAGTCGGTGAGCGCGATCATTCGGTGACGGGTGCCCGGCCGGATGTGGTAGCTCTCGCCGGGCTCCAGATCGCGCTCCTGCATCCCCTGCCCCTCGTCGTAGACGAGCCGGAGTCGGCCCGACCAGAGGTGAATCGTCTCGTCCTTCTTCACGTGGTACTGGAGCGACAGCTTGTGGCCGGCGTTCACGTGCAGGACCTTCCCGACGTAGCGGTCGGTGTGCGCCCAGATCAGCTCGTAGCCCCACGGTTTCTCGACTCGCCGCATGCGTTCCTCCTTCAGTGTCCCGCCACCGTCACGAAGGCCGCGAGGCGGGTCTCCCGCTCGAAATCCGCGAGGTAGCCGTCCGCCTTGGCGCGACTTTCGAACTTGCCGAGCCGAACCCGGTACCAGCGGCCCTTGCCGGGCAGGTCGACCTCGGCGACGAACGGATGGTAGCCCTGCCCCGCGAGTTTCTGGGTGAAGCGAGCCGCCTCCGCCTTCGACTGCGTCGACTTGACCTGAACGGTGAAGAAGATCGCGGCGGCGTCCTTGCCCCCCTCCTCTTCTCGGGAGGCCGGAACAGGGTGCTGGGCGATCTTCGTTCCAGGTGCCGAGGCCACCGCGGCTCCGGCATCCGGCGCCACCACGGCCTCGGCAATCCTCGACAGCGGGCCTTGGCCCTTGTCGGACGCCCGCGGGGACGCTTCGACCCGCTTCTTCTTCGGCGGCGAAGGCTCGGGCTGCGCCGGCCGGGTCAGTTCCTCCTGGAACGTCAGGCCGTCGCCGCCGTCGGAGGCTGCACTCGCGCGCGCATCGAGCCGGTCGAGCAACGTCTCCGGTGCCGGCGGGTTTCGCCCCGGCATCGTCGCGAGGTTCTTGCCGACGAGTACCCCGAGCGCGAAGACCGCACCCGCGAGCACCAGGGCCACCATGACGAACGACACCACCTGGCGCCGCTCGAGCCGCAACTCGATCTTCTCCTTGAGCCGGTTGCCGTCGCGCAAGACCTCAGTCCTCCGCGTCCTGATCCGCCGCCCGCTCCATTCGCTCCGGAGCGGAGACGCCGAGAATGCCGAGCGCGTTGGCCATCGCCTGCCGCAAGCAATCGCACAGAAAGAGCCGTGCCCGCGTCTTGACGGGATCGGGCCCGATCACCTTGTCGCTGTTCTTGGAGCGCGTGTAGTAGCCGTGGAAGGCCGCCACGGTCTCCTGGAGGAAGAAGACGAGCCGGTGCGGCTCGAACGCCAGCGCCGCGCCCGCCACGAGCTCGGGCATCGACAGGACCCGCTTCGCCAGATCCAATTCCTCGGGCAGGGTCAGGCTGCGCAGCGCCTCGACGTCGTGGCGGGGGGGCGCCAGCCCCTGTTCCGCCGCGCGCCGGAGGATCGAGCAGAGTCGCGCGTGGCCGTACTGGACGTAGAAGACCGGGTTTTCGTTCGACTGCTTGCGTGCGAGCCCGACGTCGAAGTCGAGCTGGGCGTCGCTGCGCCGCAGGAGGAAGAAGAACCGGGTCGCGTCCGCGCCCACCTCCTCGACGACCTCGCGCAGCGAGACCACCGTGCCGGCGCGCTTGGACATCTTGAACGGCTGGCCATCTCGCAAGAGGTTCACCATCTGGACGAGCGTGAAGCGCAGCCGCAGCGGATCCACGCCCAGCTCCTCGACCGCGGCGCGCACGCGGGGGATGTCTCCGTGGTGATCGGCGCCCCAGACGTTCAGGCACCAGTCGAACCCGCGCCGGAACTTGTCCTGGTGGTAGGCGATGTCCCCGGCGAGGTAGGTCGGTTCACCCGTCGACTTGACCACCGGCCGATCCTTGTCGTCACCGTGAAGCGTCGACCGGAAGAACACCGCGCCGTCTTTGTCGTAGAGCAGGTCGCGCTCGCGGAAGTCGTCGAGGACAGCCCGCAGCGCGCCGGTCTCGTGCAGCCGCTCCTTCTCGGAGAACCAGACGTCGAAGCGGATCCCGAGCGCGGCGAGGTCGCCCCGAATCAGCTCGAGCACGCGGGTCACCGCCAGCGCGGCGAACGGCCCGAGCCACTCGGACTCGGGCGCCCGGAGGTAGCGGTCCCCGTGCTCGCGCGCGAGCTCGCGCGCGATGCCAATCACGTACTCACCCGGGTAGCTCTCCTCGGGCAGCTCGACCTTTTCGCCGAACAGCTCGCGGTAGCGCAGGTGGACGCTGCGGGCGAGCGTCTTCACCTGGTTGCCCGCGTCGTTGATGTAGTATTCGCGGGTGACCGCGTGGCCGGTGGCCTCGAGCAACGCGGCGATCGCGTCTCCCGTCACCGCCCCCCGGCCGTGGCCAACGTGCATCGGGCCGGTCGGATTGACCGAGACGAACTCGACGTCGACCTTCTGCCCGGCCCCGACGTCCGACCGCCCGAACCGCGGCCCGCGCGCCGCCACCTCGGCGAGGCCGCGCCACCAGACCTCGGGCACGAGCCGGAAGTTCAAGAAGCCCGGTCCGGCGATCTCGAGTGCCGCCACCGCGCCGGCCGGATCGACGAGCCGGTCCTTGAGACGGGTCGCCACTTCTCGCGGCGGCAATCTCGCCGCCTTCGCATAGAGCATCGCGACGTTGCTCGCCCAGTCGCCGTGCGCCGCCTGCTTGGGCGAGTCGATCGTCGCCGCCAGGTTGGGCCTCTCCGGCCACGGCGGGAGCACCCCTTCCCTCTCGGCGCGGGCGAGCGTGTCCTCGAGGATCTTCGCGACGATGGTCTTCACGGAAGTGGCCCGAAGCTACGCGGCGTCGCGCCCAGCGTCAATTGCCGGATGGACGGACTTCGGGTCGATCCAGTCCCACGCGCCGCACGCCGGGCACCGCCACCGCAGCTCGCGCGCGGGCTGCCGGCACCGCAGGCAGCGGCCGAGGGCCGTGTCCGCTTCGAGGCTCGCGAGCAGTTCCTCGTACTGCTGGCGAAGGTCGCCCTCCGGCCCGGCCTCGAGCACGAGCCGCCCGAGCTCGCGGCGGGCCTCGAGAAAGGCCGGCGTCCGGCCGAGGATCTGCCGCAGTGCCGCGGTGGCCTCCGCGGTCCTGCCATCCTCCCGGAGGAGCTGCGCCCGGGCGAGGGAGGCGTGCGGCTCGCCCGGATGGCGCGACAGCCAGCCCTCGACCAGCGGGAGCAGCCCTCCGCCGGCCGTTCGCCGCAGCCAGGGGAAGACGATCCCCGCCGCCCAGGGCTCCGCCTCCGCGGCGTCGAGCGCGGCGGCCCGGGCCCCCGCGGCATCCCCTCGGCCCGCGAGAACCTCGGCCCGCGCGAAGAACGTATGCGCCGCAGCCGGGCAGGCCGTGGCCGCGGCCTCCGCGGCAGCGCCGGCCGCGGCGGCGTCCCCCACCTCGAGCCGCGCGTGCGCCGCCTCGGCCCACAGGTGCGCGCCGAGCCGGTCGCTGCCCGCGGTCCCGAGCGCGCCCTGGCAAATCGCGGCCTCCGCGTAGCGGCCGGCGGCCAGGTACACGTCACGCAGCTCCTCGCGCAGCGCGGGATCGATTGGCGTTCCGGTCGGCTCGGGGGCGCAGGCCTGCTCGAGCGCCTCGGCCGCCTCGGCCCAGAGCGCGCCGTGGCGGTAGTCTCGGCCCAGTTCGCCGAGAACGCGCCGGCGTATCGCCGGCGCGAGGCCCGGACTGCGCAGGACGTTGCGGTGGAGCTGGAGCGCCCGTTCCAGTTCGCCCTTTCGCCGGTAGAGCGATCCGAGCGTGAAGTAGGCCTCGAGGGTGCCCGACGAGGCGACCTTGGTGAGCACCTCGATCGCGCCGTCCGGGTCTCCCGAGAGCAGGTACTGGAAGCCGCGCAGGTAGACCGTCGCGGCCCGGCTGCGATCGAAACGGCGCCAGCGCGACCAGAGCAGCGACGCTGCGATTGCGATGGCGAGCGAGAGCCCGAGGCTCGCCCAGAGCGCCGACCCGTTGATCATGCGAGGGGCAAGCTACCCGACCCCGCGCCCCCCGGGCAACGCCGGGGGTCACATGTACATTCCGCCGTTGACATGCAGGACCTGGCCGGTCACGTAGCCCCCACCGGGGCCGACGAGATAGGCCACGCCCTCGGCGACCGCGTCGGGCTCGCCGAAGCGGCGCATCGGGATCTGGGCGAGAATCGTCTGCTGGACCTCGGGCGGGACGCCGCGCACCATCGGCGACTCCATGAAGCCCGGGCAGAGCGCGTTCACGGTGACGTTGTGGCGCGCCAACTCGCGGGCGAGCGACTTCGTGAAGCCGATGAGGCCCGCCTTCGACGCCGCGTAGTTGGCCTGCCCGTAGTTCCCGGTCGCGCCTACGATCGAGCTGATATTGACGATCCGGCCATGCTTGCGCTCGCGCATCCCCTCGCTCACCGAGCGGCAGACGTTGAAGGCGCCGGTGAGGTTCGTGTCGAGCACCACCGCCCAGTCCTCGTCGGTCATCTTCGACAGCGTGCGGTCGCGGACGAGGCCCGCGTTGTTCACGACCACCGCGAGCGGCCCGAGGTTGCGCTCGATCTCCGAGATCATCAGCGCCACGTCGGCGCCCGACCGCACGTCCGCGTGAAAGGGCGCGGCGACCCCGGCCTCCACCTCGATCTCGGCGGCGAGCTGCCGCGCCGCCTCACCGCGGGTGTGGTAGTGGAGCGCGAGCGCGTGACCGCTGCGGGCGAGTCGGAGGGCGATGGCCCGACCCAGCGCGCCGGGCGCTCCCGTGACGAGGGCGACGTTCTTCATGTCGGCACTCCTCCCCTGAAGCCTGACCGCCGAAAGATAGGCCGCCGCTACTGTACCCGGTAGACGAGGAGCTGCGCGGGAATTGGACCGTTGAACAGCTTGCGCCGGCCGACGGGCCGCATCCCGAACGCGCTCTCGAAGGCGGGCGATCCCGTCAAGAACGCGAGGGTGTGGCCCGACAGCCCGCGCGCGTTCCGGCCGAGCGCGTGGAAGAAGGTCTTGAGCTGCTTCTGCCCCCCGCCGCCGCCGGCGTGCCCACCGTACGGAGGGTTCGTGACCACGTACCCTGGCGGGTACGACGGCCCCAGTTCGCGGGCGTCGGCGACGGAGAGGTCGAGCTGGACACCCGCCTGCCGGGCGTTCTCGCGGGCCGCCTCGACCGCCTCGGGATCGCGATCGCAGGCCCGGATGGGCGGGTGTTCCCGGGGCGGGCGCGCGAGCGCCTCGGCGCGCAGGGAGGCCAGGGCCCGCCTGTCCGTGGCGCCGAAACCGGGCCAACGTTCCGCCCCGAACCGCCGCCGCGCGTTGGGCGGCCGCCCGGCGGCGAGCAGCGCCGCCTCGATCGCGATCGTCCCGGCGCCGCACATCGGATCGACGAGCGGCAGCTCGCCCCGCCAGCCCGAGCCGAGCACGACCGCCGCAGCGAGCGTCTCCTTGAGCGAGGCCGGGTGGGGGCGGCTCCGCCAGCCGCGCCGGTGAAGGCTCTCGCCGGCGACGTCGAGCGAGACCTCGGCGCGCCCTGCCCGAAGGTGCAGCACGATCCGCACGTCGGGTTCGCGCACGTTGACGTCCGGCCGGCCGCCGAGGACCGCGCGCAGCGAGTCGACGATCGCGTCCTTGGCCTTCTGTGCCGCGTAGAGCGAGTGCGTCAGCCCTTCGGTCTGGCCCGAGACCTCGACCGCGAAGCTGTGGGTCAGGTCGAGGTGTTCGGCCCAGGGCAGCGAGCGCAGCGACTCGTAGAGGGAATCGGGGCCGGCCGCCTCGACCTCACCGAGCGACCGCAAGACGCGCATCGCGGTCCGGACGTGGATACAGGCGCGAAGCGCGTCGACCAGCGTGCCCCGGAACTCGACCGCCCCTCGCCGCCGCCGGACCCCCGCGAGCCCGAGCTCCGACAGCTCGGCGGCGAGAAGATCCTCGGTGCCGAAGGCCGCCGTGGCGATCAGCCGGTGGCGCTCGGGCATCTACGCGGCTTCGTAGCGGATCTGCTGCATGCCGGCGATGAGCTGGTCGCCGGGGACCAGTTCGAGGCCCGCGGTCAGCCGCAGGAACGTCCCGTTCGCCGAGTTCATGTCGCGCAGCGAGGCCCGCTCGCCCTGCACGTTGAGGATGGCGTGTCGGCCCGAGAGCGCGTTGTCGCCCGGGAACGTCATGCCGCCCTCGTCGCGGCCGATGAGGTAGTCCCCGTCTGCGAGCGGCAGGATTTCGCCGGCGCCGCCGCCTTCGAGGACTTGGATGAGCCGGAAGCGGTGCCCGACTCCCGGCGACCCCCAGACGCGGCCGCCGCCAACCGCGCCCGCCGGCGCCGGCAGCGATTCGAGGCGGAGCAACTCGCGACCCATGCGCAGCTCGTCGCCGGCGCGAAGCTGCACCGGCTTGCGCACCCGGACGAACGTACCGTTCGCGCTGCCCGCGTCCTGAACGCGCAGCGTCGCCCCCGCGGCGAGGTGGAGATGCAGCGGGCTCACGTACGGGTCGTCGAGGACGATCGAGCAATCGGGCGCCCGCCCCATCGAGTACTGCCCTGGGACCAGTTCGACCAGACGCGTCTCCGTGCCGCCGGCCGGCACGATGCGGAGCCGGTGCGCTCCCGGGCCGGGCGCGGCCGTCGCCTGGCCGAGCCGGGCGCCGCAGCCGACGCAGAACTGGGCGGCCTCGGGGTTCTGGGTCCCGCAGATGGAGCAGCGCATCGGCACGAGATAACGGGGAGGGGGCCATGGGGTCAAGCGGCTCGGGGGAAGCCGTGCGCGCGACGCGCCAGCACGGCCGCGATGCGGCGGGGCCCCGTGAGCGGTTGCGCGCCCGCGGGGCCCCTGGGTGTCTTCCGCGGGTCACCCGTCCCGCCGCCCGGGGGTCGCCCGGGCTTCGACCGCGGCCTCTCTCGGGCGCCGCGGGGCCCGCGAACGGCTCAGCCGTTCTTGGTGCTCGCAGCCCCGTTGCCAGTCTGCGCGGGCGCGACGTTCTTCTTCGCGTCCGGGCCGACGGTCACGGTGACGTTGCGCTCACCCTGGATCGCCGCCTTCGCCGCGGCGCCCTTGGTACCGCGCTTCGTCCGCGTCGATTCGCTGCGCCCGGCCGCCAGGACGTTCTCGGCGGAGGTGAGCTTGCGACGTGGCTTGCGGGCAGCGATGCCGAAGGCGGCGAGGATGGGGTTTCCCTTCCCGAAGTACACGATCAGCGCCTGCTTGAGGTCCTGATAGCGCACCCGGATCCGCCCCATCGCAGCCGCCTTCGCCGCCCGCGCCGCCTTGAGCTGGGCCTCGAGGTCCGCCACGTTCGCAAAGAGCGTGAGGTCCGAGGCCAGTTCCTGGCTGAGCGAGGGTTGCGGGGTCGGCTGTCCGTCGACCGGCACGTTCGACGTCACCGGGATCTTCTGGTCGATTCCTGCCTTCATCAGGATCAGGAGCGCCCAGAGTCCCTTCGGCACCTGCTTCTCAGCCGATGCCGGGACGCCGCCGCTGTTGGTAGCCATGGTCCGTTCCGTTCCCTTTCTGCGCGCCCTTCCGCCCGCGGCCCGCCATCGGGCCGTGACGCCGCCGGGCTCTCTCCCGGGGAAGGCCAACTCTTCGGCGTCGGGCGTTCTCGCGCTCCGTCCTGCTCGGCCTTCGCCCTCGAGGAAGAGCACCCCCCATGCCACACCCCCGACCACCGAATTGCAGGGGGTTACGCAGCCTCCGCCCACACGGAGGCAGTCCCCTTCCCGAACCGCGGGTTCGAGGTCCGGACCGTCGCCCCAATCCCCGGCCCCGACGATGCCCGCCCAGCCGGCGGCTCGGCGATCACCACGGCCGGCGAGGCGATCGTCCGGTTCGGCGAGGTGACCGTCCGGCCCGCCGATGCGGTCGCCAGATCGGACGATGCGATCTCCGAAGCCCGCAACGTGGTCGTCCGGCCCGACGATGCGAACGTCCGAGCCCGCGATGCGACGGTCGGGCCCGATGATGCCATCGCCGGGTCCGACGGTGCGATCGTCCGGCCCGCCGATCGGACCGTCCGGCCCGGCGAAGCGAGAGCTACCTCCAAATGTCGTTGATCGGGGGCGCCGCTTTGGCTTTGCCGAGCCGCGGAAGTCCGAAGCCGTCCTCGACGGTCGCGAGGAAGCTGTAGTGATCGTAGCGCCGGTCGCTGCGAAGGCCCGGCGAGCGCAGCAGGGGCGAGACGACGACCATCGGAACGCGGTTCTGGGGATCGTTGCCGTCGTCCTCGTCCCAGGTGATGAAGAGCGCGCCGCCGTCCTGGAACGCGGGCGAGGCGAGGATCGAGGGGACGACCTTCCCGAGCCACGCGTCGACGTGGGCGACCGGATCTCCGCCGCAAGCGTCGTGGCCGTCGTCGCAGACGTCCGGTGTCAGGAAGCTGAACGCGGGGACGCGGCCGGCCCGGAGGTCTGCGAGGAAGCCGCCGGTGGACGAATCGAACGGCACGTCGCTCTGCGCGCAGAGCGCGCTGCCCTGCTCTTCCAGGAAGTAGGGAAACGGGTTGTGGCGGGCAGCGTAGTGGCTGAGCCGCTCGCTGAGCGGACTGCACGGGGATGACATGCCTTCCTCGTACGCCCGCCAGGAACGCCCCGCGGCGGCCAGCTCATGGCCGATTTCCGGGTGGGCCGCCGCGACCTGCTTGTCGGCCTCGACGGCCTCCCCGTCCCTCGTGACCCCGAAGGTGTCCCCGCCGACGAGCGCGAGGTAGTTCGGCAGGCTCGGATGCGCGACCGCGTGGTAGTTCGTGAGGAGCGCGCCGAGGTCGATGAGCTGGCCCAGGTACGGCGCGCGGCCGCCGCGGACGACGTCGTCGAAGCCCTCGTTCTCCTCGACGACGAGCCAGACGTGCGTGAACGCCGGCACGCCGCTCTGCGACTTGCAGACCGTGCCCACGCGGCGAAACCCGGCCGGACAACCAGTGGCTTCGGCGCGCGCCGAGGCAGGCGGCGGCGTCACGGGCGCCGGCGGCGACGTGGCGTGGCAGGCCGCGAGCGCGGCGGCAGCGGCGAGCAATTTTGCGAGCCTCATCCCATCCCCCATTCGTGGAGCCGGTTGTACAGCGTCCGGACGCTGATCCCGAGCCGCTGCGCGGCGCGGGTCTGGTTGCCGCCGCAGCGCCGCAGGACCTCGAGGATGTAGGCCTGCTCGACCTCGGCGAGCGTCGCGCCCTCCGCGACCGGCAGCGCCTGCGCGGCGGCGGAGCCCGCGAGCTCGTCGGGAAGGTCGCGGCGACGGACGACCTCTCCGTCGACCAGGATGGCCGCGCGCTCCATCACGTTGCGCAGCTCCCGGACGTTACCCGGCCAGCCGTACGCGCAGAGCGCGGCGCGCGTCTCGGCGGCGAGCTCTGCCGGCCGCCTGCCCATCTTCCGCCGGTAGCCGTCGAGGAAGTGCTGGGCGAGCAGGAGCACGTCCTCGCCGCGCTCGCGCAAGGGCGGCACGCGGACGGTGATCACGTTGAGCCGGTAAAGCAGGTCGAGGCGGAAGCGCCCCTCCGCCACGGCGGCCTGGAGGTCACGATTGGTCGCGGCCAAGACGCGCACGTCGACGCGCACCTCCTCCGAACCGCCGAGCCGCCGGAAGCGCTGCTCCTCGAGCGCGCGCAGGAGCTTCGCCTGTAGGTCGACGGGAAGCTCCGCGATCTCGTCGAGGAAGAGCGTGCCGCCGTCCGCGAGGTCGAAGCTCCCGAGCTTGCGGGCATCGGCGCCAGTGAAGGCGCCGCGCTCGTGGCCGAAGAACTCGGATTCGAGCAGCGCGGCCGGAACCGCGGCGCAGTTGACGGCGACGAACGGCCCCTCGGCGCGCGGGCTCTGCGCGGCCACCGCGCGAGCGACCAGCTCCTTGCCGACGCCGCTCTCGCCCGCGACGATCGCGGACGCGCCGGTGGGGCCGACGCGGGCAATGAGCGCCCGCAACTCCCGGATCGGCTGCGATTCGCCGATCAGCGCGCGGTCGCCCTCGGTTTCGCGGAGTTGCCTTCGCAGCCGCTCGACCTCGCGGCGCGCGCGCTGCCGGTCGGCGGCGCGCTCGAGGGTCAGGCGCAGCCGGCGGAGATCGACGGGCTTCGGCAGGAAGTCGAACGCGCCCGCCTTCATCACCTCGACCGCGTCGGCGATTCCGCCACGGCCACTCACGATGACGAACGCCGCGTCGTCGGACTCCGCGAGCCCTTCTTCCAAGAGCCAGCGGCCGTCGTGGCCCGGCATGAACAGGTCGCTCACCACCACCGCCGGCCGCAGCGAGCGGATGAGCGAGAGCGCGGCGGCGCCGTCGCCCGCCTCGGCGACGTCGAAGCCCCAGCGCGCGAGCGTCTCGGCCATCGCGGCACGCGGGCGCGCCTCGTCGTCGACGAGCACGAGCCGCGGTCGGCGGTCCGGCGGCTGCACGACCGCCTCGGGGGCCTGGGCCACGCCTTCCACTATGCGCCCCCCGCCGGCAGCGTGAGCGTGAAGCGCGCGCCGGGCCTCCCCGGCGCGTAGGTGAGGTCGCCGCCGTGGCCACGCGCCACGCGGCGGGCGATCGCGAGGCCGAGCCCGGAGCCGCGGCCCCCCGAGCGGAACGGCTCGAAGAGCGACGGGAGGAGCGCCTCGGGGACGCCGGGGCCGTCGTCCTCGACGACCAGTTCGACGCCGCGCTCGACCGGCTTCACGTGCACCGCGACGCGGGCGGAGGAACCGGCATGGCGGACCGCGTTCTCGAGGAGGTTTCGGAGCAGCTCGCGCAGGAGCGTCGCGTTGCCCGAGACCTTCGGACCGGAGCCATCGACCGCCGGGTGGAAGTCGGGCGCGCCGAGCGCGACGCGCACCTGCTCCGCCGCCTCGGCCAGCGCCTCGGCGAGGTCGACCGGCTCGCGCGGTTCAGGCACGTGGCCGGCGCGGGCGACGTGGAGATGGGTCTCGAGCACCTCGGCGGCCCGGCGGAGTGCCGCCTCGGCCCGCCCGAGCGGCGCCGCGATCTCGCGCGCGCCCCCCGCCGCGGCACCCGCCGCGTCGAGCTCGAGCGCAAGCTCGTGCAGCGGGGCCCGGACCTCGTGGGCGACCGACGCCGCGAAGCGGGCCAGCTCGGCGTTGCGCTCCTCCACCTCGGCGCGCAGCCGGCGGAGGCGGAGGTGGACGCGGATCCGGGCGAGAAGTTCGGCCGGGTCGTAGGGCTTGGTAACGTAGTCGTCCGCCCCCAGCTCGAGGCCGTGGAGCTTGTCGCCCATCTGCGACCGTGCGGTCAGCAGGATGACCGGGAGGCGAGCGGTCTCGGGCCTCTCGCGCAGCGTCCTGAGGAGGGACAGACCGTCCGTACCGGGCATCATCACGTCGAGCAGGACGAGCGCCACCTCGCCCTTCCCCACGAGCCGGAGCGCCGCCGGGGCGTCGCCCGCCTGGAGGCTCGAGAGGCCGGCGAGGTCGAGCTGCTCGGCGAGCAGAGTCCGAACGCGCGGGTCGTCGTCGACGATGAGGATGCGGTCCATGGCTGCACGCCGGCGCGC
Source organism: Pseudomonadota bacterium (assembly GCA_027451705.1). GTDB lineage: Bacteria > Myxococcota > Myxococcia > Myxococcales > JAKAPL01 > JAKAPL01. The sequence continues at coordinate 16,967 of DAIDIT010000114.1, forward strand.
GGGCGCCGACGCCGCATGTTAACATGCGCGCGCCTACGGGGCCGACCTTCCTGGGCTTCGCGGGCGGTGTGGCATGCGGATGACGCTCACGGTGAAGCTGGGTCTGGCCTTCGCGGCGCTCGCGCTCGTCGCCGCCCTGCCCGGCGTCGTCCTGCTCGTCGGCGTCGCCCAGCTCCGCCACCAGACGCGCCGCACCCTCGTCGTGCTCGCCGAGCGC
>DAIDIT010000115.1 GCA_027451705.1 Pseudomonadota bacterium
CGCGTCGCTCGCGGTGACGGCCTCCCGCCGCGCGCCGCGAGCGCCCTCGCTCGAGCAACTGCTCGAACCCGAGCCGCCCGCGCTCGCGACCGTCGCGAGCTCGGTGGGCTCCGCCGATTCGGCGGCGATCGATCCGCGTCCGGAAGGTGCGCGGACGCTCGTCCCCTATGGCCCCGAGCAGCTTCTCGGCGACTCGCCCCCCGAGTCTCCGCCGGCCCTCTGGGCGTCGAACGTCGCTGCCGACGACGACGGCCGCGCGTCCGTGGGCGTTCGGGCGCCGGATGCGGACTGGCTCCACGTCACCGCGCGCGCGGTCGCGGGTCCGGCGCTCTTCGCCGAGCGCTCGTGGGCCCTTCCCGTCGCGGCGACGACCGGACAACCGCGCCCCACCGTCGAGGCACCGACCTGGCAGAGGCCCGGCGATCGCTTTGCGGCAGGCGGGCAGACCCCCGCGGCGCTCGGAGTCGTGCGGTCCGAGGCCGGTCCGCGGGTTCGCCCTGCGCATCTCTCCGTCGAGGCGCCCACCGCCGCGCCCGTCACGGTGGGTGAGCTGGCGCGATCGCTCGCGCTCGGACTCGCGGTGCCACCGTTGTCGGGTGATCGCCCCGAGCTCTTCGCCGCGGCCGTGCACGCCATTTCGGCGCTGCCGGCGGAGGCGCGCCGGCCCGAGGATGCCTCGGCAGCCGTTGCGAGGTTGGAGGCCGAGGAGAACCTCGCGGGAGGGTTCGGCGTCCCGGAGGGCGAACTGCTCCGAGACGTCGCGGCGCTCTCCGGCCTCGCAGCGCTCGCGGGCCAGGGAACGCCGGTCGATCCGGAAGTCCTCGAGCGGACGCGCCGGAGGGTCGACGCGCTCGCGGCGGGCTCGGGCGACGACGAGCGACGGATCGCCGACGCGGCGCTTCGGCGGGCAGCCGATTTCGCGCAGGCGGAGAAGGAGGGCGTGGCGGAACGGTACGGTCGGCGCCTGCCGTTGGGCGACGCAGCGGACCTCGCGAACGCCGGTCCGGCGACCGTGGCGGACTGGCTCTCGGAGCACCGCTTGCGCCGTCCAGACGCCGCCGCGATCGCCTCGCGCCTCGCGGTCCTCTCGGCCAGCGCGGGGCCGCTCGACATCGCCGACATCGTCGCGGCGCTGGCAGCGCTCGATCCCCGCACGCGGATCGCGTGGCCCACCCTCCGGGTCCAGGTCGAGCGGCGGTACCGCATCGTGCGGCGTCGACCCTGGACCGGTGCCATGCTCGCGGCAGACGAGGAGCCACCCGAACCCGCCCTCGTGCCGTCGCAGGCTTCGATTCCGCTGGGTTCGGAACTGGAGGTCGACCTTTCGGCGCAGGTGACATCCGCGGGGCGCACGGCATGCCTGCGGGATTTTCCACCGGCGGGGATCGCGCCCGTCGGAGCGGTCGCCGCGCCGGTGCTCCTACTCTGCGGTCCGGTCGAGCATGGCCGCCTTGAGACGTCGTACCTCGCGCGGGCCGTGCACGCGGGTCGGTTCGAGACCCCGCTCCCGTCGCTGGGCGTCGTTGCGCCGCCTGGTCCACCCGCCACCGTGGAGATCTCCCCGTGACCTTCGGCCGCACCCGCCTCGCCCTCGCCGCCGCCGGATTGTTCGCGGCGAGCCACGCCGCAGCGTCCGACGACCGTCGCCGGCCGCCGGCGATTGAACTGCCTCTGCCCGGCTGGACTTCGGCCCGGACGACGCACCTCGTCGCGCGCGTTGCGGACGCCGGGACGGGAAGCGCGGCACTGCTGTGGCTCGGGAGGCGGTGGCCGATCCCGGTCTCGGCCGAGGGGCTCGCCGATGCCTGGCTTCCGCTCGTGCCCGGCGAAAACGCGCTGGCGGTCGAAGCCGGATCCTCCCCGGAGGGCATCCCGCAATCGGGGGTCAAGCTCTGGCGCTCGGCGGCCGGAGGAGGGGAGGACATGATCGTCGTCGCGGGATGGCCGGCGTCCGGGGCCCGCCTGGACCTGCGCGTCACGGATCCTTCGGGCGAGGCGTGCGATGCGAGCAACCGGCGCAGCCGGCTCGGCGGAGTCCGGCTGAGGGACGACCCCGAAGGTCCCGGGCCTCACGTCTTCGTGCTCCCACATGCAGCCGCGGGTGAGTACCAGGTGTCCGTCCTCTGCGGCCGGCTTGCGCCCGGGCAAGCGGTCCCCGTGCAACTCCTCGTGCTGCTCTTTCCCGGAACGCCCCGCGAGGAGCGCTATGACCTCTCCGGGGTCGTCGGCCGCTGCGACGAAGATACGGACCTCGGACGGATCGAGGTCGCCGGCCGAATCGGCGGCCCGTGACTTCCATCGGAAGTGCACGGGGCATCGTCCAAATACCTGGGATGACTTGGGCTGCTCGCGGTTGGCGGAGGAATTCCGACCTCAATACAGGCGGTTGCGGATCTTTTGCTGGCGCGGCCACTTGACGGATGGGCGCCTGCCCCGCCGTCCTGGTACGCTGGGGACCGTGAGCACCCTTCCCACCGTCAAATCGCCGGAGCCGATCCCGCCGGCGTGTTTCGGGTGGGTCGAACGCTCCGGGAGGTCGCGTATGCGGCGAGATTCCGGCCAGGTCGGCGTCGAGACGGCCCTGGCAATGCCGATGACCCTGTTCCTCGTCCTGGGCATTCTCCAGCTGAGCATGATCCAGCAGGCGCGGCTGCTGACGCAGTATGCGGCCTACCGGGCGGTTCGGGCGGGCGCGCTTCTCGGGGCCGGGGCCCCCGACGAAACCACCTGGTGCAAGCAGATGAACAAGGCGGCGGTGGAGGGCCTGCTGCCGAGCATCGGCCGTACCGACACGGCCAAGAACCTCGCGGAGACCTGGCTCCTCGGCAACCACCGGGGGGAAATCCCGGTCGCCAACATCGCCTCGCCCGCTGCCGCGGGCCTCGGGATCCACATCGTGAGGATCAAGTACCTCGTCCTCGCGCAAAACGGGACCGCGCAGGCGCCCTACCAGACTGCGGACTTCGACGATCCCGACCACCCGCTCACCCTCACGATCGATCTGGCCTACAACTTCAAGCTCCAGATCCCGTTCGCCGACTACATGATCCACGAGATGTGGACCGGTCAGAACTACCTCGGGACCGCGACGGATCAACTGGTCCCGGCCTCGAAATCCACGAAGAACCTTGGCGAGATGGTCGACGCGCAGCACGCGTTCAACAACGCGAAGAGCTTCGACAAGGACACCGCGATCGACGGCGACGCATCGAAGCTGAGGACGCTCGGTTGGGGCAGCGCCCGGACGGAGGGCAACAACGGCGATTTCTTCATCCCGCTGCGCGCCTCCTACTCGATGCGGATGATGGCGAACCTGCCGACCAGCGTGAGCGCCGACGGTAAACCCCACAAGTGCACGACGAGCATGTGATGACGACCCAACGCGAAAAGGCCGTCCGCGGCCAGTCGATGGTGCTCCTCGCCGCCACTGCGGCGCTCGTGGCGTTCACGCTGTTGACGACCTTGACGATCGGCCGGGCGGTCCGCGAGCGGATCCAGATCCAGCAGGCGGCGGACGCGGCGGCCTACTCCGAGGCGGTGCAGGAGGCGCGCGTCTTCAACTTCTACGCCTACACGAACCGCGCGGTCATCGCACACTACGTGGTCATGATGTCGATCTACGGCCACATGAGCTACCTGGCTTACTACGAGAGCATCCTCAACGCGACCTACTCGGGTTGGGCATGCGATTCGGGCGGGTGGCTGCCGATCCTGACCGAGATGGCGGCGGAACTGGCCTGCTGGTGCGATCCGTTCTGCCTCTTCAACCCCGGCTGGTGCGCGGGCGGCGCCGAATGCCTGGCGCAGGAAGCGGAGCAGATCCCCAACGAGTGCGACACCCTGAACCAGACCATCCAGCAGGTGGACCAGAAACTCGGCAAGAACCAGGGCACCAACGCCGGCTTCATGGGCACGTTGAACGGCTGGGCGAAACGCCACCACGACGACTGGGCGAAGGACGCGATCATCGACGGCATGCAGGAAGGCGTCGACGCCAACATGATCAAGGCGCTCCAATCGCAGGAGATGACCAAGCAGATCGCGCAGCAGTTCGACTCGAGCTACGACGCCCCGAAGCTCGCGAGTCTGATGACCCTCGACGGAGTCAACGGCGACAGCCACGCCGCCGGCTACTGCGGGCGCGGCGGAGTCGGGACCGGGGCGCCGGGGCCGGTCACGAGCGACGCCTGCAAGTTGGCCGACCCCGGCCACAACCAGGGAGAATCCCCGCTGACGAGCTCACAACAGCAAGCGGCCAACGCGAGCCGCTACGGTCCGTCGATGGGCGGCGTGCTCGGCGATTGGCTCCGCAACCGGTCCGACGGAATGCTCAGCATGATCGAGGCCAAGCTGATGGCGCCGTCGATCATGGGCAACGAGGAGCGGATCACCCTGATCACGGACGGGCAAGGCGCGTCGCGCGAAGTGGCGACGTCGAGCAACCCGGTCAGCTACATCCAGAAGGGCGACTACAGCCAGGGCGGCTGCAGCGGCTCGTACTGCGGGAGCGGCGGTGGCGGCAGCACGGCCGTCGCCGGAGAAGATCACGGCGACGAACCTGTGTTCGGCGACCTCGTCTGCGTCACCGACGGGCTGATCGGCTTCGGGTTGCCGCAGCTCAACATCCAGACCTGGGCGGTCTCGAACCCGACCGGGAATGGGACCGTGCACTACAACGACGGAACCGAGCAGTCCGTCGACCAGATCGGCGGCAAGGTCGGCGCCGCGAGCGGGCTCGGTCTCAAGTCGATCAACTTCAACCCCGGCAACGACTCGGGGATGAGCCAGACCGACGACGAGAACATGCTGTTCAACCAGCCGCGGACGTGGGCAATCCTCACCAAGGCTTTCAATGCGCCTTCGAGGACCGGGACGACGAGCGCCGACCAGGGGCCGTCCTCGATGAACCAGAGCTTCACGTTCTTCGGCGACGCGGTCCACTACAACAACGGCATCACGACCAGCAGCGGCGGCGCCGACTATTCGGCCGGGCGCGAGAACCTCTGGGGCATCGCCCAGGGGCTCGCCTACTACCACCGCCCGGGCGACTGGAAGGAGCCACCGAACTTCTACAACCCGTACTGGCGCGCGAAGTTGCTCCCGCTCGACTGGAGGCCCGGCAGGCTGGGTTCCGGTCCGAGGGTCGACTTCGCTGAGGCGCTGGGCGAGGCGGGCCTGCACGATCCCATGACTCTCGGCGCGCTCGCGACGCTGCCGGTGACCCAGTGAGGCCCGCCATGACCCGTGCCCAGCGCTCAGCGACGAAGTCCGGATCCGCGATGGTCGAGCTGGTGTTGTTTTTGACCTTCCTGGTGCCGGTCTTGCTGTACGGCAACTACATCACCGACGCGCTCTTCTTCGGCCTCAAGGCGCAGGAGGCCGCGGCGGCGGCGGGATGGGACATGACCGGGCGGCTCCTGCACGACTACGACAACTACGATCACGCCTCCAAGTACACCTCCGCCGCCAACGACGTGAACGGCAAGATTCAGACGCGCTATGCGGGCCTCGATGTCTGGCAGGTCGACGCAATGAACAAGAGCCCGACCTTTGCTGCTGGCGCCGGAGCGAAAGCGCAGCTCCAGGCGATGAGCGGAGGGAAGTCGGTCGAGTGCAAGTCGATCACCAACTCGAACATCGACGACCCGTCCGACCTGAGCACGCTGCCGCTGGTCGGTGGCCTCGCCGGCGCGCTTCTCGGGACGGTGAACAGCGATCTCCACCAGGGCGGCCTCATCAGTTGCCAGGCGCAGGTCGACGTGGCGAACCAGTACCTGGGCCAGCCGGCGAAGAACGGCAACTTGATGAAGGGCGGGCAGGACATCTGGCCGACCGACATCATCGGCAAGGACATCACGCTCTGCGCCTTCGGCACCGCGCAGTCCGGCTCGTGTTCGAGCAACAAGCAGGCCTTCGTGACCTACACCGACGACTGGGGACTCGCCCAGGACGAATCGACGAGCCAGGACGACCTCAGCCAGTTCCCGGACGACTCGGAGAAGAACAAGCACTTCGTCAACCTCGGCCAGGTCGTCTACGAAGCCGTCTACCCCCCCTTGTTGCAGACGGGGGAGGCGGCCGCCGAGACCGCGTATATCGACGTCGACCCGGTGCCGATCCTCGACGAGCAGTTCACGATGGGGGTCTCGAGCCACAACGCCTACAACCTGGCCGAGGACAGCGAGAACAAGGACGGGGAGATCGGCAATGGCCACGCATCGCTCGACGACAAGAACGGTGCGAACAGCTACGAGGGGACGCCGCAGACCTCGAACACCTGGCCGATGCGCACGGCGAACGATGCCGGGGACATCAAGGCCAACGCTTACCTGCGCTGCTGGAACCACCGCGACCAGAATTCGTTCCTCGGCATCAACGGCCTGCCGTAGCCGCCCCGATGCCCGCCGTACCGCCAGGTCTCCTCGCAGCCCTTCTGGCCGCGGCACCTGCCGCACCTCCACCGCCGGCACCCGCGCCGCCTTCGGGCAGCGCGGCCCTCTGGGACGTCCTCGGAAACTTCGACGAGTACCCCGGGGCGACTCCCTACCAGGTGGCCGACCAGATGAAGGTCGGCAGCGCGCAGCTCCGGATGGCCGGCTTCGCGACCTCGGATCCCCCGGCGAAGATCCTCGACTTCTACCGCGCGGAGTTCGCTCGCGAGAAGCTGTTCGTGCCGCCGGGTCCCCCGCCCGAGGGGATTCCCGTGCAGGGCCTGACGGGCTTCGATCCCCGCTCGAACCTCGAGAAGACGGTCATGGTCTTCGACGGGTCGGGCGGGCCGACCCGCGTCGTCCTGAGCGTCTCGCCCGAGGCGGGCCTCGACAGCAAGGCGCTCGCGCCGGCCACCGAGGCGCCCGCCGGCCTGCCGGTGTTTCCGAAATCGTCGGACCTCTACCGCACGGACGCCGAAGACGGCGCGCACACGAGCAGCACCATCAGCTACCGCGCCGGGGCGACGCCTGCGGCCATCCTCGAATACGTCCGAGGCGACCTGACGGCGAAGGGCTGGACGCAGGCCTCCGCGGCCAACTCGCTGCCCGGTACCGGTCTTCGCTACCTGCGCCCCGGCGAATCGGTCGACATCACGCTCTACCCGATCGACCTCGCCTCGACCGAAGTGACCTACGTCTATGTTCACTGATCCCGCACCAGCACGGCGGCGAAGAAGCCGTCCGAACCGTGCCGGTGGGGCCAGAGTCGCAGCCCCTCGCTCGATTGCAGTGCCGCGGAACCGCCCCGCAGCGGAGCGTCGAGGGCCTCGGCGAGGGCGGGGCCGGAGGCCTCGCGCCAGGGCAGGGTGCTGAAGCCGGATTCCGGAAGGAAGGCGGCGACGACCACCTCGTTCTCGTCCCAGAGCAGGCTGCACGTCGCATAGACGAGTCGGCCGCCCGGCCGGACGAGCGGCGCGAGGCGACGGAGGATCGCGAGCTGCCGCCGTGCGTGCTCCTCGATCTCCGCCTCGGAGAGCCGTCTCCGCGCGTCGGGGTTGCGCCGCAGCGCCCCCACGCCCGAACAGGGCGCGTCGACGAGCAGCACGTCGGCCCGCTCCCGCAGCCGGTCGAGCGGTGCCGGGAGCGGTCCGTCCTCTCCGATCGGCGCGGTGCGGACGTTGTGCACGCCCGCACGCCGTGCCCGCGGGCGGAGCATCTCGAGCCGGTCCTCGCGGGAGTCGAGCGCCCAGAGTTCGCCGCGATTCCCCATCGCCGCCGCGAGCGCGAGCGTCTTGCCACCCGCGCCGGCGCAGCCGTCGACGACGAGCCTTCCGGGCTTCTCGCCGCACAGCCGCGCGATGATCTGGCTGCCCTCGTCCTGCACTTCGAACAGACCCTCGCGGAAGGAAGCCAGGGCAAACGCGTTGGTGCGGCCGTCGAGCGTCAGCCCCCACGGCGAGGCGTGGCAAGGCGACGCCTCGACGCCTTCGGATTTCAGCCGGCGGGCCAACTCGGCGGGAGTTGCCTTCAGCGGATTGGCGCGGATCGTCAGCGGGGCGCGGCGGTTCAGGCTCGCCGCGAGCGCCGCCGTCTCGGCGGGCCCGAGCCGTTCCCCGAGCCGCGCGATCAGCCATCCCGGGAGAGAGGCGTCCAGGGCGATTCGCTCCCACGGATCGGCAACGGCGGCGAGGAGCCGCTCGCGCAGGTCGCGCGCCCGGTCCGCCACGGCCCGGGCCAGTTCGTCCGGCTGCGCGGGCGTCCCGTCGAGGCCCGCGGCGGCCGCGAGGCGGAGCAGGTCGGCCCGGGTCGCGGGCAGGCCTTCGAGCGTCCCCCTCCCGAGGTCGCGGAGCGCGGCCGACAGGATCGCGTCGAGCATCCGTTCCTGCCGCAACACGGCGTAGACCGCGTCCGCCGCGGCCCGCCGCTCGCCGCTCCAGAGATCCCGCTCTCGCCGCAGCACCCGCGCGAGGGCCCGGTCGGCGAGTTGCCCCTCCGCCCGCACGGCGGCGAGGACCTCCAGCGCCGCAGCGCGCACACGGTCTTCGCGGACGCGGCTGCCGAGCGCCCCACGGCCCGACCCCCGTGCCGGTTGCGAAAGGGCTTTCATGGACCGTAGCCCATAGCATACCCTGCGAGGTCGATGGCCAAAGGCGGCGCAACCGTTGGCGTGGTCGGGGCCGGGAGCCTGCTCGGACGGGAGATCCTCGGTCTGCTCGAGAGCGAGCGATCCGCCGTCGCCGACGTCCGGCTCTTCTCTCGAACCTCCCAGGGGACGAAGCTCGAATGGCGGCGCGCGTCGCAGGACGTCCGGCCGCTCGATGCGGCCGCGCTCTCCGGGCCCGGGCTCCACCTCGTGGTCTTCTGTACCGGCGAGGCGCGGAGTCGCCAGTGGGCCCCGATCGCCGCACGCGGCGGCCGTCCGGTCGTCGATCTCTCGTCGGCCTTCCGCCTCGACCCGGCCGTGCGGCTCGCGGGATCCGGGCCGGTGTCGCCGCCGAACGGGGAGGGGCCTTCGATCGTCGGCGTTCCCGGGGCGATGGCGTCGCTGGCAGGTCGCCTCCTCGCGCCGCTGCGGGATGCGGCGGAGTTGCGGGAGGTCGCGGCGACGCTGCTCGTGCCGGCGAGCGGTGCCGGCGCTGCGGGCGTGCGCGAACTGGGCAAGCAGGCGGGCGCACTGCTCTCCGCGTCGCGGCGGGTCGCCGCACGCCGTTTCCCGCACCGGATTGCCTTCAACCTCATCCCCGAGGTCAGAGGGCTCGTCGGCGGCGAGGATCGCGCCGAGGCGTCGTTCGTTGCCGAGCTTCGGCGGCTCCTCGGGCTGTCGAAGCTTCCGATCCTCGCGACCGCCGTCCGAGTGCCGGTCTTCTTCGGCGCGGCCGCGTCGCTGGCCCTCCGATTCGCGGCCCCGCTCGCCCCGTCGAGGGCCCGAGCGTTGCTGGACGGGGCGCCGTACGTGAAGCTCCTCGACGATCCCGACGGCCACGTCTACCCCACCGCCGCCCTCGCAGCCGGGGACGAGTCGGTCCTCGTCGGACGGATCCGAGGCGACGGCGTGTCCGGCCTCCAGCTCTTCGCGGCGCTCGACCCGGTCCGTCACGCCGCCGCCGTCGCCGTCCGGACGGCGCTCGATCTGCTGCGGTAGCCGGCCTGCCAAAATGGCAAGGGCGCTCGGCGGCGACGTGCCCGGGCTGCCAAAAAGTCCCGCTCCGAGGGAGGACCGGCAGCCGAATCTCCACGTCAATCGCGTGGCTGCATTGCTTCGCGCGCTGGCCCGTGGCTTGCTATGGTCAAGCCGCAATGTACCCGTGGTCTTCGCGTCTGCTGCGTATCCCCTCCGGCACGCCTTCCCGCGTCCGCGCCACGCGGCTCTGCTTCGTCGCGCTGCTCGTCGCCGGCACGCCCGGCACCGCCTTGGCGCAGGTCTACCTGAACAGCAACACGACGACCCAGCTCACGACCGGAATGGTCTGGCCGCTCCACTACCAGGGCTGCGAGGCGGGCTACCAGGGCTCGACGAGCACCAACACCACCGCGGCGGAGCAGAACGAGTTCACGCTCTCGACGCCTTACCAGCAGACCGGCGGGACCTACCAGGCGTTCTGGAGCGCCGACAGCTCGTGCTCGGCCCCGGATGGCGGATCGAGCACGCTGCCGATGACCATCGGCCTGTTGGGCGGCACGCAAGCGGCCGAGGAGGTCACGGTCAACCTCGAGTCGATCCTGGTCTCGGTCACGGGCCTCTCCGATCCGTGCGACGCAAAGCCGGCCATCAGCGGCACGGGCTACATCTGCATCACCGAGCAGAGCTACAGCCTCTACGGCGGCTCGTATTCGATCCAGCCCTTCTACCTGACCGTCGTGTACGACATGAGCCCGCCGCCGCAGCCGACGGCGTTCTCGGTGACGCCCGCCGACAGTGAATTGGACGTCGGCTGGACCTACCCTTACGATCCGTCGAACAGCAGCGGTAGTAACGCCGACCATTTTCTTCTCTACTACCAGCAGGATCCCACCCTGACACCCGACGCCTTCGGCAACTGCACGGGCTCCGGCGTGGACGGGGGCAGTGCCTCCGCGGCGGACGGGGGCGTGGACGGGGGAGCCGCCGGCGGTGGAGCCGATGCGGGAGCGGACGGCGGCACGGACGGAGGTTCGTCCGGCTACGGCCCGCAGCCCTCGACTGCGCCGCCGAGCAGCGGCTCCGATCCGACCGCCTGGCCCAACCCGGTGAGCGTCCCGAACCCGGGCAGCAACAACCTGAGCTACGCGCTCTCCGGGTTGACGAACGGCGCCTGCTACGACGTCGCAGTGGCGGCCGTCTACCCCGACAGCACGGTCGGCTACACGACCACCGTCGTGACCCGCGCGCCGATAGAGATCTTCGACTACTGGCGGCTCTACCACACGGCCGGCGGGAACGACTCGGGCGGGCTCCACTGCCAGGCGTCCGGCGGCGGCCTCGCGCCGCTCGCCATGGTCCTTGCGGCCCTCCTGATCCTGAGGACGCGCCGCCGGAGACCCCAGTGAGCCGGATCGCCGCGCTCGTCGCGGCCTGCACGCTCGCAGCGGGTGCGGTGGCGGACGAACACCCGCACGAGTGGACCCTCGAGGTCCGGCTGAGCACGGTCTACTACCCGGACGCGGACGCGGGCGCGGGCCCCGGCAACAGCCTGACCTTCGAGGGCACCAACGGCCAACTCCGCCAGGGCGCACCGTTCTACGACGTCTATGGACCCAAGCACCGGATGCTGACCGACCTCGAGGTCGACCGCGACCTCTGGTCCGGCTTCGGCACCGTGGCCCTCGGCCTCTCGGCCGGCTACGCCGAGTTCTACGGTCAGGGGCTCAAGCTGTGCGCCGACTACAACCCGTCCGTCGGCTGCCTCGCGCAGGCTTCGGGCAGCGGGGGCTACCTCCAGCAGGTCGCGGTCAACTCGAGCTTCCACGTGGTCCCGCTCCGGCTGCTCGCGACCTACCGCTTCGACTATTTCGTTCCGCGCGGCATACCCATCGTGCCCTTCGTGCGGGGAGGCCTCGACTGGGTCATCTACTGGAACGCGATGCAGAGCGGACAGATCTCGTACGTCATCGGCGACACGGGCAACCAGGCGCTCGGGCTCACGACCGGAATCGAGGGCTCGGCCGGCGTCCAGGTCCTGCTCGACCAGATCGACACCGAAGTCGGCGGGGACGCGTGGCACGAACTCGGCATCGCGCATACGTATCTCATGATCGAGTACGTCGACCAGATCGTGCAGAACGGCCCCGGCAACGTGATCCACTCGATCCGGACCCTCGGCGCAACGCCCCCCGCGCCCGTCGTCGATCTCTCCGCCGCCTACTTCGACTTTGGACTGGGCTTCCAGTTCTGAGGGCTGGCGCGCCCGCCGCGGCGGATTAGACTTCCTCCCATGCTCACGATCCGCAAGGCGGGCGACCGCGGCCACTTCGACCACGGCTGGCTCGACACCTGGCACACCTTCTCCTTCGCGGACTACCTCGACCGCGACCAGATGGGCTTCGGCCCTTTGCGGGTCATCAACGACGACACGGTGCAGGGCGGCGGCGGCTTCCCGCCCCACCCGCACCGGGACATGGAGATCGTCACCTACGTGATCGAGGGGGCCCTCGCGCACCGGGACAGCCTGGGCAACGGCTCCACGATCCGTCCGGGCGACGTGCAGCGGATGAGCGCGGGGCCGGGGGTCGTCCACTCCGAGTTCAACGCTTCGGAGACGGAGCCCGTGCACCTGCTCCAGATCTGGATCCTGCCTCGGCGCAGGGGCCTGCCCTCGAGCTACGAGCAGAAGTTCTTCGGGCCCGAGCAGAAGCGGGGGAGGCTGCGCCTCGTGGCCTCGCCGGACGGCGCGGAAGGGTCGGTGACGATCCAGCAGGACGCGCGCATGTACGCGGCGCTGCTCGAGGGCGGCGCGCCGGTGGGGCACACGATCGCGCGCGGGCGCAAGGGGTGGATCCACGTCGTCACGGGAAGCGCCGAGGTGAACGGACGCGCGCTCACCGCAGGCGACGGCGTGGCGGTGGACGCCGCCGAGGGCGACGCGCCGCTCGCGCTTCGCTCGAGCGGCGGCGGCGAGCTGCTGCTTTTCGATATGGCCGGCTGAGGTCGGGGGCGTCAGTAGCTGCACGTCGTGCCGAGCTGCTGCGCCGAAGCGCGGTTCGACTGCTCGCACGAGGAGTCGCCGGAGTAGTGGCAGTCGCAGGCGGCCGCGCAGTAGCACGGAGCCTGGCAGGTGCCGCAGCTCGAGCACTGGTTCACGAGGCCCTGGCACGCGGCGGTTCCCCCCGAGGAGCTGCCGCTACCAGACGAGCCGGAGGAACCGCTCGTTCCGCCGCCCGCGGACCCGCCGGAGGACGAGATCGCCGCGCCGGCGGCCAGAGAGAAGTTGCCGCCGAGCGCCACCGGTCCCGACGCCGTCTGGAGGCTGACCCCCGAGAGGTTGGCGGAGAACTCGGCGCCCGGCGCGTTCGGGTCGACGCCGTTGTTGCCGACGGCGGTGCTGCCCACCGCCATCTGCTCGCCGCCGCCGGTGGGAAAGTAGAAAATCGAGATCGAGTTGTCGCCGAGGGTCGTGGGCAGGTCGCTGTGGCTGTCGTCGACGGAAAGCGTCGCGTTCTGCGGGGACGCGAGCGCGACGCTGAGGCTGAGCCAGCCGGGCCCGGGGAGCGCAAACGAGCCGGTCGTCCCGGGCGTCATCAGCTCGAACGTCGCGATCTGGTCCGGGCCGTCGAAGTGGACGCGGCATCCCGTCCAGTTGGCGCTCTTGCCGCCGATCGTCGCCGAAGAGGTGAGCTGGCAGCTATTGGTGTCGGCGACCCACGTCTGCGGGGCGTTGCACGCCGTGAGCAGGGCCAGGAGTCCGAGGGCCGACGTTCGGTACGCGATGGCAGTCGTCTTCATTCCGTTCATGGGGTGTTCCCTCCTTGCAGCCCGGCAACGGGTGACGTCCAGGAGCCTCCCCCTCTCGGCACCGGTCGCGAAGTGAAATACCCGAAGCTTTCCTCGCGGGTCAAGCGGGTTCACTCGCAGACCGTGCCGACGCTCACGCCGCGGCAGCAATCGCCGGGCCGTGTGGTGACTTCGCCGCGGGCGAGGCATCTCGGGGAGCCGCCGTCCGGCCGTGCGGGGCGCGTTCGGTTGCCCGTCGCCGGGCGGAGCACGCGGGCCTGCGGGGACCAGTCCCACCGCAGGGTGCCCGGCGGCGTCCGCGCGCAGTCCGGCAGGCTGACGCTCGACACCGACCCGCGCCGCACGACCGGGAGGAGGCCGGGCCGCGTTTCGCACGCCGGCCCGGAGTGGTGCAGGATGAGCCGCAGGCGATCGCCGCCGAAGAGATAGAGATCGATTCCCTCGGACCCGATCTGGCCGAAGTTCCCGGTACATCGGGTGCGGACCGCAAAGACCGGCTCACCCGCGAGGCGGTACCTTCGTCGCAGGGCGTCGGCTTCGCACCCAGCTCCTCCATGTCCCCTCCACACGTTCAATGGAATGGCCGCAACCCGAACGAGGCCGGACCCCTTCGGCCGAAGGATCACCGCTTCGTCGTCGTAGTTGGCAGGCACGTCCTGCGGGGTCGCGTCGTCGATCTCAGCCAGGATGTCGCCGCGGGCGCCGAAAGACTCGGCCCAGGCGAGTCGAGGGCAGGCGATCTTCGTGCCGACGACGAGGGTCCTCCATGGCCATGGCGTCTCGTTGCGCCCCGCTGACGAGGCGTGACAGACCTGCTCTTCCTCGTCCCCTTCATCGGGCGCCCCCGATGCGGGCGACCCGAGCAGCGCGAGCAGGATCAGCGGTGAGCCGACTGCATTCACTTGCGGCCCGCGTCCACGAACGCGGCGGCGAGGGCGTCGAGGTCGGCGCCAATCTCGCGTGCCTTGACGAAGGCGGCGGCGACG
>DAIDIT010000116.1 GCA_027451705.1 Pseudomonadota bacterium
GAAGGGGAACTCGAGCTCGGCGGGGTCGAGGACGTGGAAGACCGCCACCTCGTCCTTGAGCGAGCGGAGCTGCAAGAGCTGCCGCAGCCCTTCGAGGCCGCCGCCGCCCGTCTCGAAGAGGTCCGAGAACACGAGGACCAGCGAGCGCCGCGGCGCCTTCTCCGCGAGGGTGCGTGCCAGCGCGGTGAGGTCGGTGCCGCCCGCGGGCGAGGCCGTCCCGAGGAGCTCGGCGAGCCCCACCGCGTGGGCGGGCGAGCTGCGCGGGGGGAGCCAGTCGACCTTCTCGCCGTGCGCGAGGGCGAGCCCCACCGCGTCCTGCTGGCGCGCGAGCAGCATCGCCAGCGAGGCCGCCACCGTGGACGCGTAGGCCAGCTTGGTCATGGCGCCGCTGCCGTAGCCCATCGACGCGGAGGCGTCGACGGCGAGGAAGGCGCGCAGGTTGGTCTCGTGCTCGAAGCGCTTGACGTAGTACTTGTCGAGCTTGCCGTAGGCCTTCCAGTCGAGGTGGCGGATCTCGTCGCCGGGCGCGTACTCGCGGTGCTCGGCGAACTCGACCGACTGCCCCTGGTGCGGCGAGCGGTGAAGCCCGGAGAGCACGCCCTCGACCACGCCCCGCGCGCGCAGGTGCAGGGTCGCGATCCGCGCGAGGGACTCGGGATCGAGCGCCGACGTCACGGGCGACCGTCAGGCCGGGACGGCCTCGAGGAGGCGGTCGACGAGCTGTGCGCTCGTCAGCCCCTCCGCCTCGGCCTGGAAGTTCGGGATGATCCGGTGGCGGAGGACCGGCCGGGCGACGGCGCGCACGTCCTCGATCTCCGCGGCGTAGCGCCCCTCGAGGATCGCGCGGGCCTTGGCGGCGAGGATCAGGTACTGCGACGCCCGCGGCCCCGCGCCCCAGGCGAGGTAGCGGTCGATGAACTCGGGCGCGCCGTTCTTGGGGCGCGACCTCCGCGCCAGCTCGACGGCGTGCCGGACGACGTGGTCCGCGACGGGAACCCGCAGGACCAGATCTTGGAGGCCGCGGATCTGCTCCGGCCCGAGCACCGGGGAGACCGCCGCCCGAATCCCTCCGGTCGTGGTCCGCACGATCTGGACCTCCTCCTCCGCGGTCGGGTAGCCCACGTCCACGAGGAACATGAAGCGGTCGAGCTGCGCCTCGGGAAGCGGGTAGGTGCCCTCCTGCTCGATCGGGTTCTGGGTCGCGAAGACCAGGAAGGGCTCCTCGAGCGGGTAGGTCCGCCCTCCGGCGGTGACCCGGTACTCGGCCATCGATTGCAGGAGCGCCGCCTGGGTCTTCGGCGGCGTCCGGTTGATCTCGTCGGCGAGGATGATGTTCGCGAAGAGCGGGCCCGGCACGAACCGGAACGCGCGCTTGCCCGTGGTCCGGTCCTCCTCGAGGACGTCGGTGCCGGTGATGTCGCCCGGCATCAGGTCGGGGGTGAACTGGATCCGGTTGAAGCGCAGATCGAGGACCTCGGCGAGCGTGCTGATGAGGAGCGTCTTCGCGAGACCCGGCACGCCGACGAAGAGGCAGTGGCCGCGCGCGAAGAGGCCGATGAGGAGGTGGTCGACGACGTCGCGCTGTCCGACGACCCGCTTCTCGATCTCGGCGACGAGCGCAGCGCGGGCCGCCGCCAGTGCCCGGACGGCCGCGACGTCGTCCTGCGCTGCGGCTGCGGGGTCGGGGCTCATGGAGGGCGCGGGGATTGTAGCCCAAACGCCCCGGCCGCGCTCTCGATTCCTGCCCACGGCACTCTTTCGGGACGCGGGCCCCGTGTGTAGGATGGCGCCGTGAGCGCGGGTCGACCGGCGAAGATCGTCACCGGGCACGGCGAGTTCCGGCGTCCGCGAACCTCGGCGGCCCCCCGTGCGGCGGTGCGGGCCCTCCGAATCGCGGCCTTCGCGGCGCTGGGCGTCGCCTCCGCCGCCCGGGCCGCGTCGCCCGAGGCGACCGGCCGCATCGGCGTCCAGGTCCTCTCGCTCTCCCCGGAGGTCGGCGTCGATCCGAACAGCGCCCGCCTCATGACGGACTTCCTGGTCAGCGAGCTGTCGAAGCACCCGCAGCTCCAGGTCTTCGGGCAGAGCGACCTCCAGGGCCTGCTCGCCGCCGCCCGGCAGCAGAAGCAGCTCGAGTGCAACACCGACGCGGACTCCTGCCTCGCGGAGGTCGCCGGGGCGATGGGGGCGCGCTGGCTGATCGGGGGCAGCATCGGCGTCCTGGGCACCAAGCTCCTCATCACGCTGCGGCTGACGGACACCCGCCGCCACCAGATGCTCGCCCACGTGACCGAGGAGACGGGCGCGGGCACGACGGAGATGCTCTCGACGATCCAGGATCTCGTGGAGCGGCTGCTCGAGGAGGCGCGGGTCATCCAGCCGGACGTCTCCGTCACGGCCGCACCGCCGCGCAGCCACGCGACGGGCTGGTGGCTGCTCGCGGGCTGCGCGACGGCCGCCGCGGTGGCGGGCGTCACCGGCGGCATCGCCTTTTCCGACTGGTCGCAGGCCAGCGGCGCGAGCGAGAGCTACCTGGCCACGGGCAGCATCAACCCGGGCATGGGCGGCGGCTCCTACGGGCAGACGCGAAAGGTGATCGAGCCCGTGGGGATCACCTCCGAAGTGGCGCTCGGCGTCGCCGCCGCGCTCGGGATCGCCGCCTGGGTGGCCTGGTGAGGCGCGCGCGCGCGCTGCTGCCGTGGGTCGCGTCCGCCGCGATGGCCGGCTGCTTCCCTGTCCTCTTCGACCCCGACAACCTCGCCCACTGCGTCAGCAACGCCGACTGCATCGGATCGCCCGGCGGCCCACACTGCAGCCCGCTCGGCACCTGCGAGGCCACGCCCGCGGGAACCGGCTCCACCGGAGGCGGCAGCAGCGGCTCGACGGGCACCGGCAGCTCGAGCGGGACCGGCAGCTCGAGCGGAACCGGCTCGACCAGCGGCGGCTCGACGGGAAGCTCCGGCAGTGGTTCGTCGAGCGGAAGCAGCGGCTCGACGGGCAGCGGCAGCAGCGGAGGTCCGACGACCCGGATCCTGGCGACCATCAACGGCGGCTTCCAGTCGAGCGCGGTCTGGGACGTCACGAATCCTTCGGCCTCGCAGCAGATCATCGGCGCGACCTTCCTGCAATCGGACATTCCGACGGCGATCGCCGTCGCCCCGGACGGCGAGATCCTCGTCCTGCTCGACACGGCCGGCCTCGTGGTCTTCGACTCGCAGGCCAACTACATCGGCCAGATCCAGGTGCCGGTCCCGTCTGGATCCTTCCAGGGTGGCAGCGGCCTCGCCTATGTCCCGCAAGCCACCGGTCCCGCCATCGTCGTGGTCTGCGGCGACGGCCTGACGACCGCGTTCCACTACGGCGGGCGCGGCGACTTCAAGGGGACGACCGATTCGCCCGTCGCCCTCTGGGGCAATCCGAGTGGTGCCGGCCAGTGCCTACCAGGACCCAACGACACCTTCTTCGCCGCCTCGACGAACGGCCTCGACTGGTACGACGCGAAGACCGGCAACCCCTACCCGCCCGGCGGCCAGGGCATCTTCGCGACCCCCGGCAACACCGTCTCCGGTGCGGCGATGGCCGCGGACGGAAGCGTGCTCATGGTCGGCTGGGACGCCCAGAACAATGGCTACGCCGTGCTCTTCGCCCCGAACGGAACTTGCCGCGAGGCGGACACCGGCTCGAATGCCTGCGCACTCGGCTGTGGGAGCTGCAACACGGGCGACGCCAACCTGACGGGCACGCCGCTGTACCAGGCCGCGGCGCTCTCGGGCGGAACGTTCCTCGTCACGGCGTCGACCGCAAACCCCACCGCCATGAACACGATCTGGAAGCTCGATCCCTCGAGCGGGACGCTCACCTCCAGCGTCTACGAGACCTCGTCCGGGCAGAGCCCCGTCAGCTTCTACGGCCTCTTCGCCCTCCCCCAGCCCTACTGACGCGTTCAGTTGGCGGGAGGGGCGGGGAGGAAGCCCAACTCGGTCGGGTCGATCCCCAGGGGAGTCGAGGAGACCACGCTCGGCGGATCCGCCGCCAGATCGAGCCGCACGAACTGCCCGCCGTGGACGTGGTCACCCTCGCAGAGCACGTAGCCCGTCTTGCCGTCTCCCGACGGGAGCATCTGGCGGGCGTTGACGCAGGTGGGCCGGGACAGCGGGATGTCACCCGTCTGCGCGCGCCGGGCGGCGTCGAAGACGGCGATGCCGTCGGGGGCCTGGTGAGCGACATATGCGGTCTTGCCGTCCGGGCTGAAGGTCACGCGGACGGGCTTGCTCGTCATGGGCATGACGTCGACGAAGGAGAGGCTCGCGGCGTCGAGCACGCGAACGTCGGAGGTGCCCACGTCGGTGACCCAGACCGTGTAGCCGCCGGACGCGTCGACGGGCGAGGCCTGGACGAAGAGCGGCTGATCGGTGGCCTCGGTCGGCAGGACCTCGATCCCGCCGTCCGGTCCTCCCGTCTCCGAGACGCGCGCGACCAGCGACGGCGCGCGGGGGTTCCAGATGTCCACGACCGCGATCTCGTCGTTCAGGCAGCTCACGAACATGCGCGTCCCGTCCGGCGAGAGGCTGATCGTGTGCGGCTCGGGGCAGACCGGGAACTTCCCGATGGCCGCCATCGTGGCGGTGTCGACGATCCAGATGTTGCCGTCCATGTCGCGCGGGTTCGTGTCTCCGGCCGCCACCGCCTGGACGACCTGCGGCTGGTTGAAGCACGAGACGTAGGCCGTCGCGCCGTCGAGGGTCAGGACGTTCTCGCCGGGGTTCGGGTCGACCTTCGCCGCCGCGACGAGCGCGCCGTCGCTCGCGCGCAGTTGAAGGAGGTAGCCCGGGAGCGTGCTGTTCATCATGGCGATCTCGTTGCCGGAAGTCATCGCCGCGGTGTCGCTCGCCGGCATCTCCATGAGTCCGACGAGGAAGAAGCGACCGGCCGGGTCGGTCGACAGCTCGTGTGGCATCTCGGCGTTGTGCGGCTCGACGATCGGCACGAACAGCAGCCCGGCGTCGGCGCCGGCCGAGGGGCCGACGACGCTGAGCGTGTCGTCGCCCTGGTTGGTGGTCAGGAAGTCGCCGCCGAGCGGTCCGAGCCCGCGCGGTCCGCCATCCGGCGCAACGCTCGCCGCGAGGACGCAAGAACTGCACGCCCCCAGCCCGACCGCCCCCGCCGCGAGGAGCCATCGAAAGCTCGCGCAGGGCCGCCGGCCTGCCCGAATCCGGCCGAGCGCCGAGAGGACTGCGCGGATGTGCCCGTCGCCCATCGGTCCGACGAACGAGATGCAGCGCTCATGCCACCTCTCGCGATCCGGCGAGGCGTGCCAAGCCGTCGTCGAGGGACACGCGCGGCGTGAAGTCGAGCGTCTCGCGGGCG
>DAIDIT010000117.1 GCA_027451705.1 Pseudomonadota bacterium
CGCAGGTGTCGCCGGTCTGCGCGACGACGATGCGGGTGTCGGTGACGTTCAGGAAGACGCCGATGTCCCAGTCGCCGAAGGGGAAGTCGACCTCGGCCACCTTCGCGAACGACTGGGGGTTGCCGACGTCGTAGCTCGCGATCAGGGTGTCCGCGCCGGTGGCGTCGATGCCGGCCACGTAGAGGACGTGTCCGACGATGCGGCTGTCTTGCAGATCGCCCGGGAGCTGCTGCGTGCCCAGGACCTTCGGCGCGGCGGGGCTGGTCACGTCGATCACGTCCACCTGGGTGGTCACCTCGCCCGGGGCGCTCCAGCCGCAGACGCCGTTGTAGCCGCCGCAGTCGACGTCCTGGGCGTTGCTCGACAGGACGTAGGCGGTGTTGCCCTCGATGTAGATCTGGCGCGGGCTGCTCTGCTCGGGAAGGGTGGCGAGGAGCTTGGGGGCCGCGACGTCGGTGACGTCGACGATCTCGAGGTCGCTGTTCTTCGCGTTCAGAATGTAGAGCGTATTGCCGACGAGCTTGTAGATGTCGGCCTCCTGGATGGCTCGGCCGGCCGCCGCGGTCGCGCCGCCGGGTCCGCCACTCGCCATCGTGGGGCCGACACCGCCCCTGGATCCGCAGGCGATGGTGGAGCAGATGAAAACGGTGCACGCGACGGCGGCGAGGCGAGGGTTGCTCACGGTTCCTTCCGAGGTGGGTTTCGGCGGGCGGGAAATGCAAGGGGTCTGCCAAAGGCCAAGCGGTTGATTCTTCGACGGCGGGCCGATGGCGCCGACGGTGGGTCGCGACACGGCTGTCGCGCCCCTTCAGCGGAGGCAGCCGGCGGGCAACTCGAGCGGGACGAAGCCCTCGGGAACCTGCGGGCTCGCGGGGCAGTGGGCGACGAAGGCGCCGCGGGCGTCGCGCGGTTCGGGCCAGCGCTCGGCGGCCCAGGCGTCGGAGTAGACCATTGCCTGGGCGGCCCAGCGCAGGTTGAAGACTCGGTCCCGGGCGCGGAGCGATGCGACGCGCGCCTTGAACGCGGCGTAGCCTGGAGGGATCGCCAGGATCCGCGGCGCCGCGAGCGCGGTCGCGCCCGCGGCCCAGAGCGGGACGGAGAGTGCGAGGGCGCGGGCGGCAAGGGTGGCGGCGCGCGGGCGCCCGGGTGACCCCCCACCCTGACCCTCCCCCGCCAGCGGGGGAGGGATGTTTCGCGGGGGAGAGGAGTTCGCCCAGCGCCACGCGTCGCGGGCGAGCAGGACGCAGAGGAGGGCGACGGCGGGGATCTCGGGCGCGAGGTAGCCCTGCATCTTGGTCGCGGAGGCGGCGAAGAGGCACAGGGGGACGAGGGCCCACGCGGTGACGAAGCGGAGCTCGCGGCTCGCCCGCGCCCGGGTCAGCCCGAAGGCGAGCGCGACCAGGGCGGCGGGTCCGAACCAGCGGACGAGGACGGTCGGGTAGAAGAGCGGGCCGCCGCCGTGGCCTTCGAGGACCTCGGTCAGGTGGCGCAGCGCGTACGCGCCTTCGGCGGCGGCTGCGGCGGGCCAGTGCGCGGAGGCGTAGATCCGCCAGGGGAGGGCGAGCGCGACCCCGCCCACGGAGGCGGAGGCGATCGCGACCGCTCGCCGGCGTCCCGGCCACCCGGCGACGAGCGCCGCGGGCACGGCGGCGAGCGCGGGCCAGGACTTGGTGAGGAGCCCGCCGCCGATCGCCGCTGCGGCGAGGGCGACGTCGGCGAAGCGCGGGGAGGCCTCGGCTCGGGACCGGACGCAGCGCCAGAGGGCCGCGGCGGACGCGGTGACCCAGAAGACGAGCTGGGCGTCGACCTGGTCGGTCGCGGCGGCGCCGGAGGTCAAGAGCAGCAGCTCGGGTGAGAGCGCGACGAGGAGACCCGCGGGCATCGCGACCTCGGGGCCGAAGAGCGCCTCGCCGAGCGCGATCGCGACGGCGACGGTCGCGGTGCCCAGGATCACCGAGGCGGCGCGGAACGCCCACTCGGACGGGCCGAGCAGCGCGCGGCCGAGCGCCATGCCCCAGAGCGCGAGCGGCGGCTTGTGCAGGAAGATCCCGGCCGCGCTCCAGCGCTCGGCGGGCTTCTCGCCGCCGCCCGGCACGAGGACCGGCTCAAGCGGATGGCCGACGAGGTGCTTCGCGACGAGCGCGTGGTAGCGCTCGTCCCAGTCGTGGAGCACCGGCGGCGACGCGGCGGCGCAGCGGACGGCGAAGCCGAGCGCGACGATCGCCCACGCCGCGCGCCGCTCCCGCGGACTACGCCCAGACCGAGGGAGGCCGGAGGAGGCCGACCGAGGGCGCGGGGGAACGGGGGGCATCGGAGCAGCGCAGGCCGGAGGCCGAGCGGCGCACGGGCCCCCCGCTCTAAATGTCCAGGCCCAGGTCGCGCTTGCGGTCGCGCTCCTGGCGGTAGCGGACGTTCGGGTCGAGCGCCCGCTTGCGCAGCCGCAGGCTCTTCGGCGTGACCTCGAGCAACTCGTCGTTCGCGAGCCACTCGAGGCTCCGCTCGAGCGACATCTGCCGCGGCGGGGTGAGGATGACGTTCTCGTCGCGGCCGGCGGCGCGGATGTTCGTGAGCTTGCGCCCCTTGGTGACGTTGATGTCGATGTCGTTCGGGTGGCTGTGTTCGCCGACGATCATCCCCGGGTAGACGGCCACGCCCGGGCCGATGAACATCGCGCCGCGCTCCTGGAGGTGGAAGAGCGCGTAGGCGACGCTCTCGCCGTCGGTGGCCGAGACGAGCGCGCCGTTCTGCCGCTTGGGGATGCCGCCCTGCCACGGCTCGTAGCCGTCGAACTGGGAGGAGCAGATGCCCTCGCCGCGCGTGACGGTCAGGAACTCGTTGCGGAAGCCGACCAGGCCGCGCGCCGGCACGCGGTAGGTGACTCGCGAGCGGCCGGAGCCGAGGCCGATCATCTCGACCATCCGGCCGCGGCGCGGGCCGATGCGCTCGGTGACCGCGCCCACGGTGGTGTCGGGCACGTCGCAGACGAGCAGCTCCATCGGCTCGTGGACGGCACCGTCGACCTCCTTGGTGATCGGCTCGGGGTTGCTGACGGTCAGCTCGTAGCCCTCGCGCCGCATCGTCTCGACGATGACCGCGAGCTGCAGCTCGCCGCGGCCGAGGACCTTGAAGGCGTCGGGGGTCTCGGTCTCCTGGACGCGGATCGAGACGTTGCGGTAGGCCTCGTGCAGGAGCCGCTCGCGGAGGTTGCGGCTCGTGACGTACTTGCCCTCGCGGCCGGCGAAGGGGCCGTCGTTGACCCGGAAGACCATCGACATCGTCGGCTCGTCGACGTGGATCCGGGGCAGGGCGGCCGGGGCCTCGGCGTCGCAGATGGTGTCGCCGATGGAGACCTCGTCGAGGCCGGCGAGCGAGACGATCTCGCCCGTGCCGGCCTCGGCCGTCTCGGTGCGGCGGAGGCCGTCGAAGGTGTAGAGCTTGACCACCTTGCCGCGGACGACCGCGCCGCCCTCGCGCGCCACGCCGATGGGCATGCCCTCGCGAAGGAAGCCGGCGCTGATGCGGCCGATGGCGAGCCGGCCGACGTAGTCGTCGTAGTCGAGGTTGTCGACGAGCATCTGCGGGAGGTCGCCGGTCGGGGGCGGCGGCGGCGGCAGGTGGCCGATGATGGCGTGGAAGAGCGGCTTCAGGTCGGTCCCGGGCACGGCGAGGGAGGTCGAGGCGCGCCCCTCGCGGGCGACGGCGTAGAGGATGGGGAACTCGATCTGGTGGTCGTGGGCGCCGAGGTCGATGTAGAGCGAGTAGATCGCGTCGAGGACCTCCTTGGGCCGCGCGTCGCTCCGGTCGATCTTGTTGATCACGACGACGGATGGCAGCCCGAGCGCGAGGCTCTTGCCGAGGACGAAGCGCGTCTGCGGCAGCGGCCCCTCGGCCGCGTCCACGAGGAGCAGGATGCCGTCCACGAGCCGGAGCGCCCGCTCGACCTCGCCGCCGAAGTCCGCGTGGCCCGGCGTGTCGACGATGTTGATCTTCACGCCGCCGAAGGTGACCGCGGTGTTCTTCGCGAGGATCGTGATGCCCTTCTCGCGCTCGAGGTCGTTGTTGTCCATCACGCGGTCGGTCATGGCCTCGTTGGCGCGGAAGACGCCGGCCTGGCGGAGCATGAAATCGACGAGCGTGGTCTTGCCGTGGTCGACGTGGGCGACGATGGCGACGTTGCGGATCTGGAGGCGGTCGAGCACGGTTGTCCTTGGCGGGAAAGGCGCGTCTTATATGACGCGCGACCGACGAAAGTCCATCCCGCGTGGCCGCGGTGCGCTTGACGGGTGGCCGGGTGGGCGGCGATAGAGGCGGCCGTGACGACCGTCCTTTTCGCCTGCGTGCACAACGCCGGCCGCTCCCAGCTCGCCGCCGCGCTCTTCTCCGCGATGGCGGACCCGAGCAAGGCGCGCGCCCTCTCGGCGGGCACCGAGCCGGCCGAGCGAGTCCACCCCGAGGTGATCGCGGCGCTGGCCGAGATCGGCATCGACCTCGCGGGCGCCGTGCCGCGGCGGCTGACCGAGGCGCTGGCGCGGCAGGCGCAGCTCCTGGTGACGATGGGGTGCGGGGAGAGATGCCCGGTCGTCCCGGGCCTGCCGCGCGAGGACTGGCAGATCGTCGATCCCCACGGGCAGACGCTCGAGCGGGTGCGGCTCATCCGCGACGACATCCGGGCGCGCGTCGCCCGCCTCGTGGCTGACCGCGTCTGGGGGCGGTAGGCGGCCCGAGACGCCACCGGGAACGGCCGCGACGGACGCTTGCCACGTCCGCGCCGGCGTGCGTATCCTCCCTGCCGCACTCCGGGAGGTGCCCGCATGACCGCTCACGAAGCGCTCCAGAAGGCGCAGTCGATCGCCCACGACGTCCTCGCCCCGAAGGCGGCCGAGGTCGACGCCAAGGGTCTCTTCCCCTCCGACGGCATCGCCGCCCTCGGCAAGGCCGGCTTGATGGGGCTGACGCTCCCGGCCTCGGCGGGCGGGCTCGGCCTCGGGCCGACGGCGTTCGCGCCGGTGGTCGAGACCCTCGCCTCCGCCTGCGCCTCGACGGCCATGGTCTACGTGATGCACTCCTGTGCCGCGCAGGTGATCGCGGTCCGGACGCCCACGGGGGCCCAGCGGCTCCTCGGCGACCTCGCCAGCGGCACGCACCTCGCCACCCTGGCCTTCAGCGAGACCGGCTCGCGCTCGCACTTCTGGGCGCCCATCAGCCGCGCCCGCGCGAAGGGTGACATGCATCTGCTCTCCGCGGACAAGAGCTTCGTCACGAGCGCCGGCAAGGCGGACTGCTACGTGACGAGCGCGCTCTCGGTCTCCTCCGGGGGGCCGACGGACTCCACGCTCTACTGGGTCTGCCGGGAGGATCCGGGCGTGGCGGTGGGCGAGCCGTGGAAGGGCATGGGGCTGCGCGGCAACGCCTCGGCGCCCATGCAGCTCGCCGACGTGGAGCTGGGCGCCGACCGCAAGCTGGGCGCGGACGGCGAGGGCTTCAAGATCATGCTCGAGGTCGTGCTGCCCTGGTTCCAGCTCGGCACGGCGTCGGTCGCCCTCGGCATCGCCGGGGCCGCGACGGCCGCGACGGCCGAGCACCTCAAGGGCGCCAAGCTGACCCACCTCAACGAATCGCTGGGAAACCTCCCCACCCTGCGCGCCTACCTCGCGCGCATGCAGATCGCCCTCGACCAGGCGAAGGCGCTCGTCGCGCAGGCCGCGGCGTCGATGGAGCGGCCCGCCGCCGACACGATGAAGCTCGTACTCGAGTCGAAAGCCGCCGCCGGCGACATGGCGCTGTCGGTGACGGACAACGCGATGCGCGTCTGCGGCGGGGCGGCCTTCGCCGGCCGCGTCTCCTCGGTCGAGCGCAACTTCCGCGATTCACGGGCTGGCCACGTGATGGCGCCGACCTCGGACGTCCTCTACGAATTCCTCGGCAGGGCGCTCCTCGGGATGCCGCTCTTCTAGCCCATGGCCCCGATCTGGCTCGGAGCGGTCGCCTACGACCCCAAGGCGGTCACGATCTGGGAGGCGATCCGCGAGGTCTTCCGGGAGCAGCGCGTGCCCTTCGAGTACGCGTTGCTCTCGAGCTACGAGACCCTGGTTGAGGCGCTCTTCGCCGGACGCATCGACGTCGCCTGGGCCACCCCCACGGCCTACCTCCAGGTGGCGCGCCGCTGCGGCGGCGAGGCACAGGCGCTGGGCATGCGCGACGTGGACGTGGGGATGCACTGCCAGTTCGTGGTGAAGCGCGGCTCGCCCCTCTCTTCGCTCGGCGAGCTGCGCGGCAAGACAGTCGCCTTCGGTAGCCGCGACTCCGCCCAGGCCGCCATCCTGCCGCGCCACTGGTTGGAGGCGCAGGGCGGCCTGGTCGCCGACAAAGACTACCGGCCGCTCCGCTTCGACATCGACGTCGGCAAGCATGGCGACACCGGCACCAGCGAGCTGAACGTCCTGCACGCGGTCGCGAGCGGCGAGGCCGACGCCGGGGCTCTCTGCGACGCGACCTGGGTGCGCGTCGTGGCGGAGGGGCTCGCCGACGCGTCTGCCTGCCGGCTGCTCTGGACCTCCCCGCCCTTCAACCACTGCATGTTCGTCGCGCTGCCCGGGCTGCCCGCGGAGAAGGGCATGGCCTTCCGCGACGCGCTGTTCTCGATGGATTTCAACCGCCCGGAGCACCGCCGCGCGATGGAGCTCGAGGGGCTGCGGCGCTGGCTGCCGCCCCACCTCGACGGTTACGGGGACCTGCGCATGGCGATGGAGCGGCAGGGCTACTTCGAGCGCTGAATGGCCTCGCCGGTCGACGCGGGGGAGCTGGGCTCGACCGACGGGCTCTACCTGCTCCTCGAGCAGGAGATGCTCGCGCTCGAGCCCGGGACGAGGGCGTCGATCGCGAGCCGCGCGCCGCGGGCCGCCGAGGAGATCGCGAGCTTCTGCCGGGTGCAGGGGCACCGTTTCCTCGGGCGCGATCCCGACGGCAACTTCGTGATCGAGCGCGGCGACGGCCTTCCGGTGGCGGGCGGCGCGCGTCCGGAGCGGCTCGCCGCCGCGCCGCTTCGCGCCGACCCCCGCAGCGGATTCGCTCCGCGCGGGGCCGCCGTGGAGGCCGGCGGAGAGCCGTTCCCCTTCGACGAATGCGAGCGGCCCGGCGCGTGGGCCGACGAGGCGCCCGAGCTGTACCGGCAGGCGACGGCGGGCGTCTGGTCGGTGGAGCGCGACCTTCCCTGGGGCGAGCTGCGCCCCCTCGCGCCGCCCCTCGAGCGGGCGGTCGGGCAGGTCATGACGTTCCTCGCCGAGAACGAGCTGTCGGCGCTGTACGTGCCCGCCGGCCACCTGGCCCGCGTCCATCCCCACTACACCGAGGTGGTGCTCTTCCTCGCGGCGCAGATGTCCGACGAGGCGCGCCACATCCAGGCCTTCACGCGGAGGGCGGAGGCCGCGGGCGGCACGCTCGGCTACTCGACGGCGGCGTCGCAGTCGTCGTTGAAGAGCCTGATGGATCCGCCCGACCTGGCGGGAGGGACCTTCCTGCTCTCGGTGCTCGGCGAAGGGACGTTCCTGGACCTGCTGAAGTTCATCGAGGAGCACGCGCCCGACCCCGTGACGGCCGCCCTGGCCCAGCGCGCCCGCCAGGACGAGACGCGGCACGTGCGCTTCGGCCTCTCCCTCGTGCGCGGGCTCTTGCAGGAGCGGCCCGAGGAAGCGCAGCGGCTCTCGCGGCTCGCCGCCGCGCGCGCCGAGAAGCTCGCCTCCGCGGGCGGGGGCGGCGGCATCGCCGGCGCGAACCGGTATGTCTACCAGTCGCTGTGCGTGCTCGCCGCCGGCGGCCTCGAGCCCGCCCGGCTTCCGCAGGGCATCGCGAAGGTGCAGGGGCTGCAGGACGCGATGCACCGCCACCGCGTCCAACGGCTCCTGGCGTGCGGCTTCGACGCGCACGACGCCGAGTCGCTGTCCTCCGGGCACACCCCGAACTTCATGTAGGCGAAAGAGGCCCCCGGGCGCGTGCGGCGCGCCCGGGGGCCGTGGCTGCCTCGAAGAGGCCGCCGGCTACTTGGCCGTGTTGCCGCTTCCGCTCCCGGCCGGGGCCGCCGGCGCGGCGGCGGGACCCGTCGTGCTCCCGGAGAGGACCTCGCCGGCCGGACCGGTGACCGACACCTGCGCGGTGCCACCCTTGACCTCGCGGCGCTGGACCTTGCCCATGGTGTTGCGGGCCTTCCGGGTCAGCGCCGCCGTGCCCTTGGCCTTCGCCTGGGTCGCCACGCTCGGGGTCTTCCTCACGCCGGAGCTCAGCCCGAAGTTCGTCAGGACCGGATTGCCCTTGCCGAAGAACGAGACCAGGGCCGTGTCCAGCGCCGAGAGGAACTGGGCCGCGGTCGGAAGCTCCGCCTTGAGCGCCGCCGTTGCCGCGCCGACCGTGGACTTGGCCTCGGCCTGGGCCGTCGACTTGGCGGCGAAGAGGCCCAGGACCGCCTGCAGGACCGACACGATCGACGCCACCGTGTAGGTCGTCCCGTTGAGGAGCAAGCCCGTGCCGGCCGGGATGAAGTGCTCCAGGCCGTTCAAGCGCTTGCTCAGCTTCGCCTCGAACTTGGTCGACACCAAGCTCGCCACCTTGACCGTGGTGAACCCGGAGTTCGTCACTCCGAGGCTCGCCAGGACGCCTCCGGCCGGGCGGTTGCCCGAACCGGTTCCGACGGCTGCGCCGTTCCCCGCCGTCCCGACCGCGGGCGCGACGGTGCTGCTCGTGACCCCGGGGGCGTTCGTGCTCGCGGGGGTGCTGCTCTTGTGGTTGGCCAAGATGGCCTCCATCGTGGGTGCTGCGTGGGTGCTGCCGGCCGCGAAGAACCATTCCTCGCTTCCAAGAGACATTCATGGGCATGGAGCCCGAAAAACCTGACCAGGCCTCCGTCGATTCTTCGCAAGTGGGCGCAGTGACTGTGCGTTTCACCGCGGCGGTTGGCGCCGTCGCCCGGGCCGCAGGCAGCCCTGGAGTTGCGTACAGCCAAGGGCAGCGAGACGATGGCGGCGTGATCGCCGCCCTCGCGATCGTGGCAGCTTTTTCCGCGCCGCCCTCGTACTTTGGACTCTCTCTTCACCTCGATGCGGTGGCGGTGGTGCCGATGGTGCTCCCCGCCGTGCCGGCGGCGCCTTCAAACTCTCGACGCGCAGCGCCCGCGGAGTCCCTTCTCCCCTCCGCGACTGCAACCTTCTGGCGCGCCTACGCTGGCGACGTCGGGATTCGGCTGGGGTTCACGGCCATCGAGTTGCTCCTCGCCGCCGCCGCGCCCTTCGTCGGACCCCTGCTCGCCCTCGGCGCCGTGATCGGGGAGCCCTTCGTCGTCGCGGCGTTTGTCACGTTCGACTACCAGGAGGACGGTCGGCATTCCGACTACTGGGCAACCTGGGCGGGAGCCTTCATCGCGACCCTTCTCGGTACGGCTGTCGCGGCCACCGTGGTTGTCTCCAACTACGTGCCGGGATCCTGCTGGGCGCCGGGCCACGAGGCCAACGTTCCGCTCGTCGTCGGAGGTGTCCTCGCGTCCGTCCTCGCCAGCGGTTTCGGAGCACCCCTCGGCGCGTCGGCCAGCGTCGCTCCGCCTCCCCAGATGGCGCCGCCCGCGCCGCCGTTCTCCCGTCTCGCGTTCGAATGAGCGCCGCCGGGTGGCGAAGGCGACTGCGGCGACTGACGTTCTACTTTGGTTGGCGGCGCTGGCGGCCGCGCTTCGAGGCGTTCCAGGATCTCGGTCGCGCCGGTCTCCTGGGCGATGCGGCGCAGCGACTTCCTCAGGCGCGAGCGGCGCTTGTAGGCCACCGCGTCGCTCACCCCGAGCGCCGCGGCCAGGCCCGCGTGCTCCCCCCGCGCGACCGCCTGCTCCGCCTCCTGTGTCTGCCGCTCGCTCGGCGACAGCCTGGCCTTCGCCGACTCCAGCCACGCGAGCTCCCGCGCTTCCAATAGGCAAGCACGAACGTGGAGCCCGAAAAACGTGACGAGGCCTCCGTCGATTCTTCGCAAGCCGGCGCAACGACGGAGCTGTTCAAACGAGCCGGCCCCCCGTTTGGAGGCCACATCGCTTACTGCGCTTGCGTCATCCGAGTCCGTCTCGGACACGGCTCGCACCCCGGCGGGTGACCGCGGTGGCGACGGACCAGCCGTTCACGGCTTGCTCGCGTTGGCGGCGGAACAGGCCCCGCGGATTTTCGCCTCCTCGACGCGTGTCTGCGCCGCCCAGTCGGGGTGCGCGCAGCGGCAGCCCGGATCGCCGGTGCAGCCGATCTCCAGCGCTCGCTTCTTCGTCCTGGGCGTGTCGTCGAAACGGGCGCACCAGGCGCCGACGCGATGGCGGGCGCCATCGGCGAAGACGAAGGTGCAGCTCTCGCCACTCTCGACGAGTTCCGAGTCCGTGGTCGAGTAGCTGACGCGGTGGTAGCCCTGCACGTCCTCTTCGAACGCGAAGCAGTCCGGAGCGCGGCGCAGCGCGCAAGAGTCGTCGAAGAAGGCGCCGGTCTGATCGCCGGCTATCCGGCTCGCCGCCTGCTGCGTCGGGCAGATGACCAGGCCACTGTGCTCGTCACCCACCGGAGGTGGCTCGGTGCAATCGTAGTCACAGACACCCAGCGTGGCGGAATTTCCGGCATCCCCCCACGTCGCGCAGTGACCGGGGTCGTTCTTCGGCTGATGGAGGGTGACGCCGAGCTTGTAGAGGTTGTAGTACGCGTGCAGCCGCGTCTCCTGGTCCGGCGCCAGCCGCGCCGCCTTCTGCTCCGCGGACAGCGCCCCGGCCTTCTCGCCGAGCCGGGCCAAGCAGAACCCGAGGTCCGCCCAGTTCGAGGCATCGTCAGGTGCCTGGCGGGAGGCAGCCTCGTAAAGAGCGCAGGCGTCCTTGAGACGGTGGGCCCGGAAGGCGGCGAGCGCCTGGGCGCGGGTCACCTGCTCATCCGGCGCAGACGCCGCCGCGACGACGAGAAGTGGCAGGAGCCTGTGCACTGAAACCTCCTCGTGCGGATTGGACGCGCGCGATGCTGCCTCGATCTCATCCCTCTGGCAAGCGCCGGCCACGCGGACAGCCCTTAATCGTAAGTCCGAGCGCCGCGGTGACTGTTGAACGGGGCGCCGGCGCGCACCCCGGCACTCGACCTGCCGGGCAACCCCTTGTCCGGTACCGCGCCCCGTGAGAGTGTTCGACCCATGCTGTCTCTTCTTTTGGCCTCGGCGCTGACCGCATCTGGCCCAGGTCCCCGTTGCACCGCCCCGAGGCCCCAGGCGGCCAAGGTCGAGGAGGCGAGGGTTCAAGCCATCGGCAGCCCGCTGTACCTCTTCGCGGTGAAGAGCTTTGGGCCTCCGGCCGCTTGCGGCGGGACGTTTCACCGCACGCCGGACGGCCAGTCGAGCCGGCTGACCTTTCACTTCGCCGACGGCTCCACCCTGACCTTCGAGGTCTCCCCGCCCGAGACCATCGTGGAGACGTTGCAGGCCAAGTCCCCGCTCCGCGATGTTGCTGGCGCGAAGGCCGCGTTGCAGGCCGAAGCGAAGAATTCGAACGGCAGCATCAACTGGGGCACGAAGCCGAGCCCGACCCGAGGGCCCACGGGAACGACCGCGCGGACGTACTGGGATTCCACCCCCGACAGCAACCTTGGCGTGGACCTCCTCTACCGAGGCACCGACCTCGTGGGGCTTCGATTTCACCTGGCACTCTGAGTCCCGGTCGAGTGGTTTCCTCGTGGATCAGGCCGCCCGAATTGTGAACGGCTAAACCGGCCGTTCCCTCGTACACCCGTACCGCTGCCGGGACCCCTGGCGGGAGAACCTACGTGCGCGGGCGCAGCCGCCTCGGCACACGCTGGTTGGGTCGGCGTGTCAGTCGAAGCTCGGCAAGTCG
This sequence comes from Pseudomonadota bacterium, assembly GCA_027451705.1. Classification (GTDB taxonomy): domain Bacteria; phylum Myxococcota; class Myxococcia; order Myxococcales; family JAKAPL01; genus JAKAPL01. The sequence goes on from DAIDIT010000117.1 coordinate 11,867, forward strand.
CCGCGGCGACTGGGCGTCCTACTTCGGTTGGCGGCGCGGGCGGCGGGCTTCGAGGCGCTCGAGGATCTCGGTCGCGCCGGTCTCCTGGGCGATGCGGCGCAGCGACTTCCTCAGGCGCGAGCGGCGCTTGTAGGCCACCGCGTCGCTCACCCCGAGCGCCGCGGCCAGGCCCGCGTGCTCCCCCCGCGCGACTGCCTGCTCCGCCTCCAGCGTCTCCCGCTCGCTCGGCGACAGCTTGGCCTTCGCCGCCTCCAGCCACGCGATCTCCCGCTTCGCGGCGAGCGCCGCCTCGGGGCTCCCGAACCGCGGCTGCGCCGCGACCGACGCCGTCGCCTCCCGCTCCAGCCACTCCGCCCAGCCCGCGTCCGCGTGTGCGTCGTCGCCCTCGCGGCAGCCGCTGAACGAGAGCGCCAGTTCGTCGCGGCGCGCCTCGATCACCTCCTTGCGCCCCGACTGCCTGAGCAGCCGCTGCGCCAGGAACCGCAGCGGCTCGTCCAGCCGCAGCAGGCCCTCGTCGCGGTAGCGGTGCAGCGTCGCGAAGTACTCGCCGCGGAACTCCAACCAACCGTGGAACTGCAACGGCCAGAAGAGCCGGGCGACCAGGCGCCCCATCGAGTCGAGCCGCGCCACCAGCTCCTGCTCCGCCTCCTTCTCGCGGGCGAGGAAGCGCTCCATCAGCGACCGGTCGCGCGCGTCGAGCGCCCGCCGGTCGGCCGCCGCCAGCCCGTCGTCGTCCTCGCCGTCGCTCCAGGCGAACAGCCTCGCCAGCATCGTCATCGTTGCCATGGGTCTATCCGTCCTTTCGAACGCCCGAGATTGGGCGACGGGGGACGTCAAGGCACGGGTTGTGCCAGCGCCAACGTCTCGAATTGACGTGACCACGGCCGTCGCAACCCAGTCGCGATTCCGGAGGCCGGTCCGAGAAGCGAACTGCGTCGCGTCCGGGGCGTCGTGGCCCAGACGCGAGGCGCCGTGGCTGACGTCCGCGGGCCGGGAGACGGTGTGGGGGCCATCTCGTCCGGCGCACGCGGCCCCGGGGAGGGCGTCCGAGGGACCGAGGATCGGACAAAGGCGCCCGTGGACGGTCCTCGAGGGCCTTTCCGCCATCTTCGGGCGGTCGGAGAGTGGCTCCAGGGCCGTGGAGACCACGTCCGAGCCGTCGAGGACCACCCAAGAGGCACCGTGTACCGGACAGCCGCGGCCGGAGCGGGTCTCCGAGCCCTCGTGCGTCGCCGTCAGGCCCTCGAACGCCACCTGAGAGCCACCGGACGGCACGTCCAAAGGCTCCGACAGGCTGTCCGAGGCCTCCGACAGCGAGTCCGAGGCCTCGGACAGCCAGCCAGAGGCTCAGACAGCGAGTCTGAGGGCTCGGACGGCGAGTCTGTGGGCCCAGACAGCGAGTCTGGGGCCTCGTACAGCGAGTCCGAGGCCTCGCACGCGGTGTCGGAGGGCCCGGACGTGGTCTCCGAGGGCCCGCACGCGGCGTCGGAAGGCTCGGAGGCGGAATCGCAGCCCCCGGACGAGCAGCTTCGGGGCGGGCGCGCGGATCTAGCCGATCTTCGGGCGGCGCTGCGCCCAGGGGCGGGCCGCTTCGAGCTGGGCGGCGAGGCGGAAGAGGGTGGCTTCGTCGCCGAAGCGGGCGGTGAAGTGGGCGCCGATCGGCAGGCCGTCGCGGTTCCAGAAGAGCGGCACGGACATGGCCGGCTGTCCGGTCACGTTCGCGAGCTGGGTGAACGCCGCGAACTCGAAGGCCAGCTCCTCGGCCATCTTCGCGAGGATCTTCCGCAGCGCCACGCCGACGGGCGCGCGCCGAAGGACTCCGAGGGCCGCGACCTCGGCCGGCCGGGGCGCGAGCGCGCCGATCTTCACGGGCGGCTGCCCGAGGGTGGGCATGAGGAGCAGGTCGAATTGCTCGAACCAGGGGGCCATCCGGCGCGAGGCCTGCTGGAGCGTCTTGACGGCGTCCACGAATTCCGCGGCGGTGAACTCCTGGCCGCAGCGGACGAGCAGCCAGGTCGAGGGCTCGAGCTCGTCGCCTCCGGGCTGGCGGCCCAGTTCGGCGGCGCGGCGGGCGACCTGCGCGCTGATCTCGCCGGCCACGACGACGAGGAAGGCCCGCGTGAACGCCTCGCGGTCGACGGGCGGGGCGGCCTCCTCGACGCGGTGGCCGAGCTTCTCGCAGAGGCTGGCCGCGTCGCGGACGGATTCGACGCAGTCCGGGTGGACCTCGTGGCCGAGCTGCGAGCGCACGGTGAAGCCGATGCGCAGCTTGCCGGGATCGCGGCCGACCTCCTCGAGGTACGGCCGCTCGGGTGGCGGCGCGGCGTAGGGGGCGCCGGCGTCCGGCCCCGCGGTCGCGTCGAGCAGCGCGGCGCTGTCGCGGACGGAGACCGTCACGGCGTGCTCGACGACGAGGCCGTGCCAGCTCTCGCCGATGGCGGGGCCGAGCGGGTTGCGCCCGCGGGTGGGCTTGAGGCCGAAGACGCCGCAGCACGAGGCGGGGATGCGGATGGAGCCGCCGCCGTCGTTGGCGTGGGCGATCGGCACCAGGCGCGCCGCGACCGCCGCGGCGGCGCCGCCGCTCGAGCCGCCGGGCGTCCGCTCCGGGACCCAGGGGTTGTGGGCCGGGCCGTGGAGGACGGGCTCGGTCGTCGGGAGGATGCCGAGCTCGGGGACGTTGCTCTTGCCGATGGCGACGAGGCCGGCCTTCCGGTGGCGGCGGACGAGCTCGCTGTCCGCGGCGGGCTTGCGGTCCCGGAAGAATCGGCTGCCCTCGGTCGAGACGACGCCGGCCTCCTCGCCGAGGATCTCCTTGAGGAGGTAGGGCACGCCCGTGAAGGGGCCGTCGGGCAGCGGCCCGGCCGCCTGGGCGCGCGCCCGGTCGTAGAGCCTGTCCACGACGGCGTTCAGCGCGGGGTCGTGCGCCTCGACCCGCGCGATCGCGGCCTCGACCAGCTCCGCGGCCGTGACCTCCTTGCGCCGCACCAGCTCGGCGAGCGCCAGGCCGTCGAGCGAACCGTCCAGTTTCACCGTGGTCATGCCCCTCCATAGGCCGGGCACCCGCCCGCTGGCAACGGCCGTGGACGCCGGGTCGGGTTGCGGTAGACTGCCGGCGGCTCCGTGTCGGGGCCCAACGATCCAGGAGGGATCCCTCATGACACCGAAGATGGCGACGGCCCTTGCCGTGGCAGCGCTGGCCTTCACGGCCTGTCCGGGGGCCACGGGCCCGCAGGGCGCGGCCGGCCCGACCGGACCGACCGGCGCCGGAAGTCCGGGTGCCTCGGGCGTCACCGGTGCGACGGGCGCGACGGGCGCAACGGGTCCTGCCGGGCCGACGGGCGCGTCGGGGACCGACGGGGCCACGGGCCCCACGGGACCGACCGGCGGCGTCGGTGGGCCGACAGGCGCTTCGGCGGGTCCGACCGGACCGACGGGCGCGACAGGCGCGACCGGGGCGACGGGAGCGACCGGCGTCGGGACGCAGGGACTCACCGGCCCGACCGGGCCGACCGGAGCGGCAGGAGAAACCGGAGCGACAGGAGCGACGGGTGCCAGCGGCGCGCCGGGCGCCGCGGGTCCGACGGGCCCGGGCAATCCGGCGGTGACGATCGTCGCGAACGGAGCCAGCCGCAACTGGTCGGACGGGACGTTCGCGCGGAGCTGCTACGGCTACCTGAACCCGACGCCGGGCACGGGCTACAGCTACGCGGGACAGACCGGCAGCGGCATCTACACGGTCGACGCGGACGGTCCGGGCGGCGAGGCGCCGTTCGAGGTTTACTGCGACATGACCGACGAGGGCGGCGGCTGGACGCTGGTTGCGGGCATCTCGGGCGGGAACACCAACCACATCAACGTCAACGCCGTGAACCCCGCGAGCCTCACGAGCCCGAGCGGCTACGGGAAGTTCTCGGACGCCGAGATCAACAACCTCAAGTCGGGCGTCAGCCCGGCGTACCGCTTCACCTGCGCGAACGTCACGGGTTACTTCCCCGCCAACTGCGAGTTCATCTCGGTCTCGAACGCGTCCGGTCCGTGCGTGGCCGAGAGCTACAGCTTCCCGCCGACGTCCTACGGGACGGCGCGTTACGTGCAGGGGAGCATCTATGGGCTGGCCGACGGCGACAACGGCACGGCGAACCGGCTCATCTATGGCTACCCGGGCGCCAACGGCTGCGACACGGCCGCGACGGGTTGGGGACAGAGCGGCGCGCTCTGGGTGCGGTAGGCGGCCCCGATTCCACGCGCCGCGCGTCGGGGCTACGATGGGTCCGACGAGGAGGTGCGCCATGCGGATCCCGCCCGGCTGGCTGGTTCTCTCGCTGCTGATCGCCGCCGCCGGCTGCTACCGGCCGTCGGACGAGGGAAGCGACGGGGGTGGCACGACGGGCGGGGGCAGCTCCGGCGCCGCCTCGTCGGGCGGAGGCTCCGGGGGCGGCGGCGCCTGCGGCGGAACGAGCTGCGAGCCGGGGACGACCTGCTGTGGGACGGCCTGCCGCGATCTCCAGACCGACACGGCCAACTGCGGCGCCTGCGGGAACGTCTGCCCGCAGGGGCAGATCTGCTCGGGAAGCGGAGGCTGCGTCGCCGCGCCCTGCGCCCAGGGGACGGGCTGCTTCGGCGGCATCGGCTGCTGCGGCGCGCAGTGCTGCACGAGCGGGCAGGTCTGCTGCCTGATCTCCGGGCCGGTCGATCGCTACGGCTGCCTCGACGCCGACGCCGGCTGCGGCATCCCGTGCACGAAGAACTGCCCGATCTCGAGCCGCCGCTACAAGAAGGACATCGACTACCTGACGGACGCGGACCGCGAGCGCCTCCGCGACGACCTGGTGCGGCTGCCGCTCGCGACGTTCCGCTACAAGACCGAGCCGGAGAGCGCGCGGGCCCGCCTCGGCTTCATGGTCGAGGACGCGACCTCGCCCGCCTGCGTCGCGCCGCCGGGCGACCGCGTCGACCTCTACGGCTACGCGACGATGGCGGTCGCGGCGCTCCAGGCGCAGCAGAAGGAGCTGGACGCGCTGCGCGCCGAAGTCGAGCGGTTGCGGGCCCGGGTCGGTCAGGGCGGGGAGACCCGGACCACGTCGCCGTCGAGCCCCAGGTAGTAGAGGGCCCCGCCGCCGACGGCGAGGGCCGAGGCCTGGCCGTCGGCCACCTGCGTCATGGCGCCGCCGGACAGCGGCGCGGAGAAGACGGCGCCGACGGGCACGTCCCCGGTCTCGCTGCTCGCCCAGTAGAGGCGGTCCCCGGACCAGGCGAACGCGCCGACGCGCTCCGGCACGGACAGGCGCGCGCCCGCCGGCACGCCGCCGCGCGCGGGCGGCACGTCCGGGCCGTCGGGACCGCCCGCGCTCGAGGACATGCGCCCGGTCGCGGGGTCGAGCCGCTGGATCGCGCCGGTCTCGTCCATCCAGTAGACGAGGCCGTCGCGCGCGCCGAAGGCCGCGGGGTGGATCCGGCCGGCGAGGTGGACGCGCGGCGGCCCGCCGGGCGCGAACGCGGGCGGCGGCCAGACGTTGAGGCTCGCGGCCTGGCGGTAGCCGACGAGCGACTCCGCGCGGCCGCCCGCCGCGGGCAGCCGGAAGATCTGGGTGAACTCGCCGGGCCCCACGTTGAGCCCGCCGCCCAACAGCAGATAGAGCCACCCGCCGTCGAGCGCGAGGTCGACCGAGCCGAGGTCCGACACGGTCTCGACGGCTCCGGTCCGGAAGAGCATGCGGCGCACGCGGCCCCGCGATCCGTCGGCCGCCTCTTCCGCCCAGTAGAGCGCGTCGCAGGCGGCGGCGAGCGAATGCGGATGGCCGTCGGCCACGGCCACGGTCGAGGGGATCCGACCCCCGAGCGGAAGCCGCCGGACCGTGCCGCCGCCCACGTCGGCCCAGTACAGGTCGCCGCGCGCGGCGACGAGATCCGCCGGCCCGTTCTCGCCGGTGACGAGGGCCGCGGGCGCGCCGTCGCCCGGCGAGGTCTTCCAGATCGTGCCGGTGCGGGCGTCGCTCCAGAAGACCCAGGGCGGTGAGACCGCGAGCCCGGACGGCGCCTGGAGGCCGCTCGCGAGGACGGCGGCGCAGCGCCGGCCCGACGGCCCCCCGGCGCAGGAGGGGCGCGGCGGCGCGGCGGC
>DAIDIT010000118.1 GCA_027451705.1 Pseudomonadota bacterium
GGCTCGCCGATCGGACCGGCCGCCGCTACCGGCTCTTCGACTACGTCGGCGATCCGCTCGCCGAGCGCGTCGTCGTCGCGATGGGGTCGGCCACCGAGACCGCGCACGAGGTGGTCGACTGGTTCTGCAGCCGCGGCGAGCGGGTCGGCCTCGTGAAGGTCCGGCTCTACCGGCCGTTCGACGCGCGCGCCTTCCTCGGAGCGCTCCCGCCGTCGGTCCGCGCCCTGGCCGTCCTCGACCGCACCAAGGAGCCGGGCGCCCCCGGCGAGCCGCTCTTCCTCGACATCGCGTCCGCCATCCGCGACGCGGAGCTCGCGACGGGCGAGCGCGGCCCGCAGCTCGTGGGCGGCCGCTACGGCCTCGGCGGCAAGGAGCTGACGCCCGGGTCGATCGCCGCGGTCTTCGAGGAGCTCGCCGAGGACCGTCCCCGCCCGCGCTTCACCCTCGGCATCGACGACGACGTGACCGGGCTCTCCCTCCCCGAGGCGCAGCTCGACCTCGAGCCACCCGACGTCGTCCGCGCCCTCTTCTTCGGCCTCGGCTCCGACGGCACCGTCGGCGCCAACAAGAGCTCGATCAAGATCCTCGGGGAGGGCGCCGGCCGCCACGCGCAGGGCTACTTCGTCTACGACTCCAAGAAGTCGGGGGCGCTCACCGTCTCGCACCTGCGCTTCGGTCCGCGCCCCATCCGCGCGCCGTACCTGATCCGCAGCGCGGGCTTCGTCGCCTGCCACCACCTCTCGCTGCTCGAACGCGTCGACGTGCTCGGCCCGGCCGCCCACGGCGCGACGTTCCTGCTCAACGCGCCGTACCCGCCCGCGGAGCTGTGGGGGCGCCTGCCGGCGCGCGTCCGGAGCCAGATCCTCGACAAGCGGCTGCACGTCTTCGCGGTCGACGCGACCCGCGTCGCGCGCGAGGCCGGGCTCCCCGGGCGGACGAACGGCATCCTCCAGACCTGCTTCTTCGCGCTCTCGGGCGTGCTGCCGCGGGACGAGGCGGTCGCGCGCATCAAGGCGTCGATCGAGAAGACGTACGCGCGCAAGGGGCGCGACGTCGTCGCGAAGAACTTCGCCGCGGTGGACCGCGCGCTCGAGGGGCTCGCCGAGGTCGCGCCCGGCCCGCGGCCTTCCTTCGAGCTGCCCTGGGAGCCGATCCCCGCCTCCGCGCCCGAGTTCCTGCGGGAGGTCACCTCGCGGCTGCTCCACAACGAGGGCGACGCGCTGCCGGTCAGCGCCTTCCCCGTCGACGGGACCTGGCCGGTCGGCACCGCCCGCTACGAGCGGCGTGCCCTGGCCGAGCGCATCCCGGTCTGGGACGCGGAGCTCTGCCCGCAGTGCAACAAGTGCGCGCTCGCCTGCCCGCACGCCGCCATCCGCCCCAAGGTCTTCCCCTCGGACGCCGCGATCGCCGCCCCCGAGACCTTCAAGCACGTGGCCTACCGCGGCGCCGATTTTGCGGGTCTCGACTACGCCCTCCAGGTCGCGCCCGAGGACTGCACCGGCTGCGGCCTCTGCGTCGAGGTCTGCCCGTCGCACGATCCGAAAGACGAGACCCGCCGCGCCGTCGGGCTCTCGCCGCTGCCGGCGCTCGTCGAGGCCGAGCGGCGGAACTGGGACTTCTTCCTCGGGCTCCCCGAGGCCGACCGCGCGAAGGTCAAGCTCGACCCCAAGGGCAGCCAGTTCCTCGAGCCGCGCTTCGAGTTCTCCGGCGCCTGCGCGGGCTGCGGCGAGACACCGTACGTCAAGCTCCTCACCCAGCTCTTCGGCGACCGGCTCCTCGTCGCGAACGCCACCGGCTGCTCGTCGATGTACGGCGGCAACCTCCCGACCACGCCGTACACCACGGGCAAGGACGGCCGCGGCCCGGCGTGGTCCAACTCGCTCTTCGAGGACAACGCCGAGTTCGGCCTCGGCCTGCGGCTCGGCGCCGACGGCCTGCGCGAGGCCGCGCGCGCCGCGCTGCGGGAGGGCGCCGCGACCCTCGGCGAGGCGTTCGTGTCCGAGATGCTCGACGCGAAGGAGGGGACCGAGGCCGAGGTCGCCGCGCAGCGACGCCGCGTCGAGCGGCTGAAGGCGCGGCTGTCGGAGCTGCCCGCGCCGCGGCCTTCCTGGGCGCGGCGGCTGCTCGCGTCGGCCGACGACCTCGTGCGCAAGAGCGTCTGGATCGTCGGGGGCGACGGATGGGCCTACGACATCGGCTTCGGCGGCCTCGACCACGTCCTCGCGCAGGGGCAGGACGTCAACGTCCTCGTCCTCGACACCGAGGTCTACTCGAACACCGGCGGCCAGCAGTCCAAGGCGACGCCGCTGCTCGCGACCGCCCGCTTCGCGGCCGCCGGCAAGGCCACGCGCAAGAAGGACCTCGGCCTGATGGCGATGGCCTACGGCAACGCCTACGTCGCGCGCGTCGCCTTCGGGGCCAAGGACGCGCAGACCGTCCGCGCCTTCGTCGAGGCCGAGTCCTACCGCGGACCGTCGATCATCATCGCCTACAGCCCTTGCATCGCCCACGGCTACGACCTCGCCCACGGCGCCGATCAGCAGCGGCTGGCCGTCGCCTCCGGCGCGTGGCTCCTCTACCGCTACGACCCGCGAAGGGCCGAGCGCGGCGAGGCGCCGCTCCAGATGGACAGCGGCGAGCCCAAGGTCCCCCTCGAGGCCTTCCTCGCCCGCGAGACCCGCTTCGCGGCCGCCGGAGGGGACCCCGCCCGGCACGAGAAGCTCCTCGCGGCCGCCCAGACCGAGGTCCGCGAGCGCTACGCCTTCCACCGCCACCTCGCCGCCCTCCCGAAGCCGTAGCGGCGCGCCCGCCACGTGCTACCCTTCTCGTCGTGATCCGTCGGTGGCGCGGGGCTCCGTGGTTGCTCGCCGTGTGGCTCGCCGCCGGCTGTGCGCGGCCGCGTTCCTATATTGACGGCTCCTGCGCCGAGCCGACCGTCTGTGACCGGGTGCACGCGGGCACGGCCGTCGTCCACGCCCAGGTCGTCTCCACCGGCCCCACCTCGAGCCCGGCGATGGCAGGCCTCGCGCCGATGGAGAGCGAGTGCTCGTCGCTCGTCGACCCCTCCACCTCCGTCCAGCCCGTCACGCTCGCGATCGACCGCACCCTCACCGGCACGGCGCCCGGACCCACCGTCACGGCCTGGTCGGATCAGCCGCTGCCGGGCTCGGACGGCGGGACGGGCGGCTACTTCTTCCTCACCCAGGATGGCAAGGCGTGGGTCGTGGCCGATTTCTTCCTCCCCGACCCCGCGACCGGCCGGCTCGCGGAGGGTGGGAACGCGACCTTCGTCTGCAATGAGATCGCCGAGCCGGACTTGGTCGATCGGGTCCAGGCCGCGGCCGCGACCACGGGACCCTGCGAAGGGCCCGCCTGCGTCGGCGGCTTCCTCGGCGGGCCGTCCCCGAACGGGTGCAACATCCGCTGCGACCTCGATGCCGGAGGGCCCTGCGATGCCGGCGAGGTCTGCGTTCCCGACTGGGGCAATGTCGGCGTCTGCGAGCTGGTGACGACGCCGCGCCCCTGCGGCGGCGTCCCCCCGCTCGACCCCGACGCGGGGACCCCGCCCGGGCCCTCCTGCCCCTCCGGAGAGATCTGCGTCGGCGCCGCCGACGGCGAGGGGGGCCTGTGCGGCACGGAGCAAACCATCGGCTCCGACGGCGGCACGATCGCGGCGCCCTGGGGCGCGATAATCCAGATACCGGCGGGCGCCCTCGGGAGCGAGCTGACCTTCACCGCGGCGCCCGGAGGGAACGGCGGCGGCGGCGCGCTCCCCGTGGGCCAGGAAGTCACCCTCGAGCCTTCGGGGACGACGTTCGGAAAGCCCATCACCGTCACGATGGCATTCGATCCCGGCATGGCCGTGGGCGTGACGGCGGCGGACGTCCGCATCTATGCTGGCTCCGTCTCCGGCGTCAGCCCGGGCTTCGCGCCCCTGCCCACCACGCCCGTCGACGCGACGCACGTCGCGGCCCAGACCAGCACGGCGCAGATCTTCTTCCCCGGCGTGCCGATGCTCCCCGCGGACGGAGGCTTCTGCCCGCCCGCCCGCTTCTGAGGGCGGCGGGGCCACTGCAGACGAGAACCATCCGTCCGACGAGTCGCGTGGAGTCTGTTGCCAGCCAACCTTTCCACTGAACCGGATCGAGGGCTCGCGCCCGACAGAGGGGCCTCGGTCGCACGCAGACAGTCTCTGGTCGCGCACCGACGGTCTCTTCGTGCGTGCGAGCGTCGTTCGCCCGCGCGCGATCGGAGATCGGCGACGCGCGGAAGGTTGCCATCTGGAGGCGATCGGTTCGTGGGCGGGCGCAGGGGGTGATCGGTCGCCGGCGGAGTCTTTCTTTCCATACACAGAAGGCGATCGATCGCGGAAAGAGTCTCTCTTCCCGGGCACAGAAGGTCTCTGCGCGCGGACGGAGACCGATCGATCGCGCACAGAAGGCGATCGATCGCGGAAAGAGTCTTTCTTTCCGGGCACAGAAGGTCTCTGCGCGCGGACAGAGACCGATCGATCGCGCACAGAAGGACATCGATCGCGGAAAGAGTCTCTCTTTCCGTGCACAGAAGGTCTCTGTGCGCGCACAGAGACTCTCTGTGCCCGATCGAAGGGTCTCCGCAACCACCTAAAGACACAGGGGAAGCCCGCAATCGCGGGTGCGTCGCCGGAGGGCGGGGCGCGGCCGGCGGAAGGCCGCCGTCCACCGGCTCGGCCGGCGTTCGGGCGATTCGATCGCGTCTCCTGCTCGGCGGAGGTGAGCATGCCTCCGGCGCAGTTCGCAGCTCGGGCGGACGGGTGGAGACGATCGTCGAAAAGCGCGGCGTCGCGATCGCGGGCGCCGCGATCATTTGCCGGCAAGAGTTGCCGGCCCAAACACGCGTCGGCGCCCGTGGCGGGGCAACCCCCCGTAGGGTCGAAGCATTTGGCCTCCTGGGCGGATGCGCCGCGCCCGGAGCGCTGCCACGCGTCGGCGAACGACGGCGTGACCGCCTGCGACAACGAGGGCTTCATCGTGGCCGACAACACGGGCCGCGGCTGGGGCGCGTCAGCGCGCGTGGCGGGGCGGGGGCGACTGGCTGGGAGGGTCGCCGGCGCGGGCGAAGGCCTCGTCCCAGGTCTCGCCGATGCCGAGGATGACGAAGCGGCCCGAGGTGAAGGCGCCGACCAGGCAGTTGTGGCCGGGCGCGGTGCCGCCGGAGATCGCGCCGTTCGGCCCCCACCGCGCCTTGGCCGCCCGCAGTGCCTCGGAGGTCGTCATGGCGGATCATCCATCGTCGCTGCCCGCCGGTGCGTCAAGTGGGCCGCGGGCGGAATCGACCCGAGGGTCCGCCGGCCGACGGTCGGACCGACGGCCCACGGCCCCGGCTGTCGTCCGCGCGACGATCCACCGCAGCCGGGCCAGGTCGAGGGGTCGCCAGCGGCCGCCCCGGATGCGGCAGGCGAGATTCCGCTACCCATGCCTCCCCGGAGAGCCGGAGGAGGGGAGCGGGCTCTCGCGGGGGCAGCCCCCACCCTGGCCCTTCGCCGCTTCGCGGGAGAGGAACCGGACGCCAGACGCGAACGGCACGCCGGTCGGGCCCCGCGCACGTCCTCTGGCGTGGGCGCGGCCGCTGGGTTAAAAACCCGCGCCATGGGCTTCTCCGAAACCGGGCGCCGGCTGCGGGCGGACGTCGAGGCGGCGATGCGGCAGGACCCGGCCGCGCGCAGCACGGCGGAGGTGCTGCTCTGCTACCCGGGGCTGCACGCGCTCTGGGCGCACCGGGTCAGCCACGCGCTCTGGCGGCGCGGCTTCGTGCTCGTGCCGCGCTTCCTCTCGCACCTCGCGCGCTTCGCGACGGGCATCGAGATCCACCCGGGCGCGCGCGTCGGCGAGGGGGTCTTCATCGACCACGGGATGGGCGTCGTGGTCGGCGAGACGGCCGAGGTCGGGGACGGCTGCGTGCTCTACAAGGGCGTGGTCCTCGGCGGGGTCAGCCAGGCGCGCGTGCGGCGCCACCCGCGCCTGGGCAAGGACGTGGTCGTCGGCTCGAACGCCTGCGTGCTCGGGGCCATCGACGTCGGCGACGGCGCCCGCATCGGGTCGGGGTCGGTGGTGATCCGCGACGTGCCCGCCGGCACGACGGTCGTGGGCGTGCCGGGGCGCGTGGTCGCCGGGCGGCGCGCGGAGGGCGAGGCGCTGCACGCGAACCTGCCCGACCCGGTCGCCGACGCGCTCGAGCGGCTCGCGCAGCGGCTCGCCCGCGTCGAGGCGGCGGCGGGGATCCGGCACGTGTCGAACGGCGTCGCAGCCGACGCCTTCGACGGCGCGGTCGAGGGGCGGCGCAACGGCGAGACCGCGGAGACCACGCCCCGCCCGGCCGCGCGGCCGCGGCGCAAGCGCGCATGAGGGACGGGACGCCGAGCCGCACCGCCGCGTGGGTGGCGATGCTGCGCGGGGTCGCGCCGCTGCTGCCGCGCGAGGCGCGGCTCGTCGACGACCCGTACGGCCTGCGGCTGTCGGGGGGCTTCCTCGCGGCGATCGAGGGCGCGGCGGTGGACGCCGCGAGGCGCCACCCGATGGCGGCGCCGTTCCTCTCGTCGGTCGCGATCGGGTTCGACCTCTCGGGCGTGCTCGGGATGCAGCTCCGGACGCGCGCGCTCGACGAGGCGCTGCTCGACTTCGTTCGCGCGAGCGGGCGGCAGGTGGTCCTGCTCGGCGCGGGCTACGACGCGCGGGCGCTCCGCTTTGCGCGGGAGCTGCGCGGGGTGTCGGTCTTCGAGGTCGACCACCCGGCGACGCAGGCGCGCAAGAAGCGGCGGGTGGCGGAGGTCGGGACGCCGCCCGCCGAGCTGCGCTACGTCGCGTGGGACTTCGAGCGGCAGCCGGTCGGGGGGCTGCCGGATCGACTCGCGGAGCTCGGGCACGATCGATCGGTGCGGACCCTCACGATCTGGGAGGGCGTCGCGACCTACCTGACCGAGGGGGCGGTGGACGCCGCGGTGCGGGCCGTGCGGGCGCTGTCGGCGCCGGGATCGACGTTCGCGCTGACCTACGTCGAGCGGGACGCGCTGCAGCGGCCGCGCCGCGGGGACCGGCTGTGGCGGCGGCTGATCGCCGCGGCGGGCGAGCCTTTCCGCTCGGGCTTCACGCCCTCGGAGCTGCCCGGGTGGCTGCGCGAGCGCGGCTTCTCGCTCCAGTCCGACCGGACGCTGCACGCGCTCGGGGAGGCCTGGCTGCCGCGCCGCTACGCGCGGTCGCTCTCGGGGATGCGCGGCCGCCACGTCGCGGTCGCGCGCGCCGTCTAGCAAAGGAGAACGCCCGTGATCCCGATCGCCATCCTCGCCGCCCAGCTCGGCGCGACCGCCCCCGCCGCCGCCCCCGATGCTGAAACGGCGCGCTACGAGGACCGCCGCTTCCAGTCCTTCGTCACCCGCTACTACCAGGGCTACTTCGACTTCCGGCCGGAGGAGGCGACGGAGGAGGGCTTCCACGACCGCGACGACCGGATGCCGGACCTCTCGCGGCAGGCGATCGGCGCGGAGGTCCAGCGGCTGCGGTCCGCGCTCGGCGAACTGTCGGGACTCGATCCCTCGCAGATGGGCGAGGACGACCGGATCGACCGCGAGCTGTTGCTCGGGTCGATCCGGGCGGAGCTGCTCGATCTGACCGAGGTGCGGTCGTGGGCGCGGCAGCCGGCGTTCTACAACGACCGGATCGCGTGGGCGGTGTTCGGGCTGGTCAAGCGCGACTTCGCGCCGGCCGAGGCGCGGCTGCGGGACGTCGTCGCGCGCGAGCGGGCGATCCCGAAGCTGCTCGAGCAGGCGGAGGCGAACCTCGACCGGCCGCCGAAGCTCTGGGTGCAGGTGGCGATGGAGGACGCGGAGGGGACGCGGTCGTTCCTCGGCCAGGACGTGCCGGCGGCGTTCGCGGGAGTCGGCGACGCGGAGCTCCAGGGGGAGTTGCGGGAGGCGACCGCGGCGGCCACGGACGCGTACCGGCGCTACCGCGGCTGGCTTCAGACCTCGCTGCTGCCGCGCGCGGACGGCGAATTCCGGCTCGGCGAGGCGCTCTACCGCGAGAAGCTCCTCGACGAGGAGGGCGTCGAGGTGCCGATCGACCGGCTGATCGCGATCGGGGAGGCGGAGCTGGCGCGGCAGGAGACGCTCTTCTCGGACACGGCGCGCCGGATCGACCCGCGGCGGCCGCCGGCGGAGGTGCTCGCGTCGCTGACGCACGAGCACGCGAAGGCGGACCAGATCATCCCGCAGACGCGGGGGCTGCTCGCCTCGCTGCGCGACTTCTGCGAGCGGAAGCACGTCGTCGGGATGCCGTCGGAGGCGCTGCCGGCCGTGGCGGAGACGCCGCCGTTCGCGCGGGCGTTCACGTTCGCCTCGATGGACACGCCGGGGCCGTTCGAGACCAAGGCGACCGAGGCGTACTTCTACCTGACGCTGCCGGAGCCGGGCTGGCCGCCGGAGCGCAAGGAGGAGCACCTCGAGGCGTACTGGAAGGGCGACCTCGTCAACACGGCGATCCACGAGGCGTACCCGGGGCACTACCTCCAGTTCCTCTGGCTGCCGCGCGCCAAGACCCGGGTGCGCAAGCTCGTTTCGGCGGGATCGTTCGTCGAGGGCTGGGCGCACTACACCGAGGAGATGCTGCTCGAGGAGGGCTACGGCGGCCAGGACCCCAAGCTCTGGCTCTCGGCGGCGCAGTGGGGGCTCGTGCGGGCGTGCCGATTCCTCGTCGGGCTGCGGATGCACACGCGCGGGATGTCGCTCGACGACGCGGTCGCCTTCTTCGAGAAGCACGCGTACCTGCCGCACGCGAACGCGGTGCGCGAGGCGCAGCGCGGGACGGCCGACCCGACGTACCTCGTGTACACGCTCGGCAAGCTCGAGATCGAGAAGCTGCGCGACGACTGGCGCGCCAAGATGGGGCCCGCCTACACGCTCCAAGGGTTCCACGACGCGCTCCTGTCGACCGGCGCGCCGCCGCTGCCGATCGCGCGCGAGATCCTGCTCGGCGCGGCCGGCGACCCGCTCTAGAAGTTGGGCGGGGGGACGATGTTCTGGTCGGAGCAGACTTGCAGGCAGCTCGTGCGCATGCACGTGCCGCCGTCGCCGGGGGCGCAGTCGCACGCGCCGGCGTCCGAGCAGCCGCAGCCGTCCGGGCCGCCGTCCGGGAACTGGGCCGGGTCGAGGTCGAGGCACGGGTTGCCCGTGCCGCAGCCGGAGAGGGCGCAGAAGGAGTGGCAGCAGGCGTTGCCCGTGCACGGGGCGACCTGCGACGGCAGGCAGATCTCGCCGGGGTAGCATTCGCCGCCCGTGAAGTCGGGGCCGACCTGGAACGGGAAGTCGCAGAGCAGCCCGTCCTGGGTCGGGTTGCCGCCGCATTGGCCGCAGGAGGCGAGGGCGAGCAGCAGGAGGGTGGCGGGCTTCATGGCTTCCTCGCGGCCTCGCGCGCGGCGT
>DAIDIT010000119.1 GCA_027451705.1 Pseudomonadota bacterium
GTTCGCCCTGGATGTAGAGCCGCTCGATCTCGTCCCAGGGCATCTGAGGCGCGTCTCGGCGAGCAGGGCGACCCGGTGCGCGCTTGGGCTTCTCGGCGGGCTTCTCGTCTGCGCCGGTGGCCGGTTCCGTCGACGCGGCAGGGGCGTCCTCCGCGGCCGGCTCGTTCGAGGTTTCGTCCGGAGGGATCATTGCTGGTTTCGTCGCGAGGGCGTGTCGTCGGCGCGCTCGAAGGCGAGGCACTGGCTGACGACGATGCAGAGGTTCGGGTCGGCCGCCCGTGCGACGCGGCAGACCACGTGGTGCGAGCAGGCCGGGCAGAGGTGCTGCTCGATGCGCCGCCGCTCGTGCAGCGGGAGGGGCTTGGGGGATGGCTCCTGAGTGGGGATCATGACGACCTCTCGGTGGCTCGCGCGAGTCGCGAGCGCTGGACGTGGGTGATGGCGGCGGCAAGCGCGTCGGCCGCGTGCTCGGGTCTCGGCAGGTCGGTCATGCCGAGGTGGAGCTTCACCAGCTTCTGCACCTGCGCCTTGCTGGCGTTGGCGGAGCCGGTGACCGCGCGTTTGATGTCTCGGGCGGAATACTCGGCGGCCGAGATTCCGCGGGATCGCAGCGCCTCGCGGAGCATGCCGACGACGTTGGCGACCTGGAGCGAGGACGTGACCGACTTGCCGTAGAAGCGGAACTCCTCGATGGCAGCCTCGTCGGGCCGGTGCTCGTCGAGGACCCTCTCGAAGGCCCGAGCGAGTTCGCCGATGCGGAGGGCGAGGTCCCGGCCGATGGCGAGGCCGTGGCGGCGCTTCGTGCGAAGCACGCCGTGGACGACCAGCGTGAGGCGCGGGCCGTCCGAGGCGAGGAGGCCATAGCCGAGCGCCGCGAGGCCGGGATCGACGCCGAGGATCTTCATGGCACTTCCTTCGCCCAGATGCGCGGGACGTGCGTCTTCTTGGCGCCGGCCTCGAGCTCGGCCCTGAGCAGGGCGACACGGTTCCTGTCCGTCTCCTTCGCCAGGGACTTGAGGAGGTCGTCGAGCGCCTTGTTGTCGACGGTGGCGATCGCCGAGCGTATGTCGGCCTGAGGTTTCCCCGTGGACCGAGACAGCAGCTCCACCGTCGGCTCGAGCGCGAACTCGAGCTTCTCGGCGTGAAACATGCGGTAGCGCACGCCGGCGAGCACGAGCTCGTCGTGTTCCTTGAGGTGCGTCTTCAGGATGCGATCGAGTTCCTCCTTGCGCGCGTACAGGATCTTCGCGAGGCGAGCGACCTCTTCGCGCTCCTTCGCGACTGCCTCGAGGTCAGCGAGGTTCTCGCAGAGGAACTCTCGCTTGCCCTTGAGCGCCGCCGCGTAAGCGGGGCACACCGAACGGTGATCGCAGTAGGAGCAGTTCGAGTTGAGGCGTGCTGGGAACTCGGTGGCGGTCTCGATCTGCCGACCAAGCGTCTCGACGTAGCCGAGTGCGGCATGGATCGCTTCGGGTGTCCGGCTCGTCTCCTCCCGGACGCCGTGTCGGAGCATCCAGAAGGTGAGCTTGATCTTCTTCGCCCATGGCCAGAGGCGCTGGGCGGCTGCATGGTAGATGCTGAGCTGCAGTGCGGTCTCGACCTCGTCGCGGCTGAAGAGCTGGCGGTTGGTCTTGTAGTCGATGACCTCGATCGTCTCGCCGTCAATGTAGTCGACTCGGTCGATGTACCCGATCACGGTGAAGGGGCCGACCGTGAGCTGGAACTCCTTCTCGATGGCGAGGACGCCGCGGTGCTCGAGCGGCCCCTGGTCGCTGACGAAGCGCCGGAGGATGTCGCTGCCCTCCTGAAAGACCTCGATGCCGGTGAGGCCCTCGGCAGTCCACGCCTCTCGGAAGAGGGCGAGGGCACGATCGTCGGAGAGCGGCCCGCTGCGCTCGTCATCGACCGCTTCGCGCACCAGGCGCTCGATCACCTCGTGGATCACTTGGCCGAAACGGACCGGGAGCATCGGCTCAGGCCGGTGCTTCTCGACGTAGTGGAGCCGGTAGGAGAGAGGGCACGTCTCGAAGCGCGAGAGCCGCGTGTAGGAGAGCTGGATGTGTTCGCCCGTCACGCGGGGCTCCCCTGCGCAGCGGGTGTGCGATCGAACGCGGTCACGTGAGAGCCTGGGAAGGCGTCGAGCACGCGGCAAAGTGTCGCCACGTGCTCCGGCGTGATCTCCTTGCGGGGCTGGCCGGTGTAAGCGGGAACGAGCCAGATCTCGCCGACGGCCTCCGATCGGAGGCGAACCTCGACGCCGAGCGCCTTGAACGTCTCGATGTCCGCCGTCGTCAGGCCACGGAGCGACCTCGCTCCAGGCGCCTCGGGGTTCGCAGGAACAATCCCTCGCGGCTGGGCTTCTCGCTTGGTGGCCGTCGAGCTTGTCGCTGCGGGCGGCGAGGAGACCGGGTTCCCGAAGAGGTCCTTCGCAGACGCCGACGCCGATGCAGTTGGCCGACGGTGGCCGTTGACCTTCAGCCACTCCACGCACATGAACTCGTCGGAAAGCGCGCATCCGCCGTTGGTGAGGTAGTGCCGGCACCGCTTGCCCTCACCGCGGACGTACTTCTCGCAGGTGATGCCCGCGGGTCTCCCATCCGTAACGCTGCTGGTCGCCGCCATCGCGTCTCTGCTCCACGAGGCGCCGGACGGCGCCGTTGAAGAGGAAACGCGATCGGCGTCGGCGAATTGGGACGGGGGTGAGAGCTGAGGCGGTGATCCCTGGACGGCATGCCGGACCAGCGTGAAGTCCGGCACGTGTCCGGCATCGAAGTCCGGCTGGACATTTCCCAAGGCAATCAGTCGGTTAGGCCAAACCGCCGGACTTGCCGGACTTGAAGTGCCCTTTCACGCGCGCGGGGGAAATTTCTTCTGGAGGTGGGGGTAGAGAAAAAAAGATCCCCCGTGATCAAAAAAGGGAGGGGGTCAAGTCCGGCAAGTCCGGCAACGGCGGCAACCTGCCGCAGTGCTTGAGCTTTATCGCGCCGGACATGGTCGGGGTGAAGTCCGACGCGAAGTCCGGCGTCCGGCAGACCGAGTCGCAGAACCAACAACCTCCGCGTGCCCGCCGGGCTACGGTATGCTCGTCGAAGCCCTCCAAGGCGAAGCTCATGCCGAGCCAGAACGTTTCCGACTATCTTCGCGACCTCGCCAGTCGTGTCGCGCAGGATCTGTGGAAGGTCGCGAGGCGGGAGGTCACCAGCGCGAGGCTGGTGCTTCCCACCTACCGCGACGGCGGGACCCGGCTCAGCGAGCAGGAGGCGCGCTCGATCGCCCAGCGCATCGTGGCGGACGGCCCCTACTTCTTCTCGGTCGAGACGCCGACATTGGGGCGCCACAGCTTTACCGGCAAAGGCAAACGCCCACGGTCCGCGCAGCACGACATGAGCCTCTACGTCTCGCCGGCTGATCCCCCGGTCGCCCACATCGAGTTCAAGCAGGGGCACAAGTCGGACAAGGGCGGGAGCGGCGTTCAGGTCATCGCGAAGGATCTGGAGAAGCTCGTCAGCTCCGCTCGAGAGTCGTCCTCGCACTCCCTCTGGTTCCACTCGTTTCGGGAGCCAACGAAGAACGAGTTCAGCAAGCTGCAGGGTTTCTTCTCTAGGGCGCTGGCTGGGGCGGTGCTGAAGGCGACGCCGCCTACTGAGGCTCGCGTAGTCCTTGCGTTCTGTGCGGTCGTCGACGCCCCGGTGATCTGGCTTGCTGGCCCCGTGCCGTGGTCCGAGGTGCGTGGCCTGATCGATGGGTTCCCCGTGGTCGGCCAGGCTCACCCAGCCTGGAGCCGAATCGAGCCCGACCACCTCCTGGAACCGCCCGTTGCAGGTCTCAAGATCGAGGAGGAGTGAAGCGATGCCACGGCCGAGTGACGACCTCCCAGCGGCCAGCGTTTCGAGGGGTTCGATGAGAGCCTACGCGATGAGCTTCGACGGCGCGTTGCTCAGGCGCGGGTTCTGGCTCTACGTCTGGCGCATCACGACCGGCGATCGGACAGCGCTTTACGTGGGCCGTACGGGCGACACCTCGTCGCCCAACGCGTCGTCTCCGTTCAAACGAATCGGACAGCACCTCGACGGCGGGCCGAACGCGAAGGGCAATGCGCTGGCGCGACAACTGACTCGGGCGGGGCTCGCGCCAGAGAACTGCACGTTCGAGATGGTCGCGGTGGGACCGCTGTTCCCGGAGCAGGACGACATGGAGCGGCACCGAGCTGTTCGCGACCAGGCGGCCGCGCTGGAGCGGGCCCTTGCCGATCATCTTCGCACCGCCGGGCACGAGGTCCTCGGTGATCATCCGCGCGCAGCGGAATACGACGATGCGCTCTTCCGAGAAGTCATCCGGATCGTCGATGAACGGCTGGCCAACCCGGGCCGCCCATAGATCGCAAGAGTGCAGCTAGTGCCAAGGGTCGCCGACGTGGCGATCGTCCTCGTCGGTCGTCTCCGGCGCCTGAGGCGACGCTGGTGCTTCCCCGACCCGTTGGAGCGCGTAGAGGGTCCGCTTCTTCCGGTCCTGGTTCACGATGACCACCTGGAGGTCACCGAAGACGCGGTCCCGCGCACTCTGCAGGGCGCGGCCGAGGCGGCTCTGCTGCGAGCGCGCGCTGCCGTCGCCGCGGGCGGCCAGCATGAGGTCCTGCTTCTCGCAGAGGTCGGTGAGGTCCGAGACATGCGTCGGCGTGGCGCCCTGGGCTTCCCACCACGCCAGGGTGAATTCCCGCCACGCCTCGCCCTCGACGTCCGCGTTCGTGTACAGGTCATCGAGGTTGTCCAGGAAGCCGCCGACGCCCGAGACCTGAAGAATGCCGCCCATCACCGCGGCCCAGTGCTCGAAGGAGCCGAGGCGCTCGCGCGAGAAAGGCCGCCCGGCCGCGAGCCATGCCTGGACGAGAACCAGAGCGGCTCGCACGAGCTCGTCTCGGCTCGCCCGGGTCCAGGAGATGATCGGATCATGCTTGAACCCCGACCGCCGCCACGCTCGGTCCTGCTTTGGGTCAATGCGGATCCGAATCGCGCGTCGGGCGATGTCCTTGGAAAGCTTCGGGTTGTTGCCGGTCAGCATCCACATCGCCACGTTCGGCACGGTCAGCATCTCGGTTCGGCCAAGGATCCGGTCGGTCCAAGAGGGTGCGGTGAGCACCGACGCGAGCGGTGGAGCGGCCAGCGTCAGCTTCTCGTTCGCGTTGTCGAGCAGGATGATCGGCCGGGCCTTCGACAGCTCGGCCGTGAGCATCTTGCGGATCTCCTCGTCGACGTCCGGCAGCGTGCGGGCGTCACACGGCTCGCCGGTCACCACCATCGAGACGAGGTTGCAGAGCAGCCCCTTGCCGCAGCCGACGGCCGGCGCCTCGACGACGTGCAGGGGCGTGCAGCCGTCGATCATCCGCCGCACGAAGGGCAGTAGCACCGCCGCCAGCGCGTGGGCGCGGTCGCTCGGCGCCGCGAATGGGAAGTCGACGAAGAGATCATCGAAGAAGAGCGACCGCGCGACCGCCACCTGGTCCGGCGTTGGGGCCTCCGGTATCTCACCCACGTTGAGAGACGGGTCCACCTCGAGCCAGAGGCGCTCGCGCGGATGGAGCCCAGGTGAAGCCACGAGCTGGCCGTCGCGCCCAAAGACCGGCGTCGTGATGACCGACTCAACCGCGGGGAGCCCAGGCGGCGGGTACGCGATCAGGTCGCGCGCCACGTCCTTCGGCGGGAAGACGGCACGCTTGCCTTCTTCCGTTTCCTGCACCCAGTCGGCCTCACGCAGGAGCACGCCGAAGATGCTCACCTCATCGAGGTCGGCGAGCATCGGCGCACCCTTCGTGGGGCGGTCGAGACGAGCGAGTGAGCTGCCATGCCGGAAGAGCGGGGCCGCGTCGTTCTCGAAGGGAGAGACGGCAGCGACCTGGATGCGCCGTTCGTTCGCGTGGGTCAAGGCCACCCGTGCGTCGACGACGATGGCGCGAAGTTGACGGCCGCCCACGCTGATCTCCGGAAGGCTGCTCGCAGCGGACCGCGCGGCGACCGCCTCGACCTTCCTCGCGACCGTGAGATCCCGGACCCGCGCGGTCAACGCGCGGCGGCGGACTCCAAACTTCGCGGTCGTCGCGTCGAGGATCGCGTCGGCCCGGATGGTCGAGCAACTCGTGAGCGACGCCAGGACGGGCTCCAGCAGTCGGTCCAGGTCCCCCTTGGGCGCGTCACCTGGAATCACATCGAGCAGGTGCTCTGGATAGGCCTTCGCCGAGGCGAGCACTGCGCGCAACGCCTCCGGTCCCTGGGTCGCGACGAGCTCGTTGACGTCGATCTTCTCCTTGCCGTCCGGCCTTGGGATGACCGCCAGTCGAGCGTCTCGACCCTCGGCCCAGAGCGCCGCGGCGGTCTCGCGCGCGCCGGCCTCGCCGGCGCCGCTGGTCTCGGAGTCGTTGCAGACGACCACCCGGCTCGCATGCCGCGTGAGCGTCAGGAGCTTGGGAACGTCCTGCTTCCGAAAGCGTGTGGTGACGGGCGAGATGCAGGGGATGCCGGCCTGCATCGCGCTGATGCAATCGGTGACACCCTCGGTGATGAGAAGCTCGTCGGCGCCGCGGGCGGCATCCTCGTTGTAGAAGCAGTCGTTCGCGACGGCGGGAGAGACGTAGTCGTGCCGATCCGAACGGGTGAGGAGCTTCTTGTACTTCGACTTCTCCCACTCCTCATCGCCGGTGTACTCGGTCGCCCGCGCGATGAAGTAGGTGACCTGTCCCCCCTTCCAGTAGGGGAAGACGAGGCGCTCGCGGAAGAAGTCCTCGACGCGGCCGCCGGCAAGCACAACGAAGAGGCCGGTCTTGAGCGCCACCTCGCGGGAGGCTCGAAGAACGTCGCACACGTACTCGAAGAGGTGGCCGTCAGCCCATCCCAGCTTCAGCGCGTCGATCGTCTCGTCGGTGAAGCCGTAGTGCCCACGGAAGATCTCCTCCCGAATCTTGGTCGGCAGGATCTGGTGGTAGTGGGCGGCAGCCGCCGTCAGGAGACGCTGGGCCTCGCGCCGCTCGACGAGCAGCTCGAGCTCGCGCTGGAACGATTCGTCGTCCTGGTTTGGGCGGCGTAAGCCGGCGCGCTCCGCGAGCTGGAACAGCGCTTCCTTGAAACCGATCTTGTGGCGCTCCTGGACGTAGGCAAACACGTCGCCGCCAAGACCGCCACCGTTCGAGAAGTCGTGCCAGCTCTGCGTTGCCGGCCAGACGACGAACGACGGGTTGGTCTCCGCGTGGAACGGCGAGAGCGCCTTCAGCGTGCTGCCGGACGGCGTGAGAGCCAGGTCGGCGCCGATCACCTCGACGATGTCCGAACGGGCACGGACCTCTTCGATGAAGGTCCTGAAATCGAGGTTCATCGGGCACGCGTCTCTCTCGCGCTACCGAGCACCTCGGCGTAGAGCCGCCGCCGCTCCACGTGGTGCCGGCGGAGCACGGGGACCTTCGCGTCCACGAAGTCGAAGAGGACGGCGTCGGTCTTGCCCGGGTGCGCGCGCATCAGCCGCCCGAGGCGCTGGAGCGTTCGCCCGCGCGCCCGGCCCGGATACGCGAGGAAGACCCGCGAGAGCGCTGGTAGGTCGAGCCCCTCGTCGGCGAGGGTCGTCGCGACCAGCACCGGCACCTTGCCCGCCCGCGCCGCGTCGAGCAGCTCCTTTCGGCGCTCCTTCTTCACCTTGCCGGTGAGCAGCTCGGCGCCGACGCCGCGCGTCCGGAGCCTGGTCACGAGCGATTGACAGTGGTCGATGCGCCCCGAGAGGACGAGGCACAGGTGGCCCGCCTGGGCCTCGGCCGCCACCGTGCCTGCGACGAGCTCGTTCCGGGCCTCGTCGCGCACCAGACCGTCGAGGAGGCGCGCGTAGTCGTCGGCGGATTCGTAGGAAAAGGCGAAGCCGGTCTCGATCACGCGGACATCGGGCAACTTCAGAATGCCGGCGGCGACGAGCTCATCGTGGCTGACCGTCGCGATCGGTTGACCGAGGAAGAGGTCGAGGAGCGGCGACAGACCATCCTCGCGCTCGGGCGTCGCGGTGAGGCCGAAGCGGTAGCGGGCCGGGCAGCGATCCACGACGCCGCGGAAGGTGGTGCTGGGGCAGTGGTGCGCCTCGTCGAGAAGGAGCAACCCGAAGGTCGCAAGGAAGGCGTCGAGTTGCCCCGGTCCGAAGCGCGTCAGCGTTTGGACGAGCGCAATCGTGATCGGCGCGAGCGCCGTTCGACCATCACCCACGACAGCCGCCTCGATGCCCAGAAGATCATGGACCTGCTCGCGCCACTGCTCGGCGAGATCGTGGGTGTGCACCAGAATGAGCGCGGGCGTAGCAAGGTGGGCGACCGCTCCGATCCCGATGCGCGTCTTCCCGCCACCACACGGCACGACGACCAGGCCCTGCGTGACTGCCGCCATCGCGGCAACGGCGCGCTCCTGGTACGGCCGCAGCGGCGGGTTCCGCAGCGGCGAGAGCAGCTCGGCTGGCCGCGTGCGGCGGTCCTCGCAGCAGATGGTCAGTCCCGCGGCGGCGGCGAGCTGCCGCAGCGTTTGAATCGCGCCTCGGGGTAGCCGAAGACCGTCAACGGCTTCCTCGACGAAGCACAGCCGCTCCGGAACGGCCCGGGTCGATAGGCCGAGCCGCAGGCGGTCCAGGTACTCTGGATTCTGGAAAGAGAGCGCGCGCTGCAGCCGCTCCGCGAGCTTTGGCGAGAGGTCGGACCCCGCAAGATGGATGCCGGAATCAACCAGCGCCCGCATCGGCCGCCTCCGCGAGGAACCGCGCGATGCTGTCGAGCTTGCGCGACGTCAGCATGGGCGGAAGGCTCCTGAGGAACCGCCGCCCGTACGCTTTCTCGGCAATGCGCCGGTCAAGGATTACAGCCACGCCGACATCCTTCTGCGACCGGATGAGCCGCCCGACGCCCTGGCGCAGCAAGATGATGGCGCGCGGAACCAGGTAGCCATCGAAGGCCCGGCGGTCGCGGGCGCAGATGGCATCCACGACCGGGTCGTCCATGTTCGGGAAGGGCAGCTTGTCGATGACAAGGCCGGTCAGCGCCTCGCCGGGCACGTCGATGCCGGTCCAGAAGCTCTCGGTGCCGAGCAGCACCGAGGAGACGTCCTCCTTGAAGATCCGCGTGAGCTCGGTGCGCGGCAGCTCGCCCTGCCGCAGAACGCGGTGGCCGTTCCTCGAGATGCGCTCGTAGACCGCGTTTAGGTTGCGGTACGAGGTGAAGAGGCCCAGCGTTCGACCGTTGCACGCGTCGATCACCTGCTTCACGGCCGCTGCGACCGCGTCGATGAAGCCCGACTCACGCGGGTCGGGCAGCCCCTCGGGCACGATGAGCAGCGCCTGCTTCTCGAAGTCGAATGGCGACTCGGCGACCAGCTCGAGTGCATCCGCGGGGGCGCCCACCTCGCCGCGGATGAAGTCGAACGTTCCGGCGGTGGTCATCGTCGCCGAGACCAAGCTCACGGACTCTGTCCGCTCGAACAGCTCTGCCCGCAGGAGGTCGGCGACCTGGATCGGCTTCCCGCCGAGCTTTGCCCGGCCCTTCCCGTCGAGATCGATGAAGTAGACCTTGTTCGAGTCCGAGAGACCGGTGACCTCGCGGAGACGGGCAGCGGCAACCTCCGCCTGACGCCGCACGAGGCGCGCCTTCGCCCGCTTGTCACGTTCTTCGGATTCGTCCTCTTCGACCGCCGCGGCGTGCGTCGCGAGATGGCCGAGCGCGCCGAGAAGCCTTGCCGGCACGGGCAGCATGGGGGACTTGAGCCTGCACTTGTAGGCGGGTGAGCGGGCGCACCGCGCCGCGACGCCGAAGAAGTCGGCGGCCTCGCGACGTAGCTCCTCGCCGAGCTTCTTCTTGCCGCGCTCGTCGGCGGCGCGCGCGAGGCGCGTGATGGTGTACTCGGAGACGGAGAAGCCGAAGAAGTCGCGAGCGATGTCGGCGGCCTCGTGGGCCTCGTCGAGAACCAGGAAGTCGAACGTCGGCAGAACGAGGTCCAGGCCGGTCTCCCGGCGCACCGCGAGGTGGGCGAAGAGCAGGTGGTAGTTCGTGACGACGATGTCGGCCTCGGCTGCGGCGGCCTTCGCGCGCTCCGAGAAGCACGTCTCGCGGAAGTGGCAGCCGTCACCCTTGCAGTCGTCCGAGCCCACCGAGAAGCGCGACCAGGCGAGCGGCAACGGGACGAACCGAACCTCCGAGACGTCGCCGGTGGTCGTCTGGCCGGCCCAGGCGACAAGTTGCTGGACCTGCCGCTCCATCTCGTCCTGAACGAGGCCGGCAAGCTCGCCGCGCGCCTCGCTCTCCGCCATTCGGTCGAGGCAGAGATAGTTGTTGCGGCCTTTGAGCAGCGTGAACGTGAACTTCCAGGGCAGGACCTCTGCGAGCAACGGCAGGTCCTTGGTGACGAGCTGCTCCTGGAGCGCGATGTTGGCGGTCGCGATGACGACGCGCTTCTTCCCGTGGTGCGCGTGCCAGACGGCAGGCACGCCATACGCGACGCCCTTGCCGGTGCCGCAGGGGCCCTCGCCGAGGGCATGGCGCCCCTCACGCATGGCCTGATCGACCATGCGGGCGAGCGCGACCTGTCCGTCGCGCGGTTCGTATCCGGGGAAGCGCTGGGCGAGCAGACCCGCCGCGCCAAAGACTTCGTTCAAGTAGTCGTTCATGGGATCACGCCTGGGACGGTTCCCCTCCGACCGGCGGAAGCACGGGCCTGCGGTTGGCTCCGCCCAGCACGTGCCTTCCGCCGTCGGAGAAGTCGGTTCCCCGGGGTCGGTTCAGGCGAAGGGATCCCGGTCGGGCGTGGCCGCCGCCGGCGCCGTGTACTCCGAGGCGAGCACCTCGATGAAGGCGCGCGCCTTCTCGACCTGCGCGCTCGGCAGCTCCTTGATGCGCTCGACGCAGAACTTCTTGCAGAAGCGATCGACCGCCTCGCGCGGCATCGTCTTGAGCTGGGTCATCAGCGCCTGCGCGGTGCCGGCGTCGATGTGGGCGGTCTCCTTCCGATCGTAGCTGCCGAGCGCGCCGCCGGGGGCGGCACCGCCGCCGCCCGGTTCCCCGCCGCCGGGCCCGTAGAGCTTCTCGAGGTCCTGCAGCGGAAGCGCCTGGAACTCCTTCTGCTGCTCGGGGGTCAGCTGATGCTCGGGCAGGATCGAGTACGTGGTCTTCGGGTCCTTCGCGGCGCCGTGGCGCTGCACCTCGAAGGCCCACTTCTCGAGCCCGTACTTCTGCCGCACCCGTACGAGGTCCTTGAAGAACGTCACGCCCTGTTCGAGGACCTTGACCTCCTTCGTTTCGAAGAGCGCGACACTGAGCGCAACGCGCAGCGACGGCTTCTGCCCCTGCGCCTTCAGCTTCTCGTCGAACGGCATGTACTTGCCGTCGATGAAGCAGACCTCGCGGGGAAAGGGCTCGCCGAGGAAGACGATCACGGCCTTGTCGCCGTCGCCCGCGAGCTTGAGCCAGGTGCTCGAATCCTGGTCGTGCTTCTTCGCCAACTCCTCCGTCTGCTCCCACTTGCTTGCCATGGTTACGCCTCCTTCTTTGGATTGGGGGTGAGCTCTCGCCGGTACACGGCGAAGAGATGCGTGCCGTCGGAGGCGGTGCCCGCCTCCTCGATGTGGAAGTCGTGGTCGCCGTCGAGGACCTGCTCGACCTCCCACTTGCGGAAGAGCCCGGGCAGCCGCTGGAAGTCTTCCGGCCGCTCTGCAGGCATGGGCAACTTCTGCTCGTCGCTCATCGCGTGCCCTCCTCGTCGGTCAGGCGCAGCAACGCGGCGATGGCCGGGTGCGGGGCCAGGCTGGTGGGCGACGCGGGTTCCGCGGCGAGACCTCGGGCGCGACGCCAGGCGCGATCGAGCCCTCGGGCGATGCGGCGGACGGTCTCGTCGTCCGTCTCCTGCATGGCGAAGACGCCGCCGAGCACGAGGACGACGTCCCGGAAGAGGGCCGCCATGGCGTCACGGTGCGGCTTGGTTTCGGTCACGGGCTCGCATCCTTCCCGGGCGCAGGGCCCGGCTCTTGGGGAGGAAACGCGACCCGCTCCGGCGAACTGGGACAGGGGCTCATCGAGGCTCCGCGAAATGGGCGCGGATGCGGGCCATCGCGCGCTGGAACCGCTTGCGGGCGGCGTCGTGGCTGAGGCCCAGCCTCTCGCCGACCTCGCGTTGGCTCTCGCCGTAGACCGCGGCGCCGATCACCAGGTCGGCGTCGTCGCCGACGATGTCGGCGAGGATGTCGCGGAGAGCCCGGACGTCCTCGTCCGGATCGAGCCGAGGCGGCTGGCCCAGCACGGACTCGCCGCCTGTACGCAGCACTGGGCTCGCACGGGCCTCGCGGCGATCGCCGGTGTCGTCGTCATCCTGGTCGTCGTCGTCCTCGGGAGTCAGATCGGCGCGGCGCGCTTCGTCGGCCCACTTGCGCTTCAGGCCCTCGAACACGTCGCGCTCGACGTTGAGGACCAGCGTGGCGGCGACGCGGTTGATGCGATCGAGGTCCGCGCCCTGGACGAAGGCGATGAAGCGCGTGCCAATCTCCGAGACGAGCTCGTCGGGCTTCTTGATGAAGTCGCGCAGTCGCCGCCGGTAGACCGCGTCTAGCCCCGGCCAGAGGCCGAGCCAGATCAGCGCGACCGCGAGTTCGGCATCCACCCCGCGCGCCCGCGTCGCATCGATCAGGACGCCGTAGATGTCATCCTTCTCATCGAGGTCGCCGCCAGGCTCGTTGAGGTATGCGAGCAGCGCACCGGCATCGGCGAAGCGCTGCGGCACTCGCCGCCGCGCTCTCATCGCCTCGTACTGCTTCCTGGCACCGAGGGTCCCGATCGAACGAACGAGGCTCTCCTTCAGAGCCTCCCAGGTGACGCGCACGGAGCGCCCGCCTTCCGGCCGGGCGTCGCGCGCCTCCTACTGGCTGAGTCAGGGCGTCATGCGCCTCTGGGTTGGTGGTTGATCCGCGAGAGCGTCAGCGCCTCGCGATTGCCTTCGCTTCGAGTGCGATGGGCGTCGCCGCCTTCGCCTCGTTCACTTCGTTGAGAGTGCGGCAGCCGCGGCACACGCTCGTCGCCGGGAAGCCCACGAGGTACTCGTGCCCCCGCGCGAACCTCAGGTGCAGCCGCCCGTCGCGCAGAAGCCCCAGGAGCTTCCCGCAGCGAGCACAGCGCCATTCCTTGTCCATCGTGACCTCCTGCGAGTCGTCAGCGACTCGCGGAGGCCACTCTGGAGGGCGGCTCTGTATGTGGAGCGGACGCGGGCTGTACGCGGTCTGTATAGAGCGCGATCCAGACGAGAAGGGCTACGTGTTCGGCGCGAACACGAGCGCGAAGCTCACGGACTCGTCGGGATCGAAGCGATAGACGGCGTGGTTGTCGACCTTCTCGGTCTTGAACAGCGCCCAGGATTTGCCGCTCTTGATGTCGAAGGTCTGCCGGGCGCGCTGGAAGGTCTGCTTCGCCGAGCCGCCATCGTCATCGACCGTCTCCGGGTCGAAGCCCGCCCTGGCCTCGACCGCGGCGCGGATCATCTTGAAGTGCGACGCCTGCACGTTGGCCGAACGCGTTCGCGCCGCACCCTTGCCCTTGGTCACGGTCTTCGTGAGGTCGTCGGCGAAGACCTCGTAGTGGTTGGCCGCGGCGACGAGCTCCTGGTAGCTCGGCTCGTCGAGATCCCTCCAGGCCCCCAGGTTGCCCGCGGCGCGCACGAAGGCGCGCGCGATAAGGGGCGCTGCCTGAGTTGTCGGCGCGGGGCGGCCGATGGACGAGAAGATCGTCAGCGGGTCGCCCAGCGCGCGCAGGCCGTCGGCATCGAGGCCGACCGCGTCCACCAGCGGCACCAGGACCACCGCGGCGGCGGCCGCCTGTCGACGGATCTCCTCGGACACGAACTGCTCAGTCGGCAAGAGAACGGCGAACGTCTGGCCAGACGCGTGGCTGCGCAGAGCGTCGATCGCCTCGGCGCACTCACGCTCGCCGCATCGGCAAAGGAAGTAGATCGCGTGCTTGACGCCCGGCTCGGGGATGAACGTGCCCACGCGGTATGCGGCTCGAACGCCCGGGAGTGGAGCAACCACGGTCCGGATTTTCAGTGCCTTGCCGATCGCCTCGCAGAGGTCCTCGGGGCCGACGGCGAGCACGTCGACGTCGGTCGCGGTGAGCTCGATGTCGGCGCACTCGGCGGGCTCGTTGCCGCACACGGCGACGATGCTGCCGTCCACGCGCTCGATCACGACGCGCGGGCAGCCGTCGCTGGCGGCGGGCGAGCAGGGGTAGCGGTCTGCGACGCGGAGGTGCTTCAAGATGCTCGCGGACTCGAGCGCGGCCACGAGCTCGGCGCCGAGGATCTCACGTAGGTGGCGGCGTGGACCCCCGAGCGGGAAGTTAGTCTCCAGAAGCTGCCAGAACGCCGTCAAATCGTGGGTCATGGCTTCGGCAGCTTCAGGAACTCGTTCACGCGCATGAACTCCTCGGCGGGCTCGCCGTCGCGCGCGCGGTCGTAGATGGCAACGTTCGTCGGGCGCAGCTCGAGCTTCCGCGGCCGGCCGCCGCTCCGGTACTTGATGAGGAAGGACGCGCGGACGATCTTGCCCTGCGCGAAGTTCGGGCTGCCGTACTTCTCGGCGGCCGCGATGAGGCTGTACGCGCGCGAGGTCTGGACGAACCCCTGCTCATCGTCGACCTGGATCCAGATCTCAGTCAGCCTGGCGCTGTCGACGCCGGCGACCAGCGCGATCGTCGGCTTGGCCTTGCAGAGCGGCGCCAGCGTGTAGATGTCGCCGGCCGGGAAGTAGTCAGCATCGTCGAAGAGGATCTTGCCGACTGCCTTTCGGTAGAGGTCCTTCTCACCCTGGGTCTGGGCGTTCAGCTTCAGCACGCCAGTGCGCGTGTCGTAGATGACCGAGTCGTGTTTCTGCGGCCGGTAAGCAACGCGGGAGCGCCGGAGCTTCTTGTCGATCGAGCCGTCGGTCCGGTAGGGGCGGCCGTGGGTGATCTCGAACTTGATGTCGTCCCTCTCCTCGTAGACGTAGATCTCGCAGGCGCGGCTGCGGTTCTTCGACTCGAACCACGGCGCGAGGTCGGCCTCGACGGCGGCGCACTTCGCCTTCGCGGCCTTCAGCGTGAGCCGCTTGCTGCCCTTGCCCTGATACTCTTCGTAGTTCTTGATCTTGCGGAAGATCGTGCGGTCATGCGCGGAGCGCACGACACGCGCATCCTTGATGTGGACCGCGATTGCGAGCTCGCCGGGTGAAAGGTCCTCGCCGAGGATACCGTCGAGCTGCACGCCCTGGCGCTCGGCCTCGGCGAGGATCCGGTCGTGTCCAGCCTCGTCGGCAAGGTCGTCGAGCACGTACAATGACTGGAGCAGCTCAGACGGCATCTCCTCGTCCGGCTTCGTGAAGACCTCCAGCAGCTGTCGGTCGTGCCCATCGCCATTCCTGAGCGTGGTGACGTCGAGCCCCTGGCGCTGGAAGTACGCCTTGTGCGGTTCGAGCAACGGCACGAGGAACCGCGGTTTGTCTACCCGCTGGATGAAGCTCAAGTCGCTGAAGTTCTTGAACCGAAGCTGGGACATACTCAACTCCTCCGACTGCCCTCCGCGTGATCGCTCTCCGCGTATCTGCGGACGCCGATGACCTTGCCCTGAATGCGGAACTCGTCTTCGGGCCTCAGGACGATCGGACGGTGGTGCGGGTTCTCTGGGCGTAGCTCGATGCGCTCCTCCGCGATAGAGAGGCGCTTCACCGTGGCCTCGTCTCCGAGCAACGCCACGACGATGTCGCCGTTCTCCGCGACCTGCTGCTGGCGGACGACTACGTAATCGCCATCGCCGATCCCCGCGCGCACCATGCTGTCGCCCGCCACCGCGAGCGCGAAGCAGCGCGCCCGGCCCACGAGCCGCGCGTCCACCAGCAGCTCGCCGACGATGTTCTCGACCGCCAGAAGCGGGCGCCCCGCGGCGACCACCCCGACGATCGGGACCGGCACGAGGTGAGCGACTTCCGGATCGAGCTGCCGGACCACCTCCAGCGACCGCGCCTTGCCAGCCTCCCGCCGTAGATAGCCCTTCCGCACGAGCTGGCTCACCAGTTCGTGCGCGCTCGAGGTCGCCATCCCGAGAATCTCGCCCAGTTCCTGCACGGTCGGCGGGAAGCCCCGATGCGCGAGGTGGCTTCGGATCGCGGCGAAGGCCTTCCGCTGGGGCGAGCTGATCTTGCCGACGGGTGGTCGGCCCCGCTTCCGGCGTTCGGAGGGGTTCATCTCTTCCTTCACGGGCGCAACCATTGCGGACAACCCTAGGATCGGGCACGGCCGCCCAGGATGCCGAGGTGCGCAGAGTACGGGTCGGACATCTGTCCGGTCAATTGGAAACGTCGGGCGTGTCGCGCGGGTGGCGCAGGGCATGTCCCACTTCGACCTGGCAGATCGCGTTTCCTCTCTGGAACCCGCGGAGATCGGAGAGCAAACGTGGCCGTCAAGGCAAACAACCGAGAGGCGCGGGAGCGGAACGCGGGCGGGCACGCCGAGGCTGCCGCCACCCGCGCCGAGGTGGTCGACATCCTCGCCGGCGCGCTCTTCAGGCTGCTTCTCGAAGGCCGCCTTCCGCCGCCGAAGCGCGTCCGGCAAGAGAAACATCGAGAGTGTCCATGACGCCCGGGCCGCTCGAACTTGCCTTGCCTTGTTCACCAGAGACCGCCCTCATGCCTGGCGACGGCGGGCACCAGCCGCCGCAAGGAGAGAGCGACATGAGCAACCCGAGGGTAGTGGGATCGCGCGCGGACCGAGAGGCAGCGGCGCGCCTCGCGCGCGACCTGGCCGCGCTCGACACGATGACGGCCGGCGAGCTCGCCGAGAAGTACCGCGAGGTCTTCGGCGAGCCCACGCGCACCCGGAACAAGGGCTACCTGCGCAAGCGCATCGCCTGGCGCATCCAGGAACTCCAAGAGGGCGGCCTCTCGCCGCGCGCGCTCGAGCGCATCGAGCAGCTCGCGCCGGACGCGCCGGTCCGCTGGCGGCAGCCGGTGGCGCGCAACGGCGGCGCGGGGGCACAGATCGTTCCGCTTCCGCTGCCCGCGCGCGACCCGCGCCTGCCGCCGGCGGGAACGGTGCTCACGCGCCTGCACGACGGCGTCGAGCACCGGGTCACCGTCCTTGCTGACGAATTCGAGTACAACGGCGAGCGCCACCGCTCGCTCTCGAAGATCGCCCGCCTCATCACCGGGACGCCCTGGAACGGGTTCCTCTTCTTCTTCGGCCGCGCCGCCGGAGCGCGGAGCATCACCAAGGAGCGCGCCGGATGAAGCCAGCCAAGAACGGCGTTCCGAAGGGCGCGTCCGAGACGAAGCGCTGCGCGGTCTACACGCGCAAGTCGACCTCGCAGGGGCTGGAGCAGGACTTCAACTCGCTCGACGCCCAGCGCGAGGCCTGCGTCGGCTACATCCAGCGGCAGCCCGGCTGGACGCTCGTGGACGCGCGCTACGACGACGGCGGCTTCACCGGTGCGAACATCGAGCGGCCGGCGTTCCAGCGACTCCTCGCCGACATCGAAGCCGGGAAGATCGATGTCGTGGTCGTCTACAAGGTCGACCGCCTCAGTCGATCGCTCCTCGACTTCGCCAAGGTGATGGAGCGTTTCGGCGCGGCCGGCGCCTCGTTCGTGTCCGTCACGCAGAACTTCTCCACCGCGGACGCGATGGGTCGGCTCACGCTCAACATGCTGATGAGCTTCGCCGAGTTCGAGCGCGAGATGATCGGCGAGCGGACGCGCGACAAGATCGCCGCCGCGCGTCGGAAGGGGAAGTGGACCGGCGGACCGGTGCCGCTCGGCTACCGGGTCGAGGACAAGCACCTCGTCGTGGACGAGATGGAGGCCGTGATCGTCCGCGAGGTCTTCGCGCTCTACCTGGAGCAGCGCTCGACGCTGGCGGTCGCGCGGGCCCTCAACCAACGCCAACGCCCGATGAAGCAACACCGCGCGGCAAACGGAAATCCGAGGGAGGCGAGGGCGTGGACGAAGGGCGACGTGACCCGCGTCCTCAAGAACCCGGTCTACGCGGGCTACATGTCGTGTGGCGCCGAGTTGCACGACGCCGAGCACGCAGCGATCATTCCGCGCGAGACGTTCACGAAGGTGCAGGCGCTCTTTGAGGGCGCCAGCGGCGCGCGGAAGGATCCCGTCCGGAACCCGGACTACGTGCTGCGCGGCCTCTTGCGGTGCGCGCGCTGCGGAGGAAGCCTGACACCGGCGTCGACGCGGAAGGGAGGCCGCGAGTACCGCTACTACCGCTGCGTCACGCGGGACAAGAAGGGGAGGGATGCCTGCCCCTCGAAGCCGGTCACCGCGGAGGCGATCGAGGAGTACGTGCTCGCGCGGTTGCGCGAAGCGACCGCCGACGGCGCGTTCGCGGCGGACCTCGTCGCCGGCATGAAGGAGCGCGTTTCCGGGCGGCGCGAGGTCGCCCTCACGGAACGGCAGAAGCTGCCGGGCGAGATCGCCACCCTCGCCGCCGAGGGAAAGCGGCTCGTCGAGACGATTGCCGAGCTCGACGGGCCCGCGCGGCGGCTCGTCGACGACCGGCTGAGGGAGATTGGCGAGCAGCTCGCGCACCGCGAGGCGCGGCTGGTGGCCGTCGAGTGCGATCTTGCGAACCTCGAGGACGCCGAGGTTGATGCCACCTGGGTCGCCGAGTGCCTCACCAAGTTCGACCTGATCTGGGGAGACCTGACGCCCGAGAACCGCGCGCGGCTCCTGCGCGCCATGATCCAGCGCGTCGACGTCGACGAGCCCTCGAACAGGGTCAGCGTCGTCCTCGGCGATGTGGACGTCGACCAGCCCGGCGCACCGCCGGCCCCCGACGCGGCGCGGCCGCCGAAAACCCTGGAACCCCTGTCGATGGAGGCGATCGCGTGAGCAAGGTCATCACCGGCGCGCTGTACCGCGTGCAGCGCGGACACGGGAAGCGCTTCTCGACTGAGCCGCCGCCGGCACCCGTGCGCCGGCCCGCGCGCGTGGCCGTCATGCTGGCGCTCGCCTACAAGATCCAGGAGGCGATCACTCAAGGCAAGGTCCGCGATCAGGCCGACGTCGCGCGCAGGCTCGGCTTCACGCGCGCGCGGATCACGCACCTGCTCGACCTGCTGCTCCTCGCGCCGGACCTGCAGGAGCGGGTGCTCTTTCTCGAAGCGGTCGATGGCGTGCAGCCGCTGAGCGAGCGGGCGCTGCGGGCGGTGGCGCATACGAGGACGTGGCCCGATCAACGGGAGCAGTGGGAGGAAATCGATCGGTCGAAACTTCCGGCTGAGGCCACGTGAGCCCCTTCGACTTTACCCGACTGTATTCGGCTCTTGTTCGCAGAGCACTGCCCGTGTAGGGTGCCCCGGGTGCCGCTGGTGCTCACGAAGCCATCGCCGTGGAAGTGGAGCCGATGACGGAGCCTTGGGTATCCGTTGACGACGTTGCGAAGCACCTCGGGGTCGCCAAGGATTCGGTCTACCGCTGGATCGAACGCCGCGGCTTGCCCGCCCACAAGATTGGTCGCCTCTGGAAGTTCAAGCTGACTGAAGTCGATGAGTGGGTGCGCCTCGGGAGTACTGGCGA
Source organism: Pseudomonadota bacterium (assembly GCA_027451705.1). Taxonomy (GTDB): domain Bacteria; phylum Myxococcota; class Myxococcia; order Myxococcales; family JAKAPL01; genus JAKAPL01. Next base: position 19,584 of record DAIDIT010000119.1, read on the forward strand.
GAGTCAACACGGATCGCCCAAGAGTTCGAGCGACGATCGACGCGGTCGCCCACGAGGAGGCCGGGTGTGAGAACGCTCGGGACTGTTCCGCGAACCGGGATGCTCGCCACGATTCGCAATCGCCGTGGGATCGTGGCATCGGTGGAACCTTACGACACGACCTCCGAGGGACGCCTCCACCTGGTCCGCATCGAGTACACGGATGCCGACGGGAGCCCCGAGGACGTCGTCCTGTGGGAGCGCGAGCACAACGCCACGCTTCTCGAACCCACGGCGTTGCCGCGCGTCGGCGACGAACCACCCATGCCTCCCGGAGACTTCGACGCGCTCGTTCGCGCGAGCCGGTGGGCCGCCGTAACGCCGTTCGCCAGCGCTGACGGCGCTGATCCGGGCGCGCTACCGATCGCATCGCCGGTCTTCGGTGCCGTCCAGGTGGAGGACTTCCAGATCGTACCGGTGCTGACGGCGCTGCGCATGCCGCGCGTCTCGTTGCTGCTCGCCGATGATGTCGGCCTCGGCAAGACGATCGAGGCAGGCCTGATCCTCACGGAGCTTCTCATCCGGCGGCGAGTTCGCCGCGCCCTCATCCTCTCCCCGGCCTCTCTGCGCCGGCAATGGCAGCAGGAGATGCACGAGAAGTTCGCGCTGGGTTTCGATGTCGTCGATCGGGCGGAGACCCACGCGCTGCAGAGACGCCTCGGGCTCGACGCCAACCCGTGGAGAACCTTCCCGAGGATCATCGCGTCGTACCACTACCTGCGCCAGCCGGACGTCCTGGAGCGGTTCAGCGCCGCATGCCGGCAGCCGGAAGGTTCGTCGGTCCTTCCCTGGGACCTGCTGATCGTCGACGAGGCGCACAACCTGATGCCCTCGAACTTTGGCGAAGACAGCGACCTCTGCAAGATGCTGCGCCTCATCAGCCCGTGGTTCGAGCACAAGCTCTTCCTGACGGCGACGCCGCACAACGGCCACACGCGCTGCTTCTCCGGCCTTCTCGAACAGCTCGACCCCGTGCGCTTTACGCAGACGGCCGAGTTCACGCCACAGGAGCGCAAGCGGGTCGAGGAAGTGGTTGTACGCCGCCTGAAGCGCGAGGTGAACGCTCTCGACAAGAGTCAGGGTCGGCCAGAGCGGTTCGCCGAACGGTTCCTGGAGCCTCTGCCCCTGTTTTTCGGCGTGCACGAAAAGGCGCTCTCGGCGGCGGCCCTCGAGTTTCGGAAGGGCGTACGATCTTCCGTCACAGCGTCGGGCCGCGCAGACCAGCTCGCCGGCACATTCGCAGTCGAGGTTCTCAACAAGCGCCTCCTCTCGTGCCCGGCCACGTTTGCCGACTCCTGGTTCCGCTTCAAGGAGGGCATGGAGGAGAGCGATGCAGCCGGCGCCGAGGAGATGTCGGCTGCGCACCGCGCCAGCGAGGAGGACCTTGCTGACGATCGCGAGAAGGTGGGCCGCGGCCGCCATGCCAGTCGCACCGCCGGCGCATGGCTGAAACCGCTGGCCGGGAAGTTGAAGACGGAGATCGCCGCCGTGGATGCCGCGCTCGAGGCGCTCGGCATCCGCACCGAGGACGAAAGCGTCACGAAGCCGAACGAGGATCAGCGGTGGGAGCGCCTCCTCGGTCTGGTGAAGCATCGCCTCCGTCAGGGGGCCGGCTGGGCGGCGGACGAGCGCCTGATTGTGTTCACCGAGTACAAGACGACGCTGGACTATCTTGCGGATCGCCTGAAGGCGGAGTTCAAGGACGACGGTCACGCGATCCGCGTGCTCTTCGGCGGGGAGGACTGCGACCGAGAAGCGATCAAAGCCGCGTTCAACGACCCGAACGACCCGGTGCGCATCCTCGTCGCAACGGACGCCGCCTCCGAAGGCATGAACCTTCAGGAGACGGCGCGCCTGCTGCTCCACTTCGACGTTCCGTGGAACCCATCGCGACTCGAGCAACGGAATGGTCGCCTCGACCGACATGGCCAGGCGCGCGATGTGACGGTCTTCCACTTCGTCAGCGACGACGATGCGGACCTAAAGTTTCTCGCGCACGTTGTAGGCAAGGTCGATGCGATCCGCGAAGACCTCGGGGCCATGGGGGAGGTGTTCGACGCGGCCTTCCAGCTACGGTTCGCCGACATCCAGGACACCGATCACGTCACGCGGACGCTTGACGTTGCAGTGGAGAAGACGAAGGGCCGTGCAGAGATTCCGCGCGCGCCGGACCTCGGAACTGCCGAAGCCCAGCGCCTGACGGACCTCTGCAGGCAGATCGATCTGTCGCCGGAGACTCTCCGGAAGACCCTGGACGTCGCGCTCGGACTCAACTTCGGTCGGCCTCGCCTCGATGGTCCGGACGGACACGGCCGCTTCCGCCTCCGGCACCCGTTGCCGCCGCGGTGGAAAGGGATCATCGACGACGCCCTGCGTGTGGAGCGCACAGGGCGCGATCAGGGCGCTCTCCCCGCCGTAGTCTTCGACCCGAGCCACTTCGTACAGGTGCTTTCCGGTCGTCCCGTCTTCCGGCCCGCGAAGGACACGGTTCTCTTGCACCTCGGCCATCCCCTGTTCCGCCAAGCGCTGGGTCTCTTTGCCCGGGCTCGCTTCCCCGGGGGGCACCAGGGCGGATCGGCGAGCCGCTGGACCGTGCGCTATGGCGACGTCCCGCCCGGCGTCGACGCGATCCTGCTCGTGACGGTGGAGGAGCTGGCGGTAAACGAGCTGCGCGAGCCCTTCCATCACTGGGTTCGCTCGATCCGTTTGCCCGTGCGCAAGGGCACCCTCGGCGATCCCCTCGAAGCGGTACCACCGGGCGACGACCATCCGCCGGAGTCTCCCGTGGAGGAAGCCGCCATCGAGCGCGCGGCGGGCCTCTGGCTCGAGATTGGCCCCGAGGTGCCTCCGCTCCTAGAACGCATGGCCACCCAAGCCACCCAGCGCGTCGAGCAACAACTCGGTGCCGCGGCCAAGGCTGCCCTCGTGAACGAGAAGGAGCGCTTCCGCCATCGGCTCAAGGAGGTTGAGCGTGCGATGCAGGAGACCACGCTCCAGAGGCTCGAACGCGAGCGCGAGAAGCTTCTTGGCGAGATGCGCCAGGGTGCGCTCTTCCCCGAGGTCATCCGTGAGAGGGAGCAGGAGCTGCGCGACCTCGATGAGGAGCTTCACCGCCGCCGGCACCACTACCAGGAACTCCTCGAGCAGCTCCGGATCGAGCAGAGCCGGGTAGTGGAGAGACTCCTGCCCAAGCGATACGCGCTTCGTGGTCGGGTTCAGATCTTCCCCGTAGCTGTCGAGATCCGCCTCCGCGAGGCACGCCGATGACGCTGCCGGGCGCACCCTCCGACGCCCCGAACTGGTGGGCATCGCTGAAGCACGGGGGCATGCTCATCGCCCCCGCGCGCCTCGTCGAGCACTTCGCGTCGGAGTGCGCGCCTCTGCCGCGCTATCTCTCCGATCGCCTGCGCCGAGATCTGCTCCGCCTCCGCAGCGGCGACGGAGATCAGCTCAGCGCTTTTCTCGATATCGTGCTGGAAGACATCGTCGGGCTCGCTCGCGCCCGCTGGGTGAAGGGAAGCGACGTCGAGACGCGCTGGTCTCACAAGGCACTCACCGGTGAGATCATCAAGCCACGCCGTCTCTGGCAAGCTGGCGACGGCGTTGTCCTGCCGGTCTTCGTGGTTGACGCATCGACGGCCGGAGACCGTTACGCACATGAGGGTCGCCTCGGCATCGGTCGCGGCCGTCGGCCGGTGTCGCGCGTCGTCGAATGGCTCCGGCGGTCCGGTGAGAAGGTCGCGCTGCTGACGAACGGGCACCAGTGGCGCCTGATTCACGCCGGTGCCGACTATGACGCGTGGTGCGAGTGGGACACGGATCTCTGGTTCGAGGAAGGCGTCCCGGGCCCACAGGTCACGGCGCTTCGGATTCTCCTCGGTGAGTCCGCGCTGCAGGCGCCGAGGCCCGGCGAGCCGTCGCCGCTCGTCGCCGCCGTTCTCGCGTCTCGCCGCGGCCAGGCCGAGCTATCCGCTGCGCTCGGCGAGCGCGTGCGGCTTGCGGTGGAGATCCTCATCCGCGAATCGGCCGCAGCTCTCTCTGCCGTCGACGGCGATGGGCCGCGCCAGGTTTCGCGGCGCGATCTGTACATCGCCGCGACCCGCCTGGTCATGCGCTGCGTGGTCGTCCTCTTCGCGGAGGCGCGCGATCTCCTTCCGCGCGACAACGCGATCTACCACGGGAGCTACGGCGCCCAGGGACTCCGCGAACAGCTCACGCGCCTCGGCGGAGGGCGTGCTGAGCGGCTTCGCCACTCTCACAGCGGCTGGCCGCGCCTTCTCGCGCTCTTCCGGTTGATCCACCAGGGATCGCCGCACGAGGCGCTACCGATACTGCGCTACGGTGGAGGGCTCTTCGCACCGGGTGACCGCGCATCGAAGGAGGGAGTGCTTCGCGCGCTCGCTGCATTCGAAGATCCGAGCAACGCCCCGACCGACGCGGCGATTCACGAGATCCTCGAGCTGCTCTGCGTCAGCAAGGTCAAGGTCCGGCAAGGCCGCTCAGGCACCTGGGTTCCCGCCCCCGTGGACTTCTCGGACCTCTCGTCGGAGTACATCGGCATCCTGTACGAGGGGCTCCTCGACTTCGAGCTACACCGCGCGCCCGACCACGATGCCGTCGTGTTCCTCCGTCTGGGCGACGAGCCGGCCTTGCCGCTCTCGCGGCTCGAGGAGGAAATGGCGCCGAAGCGGCTCGCCGAGCTCATCGGCAAACTGACGAAGAGCACCAAGAAACTGGCCGCAGCGGAAGGCGAGGAGGAGGACGAGGAAGAAGAAGAAACCGCCGGAGAAGAGGAGGAAGAAAGTGGTGAGCCAGAGGGAGAGGTTCAGCCTGAAGAACCGGCGGCCGAGGAATCGTCCGATCTCGCCGACGCGGAGAACGCCGGCTTCGACATCGCCCGCGAGGTTCGCGAGCGCGCCGAGATCTGGGCGGAGAAGGCGGTCAAGGAGGCGAAGCTCGTTCCCTATCCGCGCCGGGACACCGACGTTGCCGTCCGCGACCGCTGGGCCGAGCAAGTCAGGAAGAGGGCCCGTGCGCTCTATCGGCTCGTGCTGCCCGGGCAGTGGTACCTCGCCCGGTGGGGTGGCACGCGAAAGGGCGCGGGGACCTTCTACACGCGCCCGCAACTTGCGGTTCCGACCGCGCGTCGCGCACTCCAGCCTCTCTGCTACGAACCCGCCGAACAGGTGACAGACGAGTCGACCGGGCTGACGACAGTCACCAAGTGGGTCCCGCGCCGGCCGGAAGAGATCCTGGCGCTCAAGGTCTGCGATCCCGCGATGGGCTCCGGCTCCTTCCTCGTAGCCGCCCTTCGCTACCTGACCGACGCGCTCGTCGAAAGCCTCCACTTCCACAAACGGCTTCACGCGCGGCCCGACGGGGCGATTTGCAAGCTCGCCGATGGCCTGCCTCTCGACCATCCCTCGCAGGAGACGGTTCCGGTCCCGCTCGATCACCCCGAGTTCGACGACCGCCTGGCTGCGAGGCTCAAGCGTCACGTCGTCGAGCGCTGCATCTACGGCGTCGACATCGACCCGCTCGCCGTCGAGCTCGCGCGCATGGCCCTCTGGGTCGAGACGATGGATCGCCGGCTCCCCTTCGGCTTCCTCGACCACAAGCTGAGGTGCGGCAACGCCCTCGTCGGTTGCTGGTTCGACTGGTTCCAGGACTACCCGGTTATGGCGTTCGAGCGGGACGACGCCGGCGACAAGAACCACGACCGCTTCGTGCACCACTTCCGCGAGTACACCGCGCAGCGCGGAAAGAAGAAGGGCGATGTTCAGCGCTCGGGGGACGTCTGGACGCAACGCTGGAAGCAGGTGAAGGAAGACGTCGTCAAGCCCGAGCTCAAGTCGTGGCTCGTCGACAAACGCCAGGGCTACGTCTTCCCCTTCGCCTCGCAGGGCTTGACACCAGAGGGCATCCACGATGAGGCGCTGGCCGCCTTCCGCGAGCTTCACGAGCTGCCCGTTCACGAGGTCGATCGACGCGAGCAGATCTATCGCGAGAAGATCGACGGCAACCCAGCGCTGGCGCGCCTACGAGAATCTTTCGACACTTGGTGCGCCATCTGGTTTTGGCCCGGTGACAAGCTCGATGTGATGCCCACGCCGAGGAACTTCCGCGATCCGCCCGCGGCTGCCCGCGAGGTCGTGGCGAAGGTCCGAGCGGATCAGACGTTCTTCCACTGGGAGCTCGAGTTCCCGGACGTGTTCACTGGCCCGGGTTCGGGCTTCGACGCCGTGATCGGCAACCCCCCTTGGGAGATCCAGAAGCCCAACTCGAAGGAGTTCTTCTCGAACATCGATCCCCTGTACCGTACTTACGGGAAGCAGGACGCGCTGCGCTCGCAGAAGGAGTACTTCGAGCGCAATGCGGCGGTCGAGCAGGACTGGCTCTCCTACTCCGCGCGATTCAAGTCGCTCTCGACCTGGAACAAGTTCGTCGCCTCTCCATACGGCGACACCGGGGATGGTGAACGGAGCTTCGGCTTCACACGGTCTTCGAGCGAGAACGAAGCGCTCCATGCGGTGTGGCGCCGGAACCGAGCCACCCGGACCGGCTACGCCGATCGCGAGCATCCCTTTCGCTACCAGGGTTCGGCCGACCTCAACACGTACAAGATGTTCTGCGAGGCAGGCCGCGCGATTCTGCGCCAGGACGCCTACCTCGGACTCCTGACACCCTCGGGGCTTTACACCGACAAGGGATCGACTGATCTGCGCAAGCTCTTCTTGGAAAAGAGCCGGTGGGAGTGGCTGTTCGGATTCGAGAACCGCCAAGGGATTTTCGACATCCACCGGTCGTTCAAGTTCAACCCGATCATCGTGCGCAAAGGAGGCAAGACCTCCGCGATCCGCACGGCCTTCATGCACCGATCCGTCGAAGACTGGCAGGACGCTGAACGCCATGCGTTGCCTTACCCCCGTGAGCGAGTCGAGCAGTTCAGCCCGAGGTCGAGCGCCATCCTTGAGATCCGGTCGGCGCGCGACCTCGCGGTCCTCGAGAAGATGTACGCGAACGCGGTGCTGCTCGGGGACGATGGCCCCGACGGCTGGGGGATCCGGTACGCGCGAGAGTTCGACATGACGAACGAATCGAAGCTGTTCCCGCCGCGCCCGAAATGGGAAGAGCGCGGCTACAAGCCGAACGAGTACGGGCTGTGGATCGGGCCCGACGGCGAGGTCGCGTTACCCCTTTATGAGGGGCGCATGGTAGGCCAGTTCGACTTCAGCAAGAAGGGCTGGGTGCGAGGCAAAGGCCGAAGCGCGGAATGTCGCGACATCCCGTTCGACGTGAAAGCCGTCGAGCCTCAGTATTTGATCAGGCTTGCCGACTATGCAGGAGCGCAGGATCGCAACGGGGAGCCGAAGGCGGTGCGTGGCGCAAAGCTGGCATTCATGGACATCACCGCTGCGACTAACGCGCGAACAATGGTAGCCGCGGTGCTTTTCGACGCTCCCTGCGGCAATTCGGCGCCCGTACTCCAGGCAAGGCACGGGAGTCTCAAGGCTCTCGCCGCGCTCCTGAATAGCTTCGCCTATGACTTCGTAGCGCGAGCACGCTGTGGCGGTCTGCATCTCAACTACTTCGTCATCGAGGAAACCCCACTCCCTAAACCACCCGACCGCGAACAAATCCTGCAGCATCTGAATCGCCTGGGATTATCCATCGGCGGAGTGAGCATCCTCTTCGCCCGAGAGTGGATGGAACATCGCGATCGGCGGTGGCCCTGGAAGCGCCGCTGGGCGGTGACCGAGTATGAGCGTCTTCGAATACGGAGCATTGTCGATGCGCTCGCTGCGAGGACCTATGGACTCGAGCAGAACGAACTCGAATGGGTCCTGCGCGACTGCGATCACCCCACGGCTGTTCTTCGCTCCGACGAGTCCACGACCACGCTGGACCCGAAGGGGTTCTGGCGCATCGACAAGGACAAGGATCCAGAGGTTCGCCACACGGTCCTCACTCTCGTCGCGTTCCACGAGCTGAAGCGCATTGGGCTCGAAGCGTTCCTCGCCTTGAATGACGGCGAGGGCTGGATGCTCCCCGAGACGCTGCGCCTCGCGGACTACGGCCTCGGCCACGACGACCGAGCGAAGGAGGCGCAGCCGGTCGCGTCGCGCCTCGGCCCGCGGTTCTTGCCTTGGCAGCTCGAGCAGAGCGTCGCGGAGTCGTGGGAAGAGTGTGCGCGGCACGCGGAGCGGCTGGAGGCGCTCCTGGGACGCCCTTTCGCAGCGGGCGCAGGGAGCGAGCAGGCACCTCCGCCCGGCGCAAGCAAGCCGACCGATCTGTTCGGCCAGCCGCTCCCGACCGACCTGTTCGGAAACGTGATCGCGGAAAGAACAAGCCGCGGAAGAAGAGGTAGGTGACCCGTGCTCAACCCGATCACGTACACGGAACATGTCGTCGGCGACTTTCTCCGATATCAGCTCACGACGTATCCCTTCGCCGATCGCGGCCTACACGACCAGATGCGGCGCCTCCTCAACCTGGAGGAGACGCGGGCGACGCCGCTTCTGAAGGGCCCCTACGTCAGCCTGAGCCGATCCTTCCGCAAGGGAGCCAGGCTGGCCGAACTCGTCACGGCTGGCGTCCTGCATCCACACCTGCCGCACCTCGCGCCGCATCCGCATGTGTACGGCCACCAGGAAACCGCGATTCGATCCATCGCAGCCGGAAAGACCACGCTCGTCTCCACCGGCACCGGATCTGGCAAGACGGAGTGCTTCCTCTATCCGATCATCAGCCGCTGCCTGAAGCTGCGCGACGAACAGGCGCCGGCGGGAATCGTGGCCGTCATCGTGTACCCGATGAACGCACTCGCCGAGGATCAGCTCGGTCGCCTTCGAGAGCTCCTCGCCGGTACGGGCATCACGTTCGGCATGTACATCGGCAAGACGCCGGAGCGCTCCGAGGACGTTCCCGGTATTCGGCTGCCGACCGGATCGTCTCGCGCCGACTACGCCCGGTCGCTCGACACCGCACGCATGGAGAAACAGCCGCACGCGATCCACCCTCCGGAGGAGCGCGTCGCCCGGGACGAGATGCGCACGGCTGGCAAGCAACCGCGCATTCTGCTGACCAACGTGAAGCAGCTCGAGCTGCTCCTCACGCGCCAGAAGGACATCGAGCTCTTCGACGGGTCGCGCCTCGAGTTCCTCGTGTTTGACGAAGCCCACACGTTCAGCGGCGCTGCGGGTGCGGAGACGGCCTGCCTCATCCGGCGGCTTCGCGCCTACTGCGGGCGCGGCCCGGCGGAGACGGCTTGCGTCGCAACGTCGGCGACCATCGCCGACCCGGAGCGCGGTCCGGAGGCAGGCCGCGAATTCGCCGCGCGGTTTTTCGGCGTCCCCGCTGCGTCGGTAACCCTCGTCGGCGAGGAGTACGAGCCCGACGTCTGGGCGAGCGGCCGCAACTTGCCCGGCCCGCTTCCTGGCAATCCATCGGTCCAGCTACGCACGGTGCTCGACGCTGTCGCGGGTGTCGAGAACGACGGTCCATCCGACGCGGCCGTCCGTGTTCTTCAGAGCGTCTTCCAGTCGATGACGGGCTCGAGCCTCGATGGGGCCCGCTGGCAGGAGAGCCTCTACGATCGGCTCGCGGCAAACGAGGTCGTGTACCAGACTGCGGAGTCTCTGCGGAGTGCTCGCTCGCTCGGCGATCTGGTCGAAGACCTGGCTCGCGCGGTCGGCCGCCCAGTGCCCGAGGAAGAGGTTCTCGCGTGGCTCGCTCTGGGCGCCGTGTCGCGGAAGGAAGGCCGACCGCTGCTCCGTCCAGTGGTTCACGCGTTCGTGAGAGGCGTCGGAGGCGCGGTTGTGACCTTCCCCGTGGAACAAGCCGGACCGAAGCTCTGGCTCTCCGCCGAGGAGGCGGTCGCGGGCGACAGTGACCTCTATCGTTTGCCCGTCCTGAGCTGCACGACGTGTGGGCAGCACTACTTCGTGCACCACGTCGCCGACTTCAGCTTCCTCGAAAAAGCACCGCAGGGCGGGGAGGCCGTCGAGAACCGGGTCGTGTGGCGCGCTCTCGATCCCGCGCAGGGTGGCAAGCGACTCGTCCTCGTCGATCGCCTCGTGACCGACGACCAGGGCGACGCTGGAGAAGGCGACGACGGTGATGGCGACCCGACGCCACGCCGGTGGGGTGCCCCGATCTTTCTCTGTCGCTTCTGTGGTGCACTGCATCCTGCCCAGCAGGCGCGCTGCGACGGATGCGGCCGTGACGCCGCTCTCATCGGGCTCTTCGTTGCCCGGCAGAAGGACGCCGCGCCAGGCTACCTCACATCCTGCGTGGCCTGCGGCGCGCTGGGACGTCAGCGCGTCGGTCTCTACCGGGAGCCTGCGCGTCCAATCCGCGCCGTCGCTGTCTCGGACGTCCATGTGCTCGCGCAGAACATGTTGCAGTACGCCGAGCGCCGCCGGCTCCTCGTCTTCGCGGACAACCGACAGGACGCGGCCTTCCAGGCGGGCTGGATGCAGGACCACGCGCGTCGCTACCGCCTGCGTGCGCTCGTCCACGAGCGGCTCATGCAGGGACCCGTCTCGGTCGGCGATCTGACCGCGCATCTCGACGAGTACCTGGACCGCGACGACGACCTGTCACGGGCGCTCGTTCCAGAGGTCTGGCGAGTCCACCGCAAGGAGGCTGAGGGCGTTCGCCACAGCGAGGAGCGCAAGCGCTTCCTTCGCATCCAGGTGCTCCGCGAAGTGACGACGAGCATGCGCCAGCGGATCGGCCTGGAGCCGTGGGGGCGCTTGCTCGTCGACTACGCCGGCCTGCTGCCCGAGCTGCCATTCTTCCAGCGGTGGGCGGCCGAGCTCGACACGACGCCGGCGGATCTGATGTCGGGCGTGGCGACGCTACTCGACATCACCCGGCGCAGCGCCCTCGTACTCGACCGAGAGGGCCTCATCTTCTCGCACTTCTGGCAAGACGGCGACTTCGAGATCCAGCGCGGCTACCTCCCCCTGATGCCCGGTGTCCCCAAGGGCCTGAAGGTGCGACGCGAACCGGATGATGACGCTGGGCGCGTGCAGCAGTGGTTGAGTGAGCGCGGCGACACGCTCGCAAAGCAGCTCGCACGGCGATTCCGTGTGCCGATGGAGCACCTCGACGCGTTCTTCGACGAACTGTGGCACCTGCTGGCGGACGACCTAAAGCTCCTCGCTCCCGTCACGTTGACCGGATCACGAAACCGCGCGCTTCCCCGCTGCGCTGGCGTCCGGCAAGTCGATGCCGACAAGCTGCGGCTCGTCGCCCATCGTGGAGTCTTCCGCTGCGACACCTGTCGTCGCGCGCACGTCCGACCGACGCCGCACATGGTATGCGCCGCGTGGCGCTGCAACGGCACGCTCGTCGCAGAGCAGGAGTCTGGCGAGGACTACGACCTCATGGTGCTCGACCAGAACTTCGCGATGCTGCGGCCGCGCGAACACTCGGCCCAGATTCCGCCGGAGGACCGCGAGATTCTCGAACGAGCCTTCAAGGGCGAGCACGAGCTGGTCAACACGCTCGTCTGCACGCCGACGCTGGAACTCGGCGTGGACATTGGGGCGCTCGACGCCGTCCTCATGCGCAACGTGCCGCCCCTGCCGGCGAACTACTGGCAGCGCGCGGGGCGCGCCGGGCGGCGGCATCGCATGGCGGTGAACGTCACGTATGCTCGGCCGGCGAGTCACGATCGCGCCTACTTCTCCGACCCGCTGAAGCTTCTTCAGGGGCTCATCTCCCCCCCGCGGTTCAACCTGAAGAACGAGCTGATGGTGCGCAAGCACGTCCACGCGGCCGTGCTCACCGTGCTGTTCCGCCTTGCGCGGACCGGCAGCCCGCTCACGGAGGAGAACCGACAGGAGGTCGAGGCTGCGCTCCATCACTGCTTCCCGACGCAGGTGAAGCACTACCTCTTCGATGACGCCGGACATGTTCGGTCGTCCTCGTTCGACGTGGCGCCGCTCGCCGTCGTCGTCTCGAAACATGAGGCGCGGATCGTCGAGCACGTTCAGCAGGTGTTTCAGCAAGGGTGGCCGGCGGAGGATGCCGCGGTCGTCTCGCCCGAGCGACTCGGCGCGCAGACCTCAGCCATCGCGGAGCGCCTCGCGGACGTCATCGGGCGGCTCGCGCGGCGGCTGCACTGGGCACTCGACCAGATGCGCCGCCTCGACGAGGCGCGTGCGAAAAAGGGAACGCTCGACCCCGACGAAGATGCCCTGCGGCTGCGCTGCGATCGCCTCATCAAGAAGCTCAAGGGCATCGAGACCCGCCGGCGGCGTGAAGCCGAGGGGTACGACGACACGAATACCTACGCCGTGCTCGCCGCCGAAGGGTTCTTGCCCGGCTACGGGCTCGATATCGGGACCGTCATCGGCTTTCACCAGGCGCCGCGGTACGGGACCGATCTCCGCGACTGGGAGCTGCGGCGAGCTCTCGCGCTGGCGCTCCGCGAGTACGTACCTGGGAACCTCATCTACGCGAACGGCCACCGCTTTTACCCGCGCTTCTTCCACCTCGATGTGATCGAGCCCACGATCTTTCAGGTCGACGTAGGAAGCGAAGCGGTGGTGGAAGTCGGAACCGCGCCCGCAGGCGGTGCCGTTGGGCTGGGCACGACGGCGCTGACCGCAGTCCCGATCTGCGATGTCGATCTCCCCCACCAGTCGCATATCACCGACGACGAGGACTACCGGTTTCAGCTTCCGGTGTCGGTCTTTGGTTACGAGCAGTCCCGGCATGGCGCAGGCAAGGCGTATCGCTGGGGCGCGAAGGATGTATCGCTGCGCGTCTCGGTCCACATCCGCCTAGTGAACGTGGGCGCCGCGCAGCTCGTTCGAGGGACGTCCCGGCTGGGCTACCCACTGTGCCTGGTCTGCGGGCAGAGCCGTTCGGCACTCGCCTCGCAGGCGGACCGTGACCAGTTCGCGACGGATCACCGCGAGCGCTGCGGCCGATCCGTGGAGTCTGCTGGGTTCTTCGCCGACATCGTGGCCGATGCGCTGTGCCTTAGAGCGTGCGCGAACCGAGAGGAGGCATACAGCGTCGCCGAGGCCCTGCGGAAAGGAGCGAGGGAGATCCTCGAGATGGAGATGGAGGATCTGCAGGTCCTCACCCTCGGGCGGGCAGGAACGGAAGAGGTCGACGTTCTGCTCTACGACCCGATGCCGGGGGGCTCAGGCCTGTTAGACCAAATGGCGGCTCGGTGGTCGGAGGTCGTGGCCGCGGCACGAGCGATCGTGGAGAACTGTCCTTCAGCATGCGCGACCGCGTGCGTCGACTGCCTCTACACGTTCCGCAATTCGTTCTATCACCCGCATCTCAACCGCAACACGGCTGCCGATCGGCTTCGGACGTGGGGGGACGCACTGACGTTCGCGCACGACATCCCGCCGCGACTTCCATCCGCAGACGCGGGTGGCCTGCCCGTGAACGAGGCCGAGGCGACCCTCCGTGCTCTGCTCGAGCGCGCCGGGTTTCCCCCGCCCATCGGGCAACGGTCCATCGATCTTGGACGTCCTCTCGGTTCGACGACGCCCGACTTCTTCTACGAAGATCCCGCCGGCCGTGCCGACGGCATCTGCATCTACCTCGACGGCATGAGCGGCCACATCCACGGCAACGCCGCCACCCAGCGCCGCGATCGGGAGATCCGAGAGGAACTCCGCCAGCGCGGGTACGAGGTGTTCGAGATTCCGTTCGGCCACCTGAGCGACCGCGATGCGATGGTTCGGCATTTCTACCGGCTCGGCAGGATCCTTCTCGGAAAGGACCAAGCGGGCATGCTCCGTGATGAGCCATCGTGGTTTTCTGCTGATCGTGCCGGAGATCGAAATGCCTGATGCTTGGCAGCGCTTCATTAGAACGCGAGCCGTCGCTGTTGCCCGAGCAACATACTTCTTGCGCGCCAGCCGTTCGACGCCACGGCTGAACGGGCGTATAGTGCCGTTGCCATGACGCAGAGACGACCACCGAGAGGCGGCGGGAAAGCCCACCGGTTCGGTGGCGGCTGGACGACCGCGAAGCTCGACGTGCTCGCAAAGTACCTGGCGAGCTACACGACTGCGCTGAAGGACAAGCCCTCGAAGGAGCATCCCTTCCGGAAGGGTTACATCGATGCGTTCGCGGGCACCGGGTACCGCGACGCGCGGCGCGACGACGAGTCGTCGCAGGCCTCGTTGCTGCTGCCAGACCTCGCGGAGAAGGAGCCGCAGGACCTCCTCGACGGCTCGGCGCGGCTCGCCCTAAAGACAGAGCCTCGCTTTGACCGCTACGTGTTCATCGAGCGCAGCGCCGAACGGTGCGCGGAACTCGAGGCCCTCAAGACCGAGTTCCCAGACCTTGCGAAGGACATCCAGATCCGCCAGGGCGACGCGAACACCGAGATCCAGGACCTCTGCAAGAAGGACTGGCACTCGCATCGCGCGGTCCTCTTCCTCGATCCGTACGGCATGCAGGTCGAGTGGAAGACCATCGAGGCGATCGCCGAGACGAAGTCGATCGATCTCTGGCTCCTCTTTCCGCTGGGCATCGGCGTGAACCGGCTGCTCACGAGGTCGGGCGACATCCCAGCGTCGTGGCGGCGCCGGCTCAACCTGCTTCTTGGAAACGAGAGCTGGTACGACGAGTTCTACCGCGTCGAGCGGACGCGCACGCTGTTCGGGGAGGCCGATCATGTAGTCAAGGCGACGACCGAGACGATCGGGCGCTACTTCAACGAGCGCCTGAAGTCTGTGTTCCCGGCCGTCGCGGACGAGCCGCGGGTTCTCCGTAACTCGGCCAACTGCCCGCTGTACCTGCTCTGCTTCGCCGTCGGCAACGAGAAGGGCGCGCCGATCGCGCTGCGCATCGCGAACCACCTGTTGACGAAAGGGGTGCAGTGATGGCGCTGGGCTCCGGCATCGAGTGGACCGAGTCCACCTGGAACCCCGTTACGGGCTGCACGAAGATCAGCCCCGGCTGCAAGTACTGCTACGCTGAGCGCATGGCTGAGCGCCTCCAGGCCATGGGGCAGGAGAACTACCGGAACGGCTTCAAGCTCACGCTCCAACCGCACATGCTCGAGTTGCCGCTGCGCTGGAAGAAGCCGCAGACGATCTTTGTGAACTCGATGAGCGACCTGTTCCACAAGGACGTGCCGCTCGACTACATACGGCGCGTCTTCGATGTCATGCGCCGCGCGAGCTGGCACCGCTTCCAGATCCTCACGAAGCGCTCCGAGCGCCTCGCTGAGCTCGACGCGAAGCTGGAGTGGGCGCCCAACATCTGGATGGGCGTGAGCGTGGAGAACGAGGAGTACCGCTTCCGCATCGATGACCTCCGCACGACGCGGGCGATGATCAAGTTCCTCTCGCTCGAACCGCTTCTTGGCCCTCTACACGGCCTCAAGCTCAAGGGCATCGACTGGGTGATCGTGGGGGGCGAGTCGGGGCCAGGCGCGCGGCCTATGGACCCAGCTTGGGCGCGGGACCTCCGCGACCAATGCCGCCGCGCGAAGGTTCCTTTCTTCTTCAAGCAGTGGGGCGGCACGAACAAGAAGCAGGCCGGTCGCGCTCTCGACGGGCGGACGTGGGATGAGATGCCGCCCGATCCACCGGCTCCGATGGCGCGGCGACGACGCCAGCTCTCGCTCGCCGTGGTCCCCGACGCGCCGAGGCCCGGTCCTGTTAATCGGCCCCTGAGGGATCCCCTCATTGCGTAAGCGATCGAAACGACTCACGAATTTGGCATTTTTCAACTTCGATGTCGGAGGCTTCTGCGAGAAGAAGAGGGAGCGACGGCGAGCAGTCAGCGCCAACCAACCCCTCGCCGCGCTCCCGACATGCACGCACGAATCATCGAACGGGCAGTCCTCGACATCTTTGCCGGAAACGGCCTCCACGCCAAGAGAGTTCGGTCTCTCGCCCAAGCGGTCGTAGGGGCCGTATTCGCGATGCGGGCCGGCGTCGCCAACATCGGTCGAGCGCTGGCGAACGCGCGCGGGCTGACGCCCAAGCACGCCATCAAGCAGTTCGATCGCCTCTTGAGCAACGACGGCATGGACTTGGACGTGATCTGGATCGCCTTCCTGGGCTTCGTCCTCGGCCACCGCAAGCAAGTGGTCACCTCGCTCGATTGGACGGACTACGCCGACGGCACCCAGCACCGCATCGCGCTCAATCTCGTGACCAAGCACGGCCGGGCGACACCTTTGCTCTGGAAGACGGTCACCTCGAAGGAGTTGACCCTCCGGCGCAACGAGCACGAGGACGAGCTGCTGCGGAAATTCAAGTGGCTCATGCCGGGCGGCATCGAGCAGGTCATCGTGCTCGCGGACCGCGGCTTCGGAGACGTTGCTCTCTACGAGTTGCTCCACGAGGAGCTCGGCTTCGACTTCGTCATCCGGTTCCGGAGCTGCATCTTCGTCACGAGCAATACCGGCGAGCAAAGACGTGGCGTCGGCTGGGTGCCGGCCAACGGTCATGCCCTCTACCTGCCCTGCGCGCGCTTGACCAACAAGCGGTTTGAGGTCGATGGCGTGGTAGCCGTCAAGCGAGCCGGGATGAAGGACGCCTGGCTCTTGGCCACGAGCCTTCCCTGGCGAGCGACGGAGATCGTGAAGCTCTATGGGCGACGCTTCACCATCGAGGAGAACTTCCGCGACGAGAAGGATTGGCGCTTCGGCCTCGGTTCCCGCTACGTCAACATCCAAAGGACCGATCGCCGCGATCGCTTCTGCCTCGTCCTTGCCCTCGCAACGGTCCTGCTCACCTTGCTGGGCGAGGCCGGCGAGCGTCTCGGCCTCGACCGCGGCCTGCGCGCAAACACGGTCAAGCGCAGGACCCACTCTCTCTTCCGTCAGGGCCGCGAGTACGTCCAGGGCACCCTCGGAAAGATCAAGGACGCCAAACAGCGCCTCGCCCTGGCCTTCCATCAGCTCCTCACTGCCCAGCGCTTCTCAAGCGAATCGGCGGGGGTCATATGAGGGGATGCATCAGAATCGGCCCCCCTCGGCCGGGTCGACCTGTTGAACGGTGATGAGACCATCGCCAACGCCAACGATTGCTGACCTCTACCTGGCGTTCCGCCAGGCCAAGACCGCGCTGTACTTCGAAAAGCGTGGTGTCGGGCTTCGGGAACTAGCAGCGTACGAGCGGGATCTGCCAAGAAACCTGAAGGCACTGAAACTAAAGATCGCGAAGGGCCAGTGGTTCGACAAGCTCAAGATCGGCGAGACATGGCTCGTTCCCAAGAAGCTGCATGTCAACGATGATGGGGATGAGGGCGTCGTTCGGATCGGCGCCCCCAGGAAGAGACCTGTCGGACGGCCCGTCGACATCCAACTTCGGCTCAGCCCGCACCCCGAGTTCGCGATCGTCGAGGTACTGTACCTCTGGCGATTCGGTGGGCTCCTCGACGCTTTGCTCTCGAAGAAGGAGGTACTCGGCTACCGCCTCGACCTTCGCCAGCAGCAGGTCGTCCCGCATCGGCGCTGGCTCTTCGAGTACTGGCCGAAGCAGTACCAGGCGTTCCGAACCGCGCCGCTCGATGCGGCGAAGAACGCTCTCAAGCAAGGGGAAGGGACGCTGATCATCAGCGGCGACCTTGCGAGCTTCTACGACACCGTCGAGCCGTCGTTCATGACCAGTGAGCAGTTTGTGGACGCCCTGTTCGCCAAGGCTGCACAGCAGGGAAACGTCGCTGAGTATCGGCGCGCAACGGCGTCCTTGCTGCGTGCATACGAGAGGTTCCGTGAGGAATCGTCGCGTAGAGCGGCGGCACGCATCAAGCTTGGAGTGCCCATTGGGGCACTGACGAGTCGTGTCGTCGCGAACCTCTCGTTAGCCCCACTGGACCGCCACGTCTTGTCGCAACCTGGCGTTCTCTGCTACCGCCGGTACGTCGACGACTTGGCGATTGTCGCGAAGGCCGGGGACACCGAGCGCGGTCTCGTTGACACTATGCGGCAGTTCCTACCGTTGCTCGACGGAGATGATGACATTCTTCGGTTGAACGTCGACGCGCTGGGCCGCAGTGGGTCGGAATTCCAACTGCAGAAAGCGAAGGTCCGCGTCCACCACCTTGCCGGCGTTCCGGGCACCGACTTTGTGGAGGCCGTCGCCTCGGACTTCGCGAAGGCGGTGAGCGAACGGCGTGCGTTCGTCGACTCGTCCACGCTCGTCGGGGATGGGGTGACCCACCTCATACGAGCTGGCGAGGCTGAAGGATCTCCTCTTCGCGTCTTGCGCGACGCCGACCGTGCCCGTCTCGAACGGTTCGCCCTCGCGACCAGCCTGTACTCGCTCGAGCGCGTGTCGAGCCTCATCGGGCACGAGGAGGCTCGGAAGCTGGTGAGGGACAGCCTCGAACGCGTTGGTCGCGTGCTCGATGCCGAGGACAACTGGGTTGCCGACCTCGACGTGTCCCTGCGCTTGCTGAAGCTGGCCATCAGCACCGGGGATTGGGAATCGGCCACGGAGCTGCGTGAGCGAATGGACCGCGTGTGGGGCACAGTCGATGCGCTGCGGTCGACGACGACGAAGCTGTACTTCCGAGGCCGCGAGATCGATGGGGGCAGGACGAGCCCTTGGACGTGGCTTCGCAATTACCTGCACGAACGCCGTCTTGAGGCTGTGAGTTCGGCTCTTCCGATCGGGATGGACGCTGAGCAGATCGAGAGCCGGTTCCCTGGTGGGCTCGTCGTGAGAACCAGACCGGTCGGCGCCACCGCGCTGCGGCGCCGAGCTGAGCAACTCGCCTCGGCCGATCTGCGGTCACGCGATCGTGAAGACGATGCTCTCCTCGACGGTCACGTCGTCGATGTCGAACGTGGATGGCTGCGCGCTGACGTGAAGGATGACCAGGATCTGTCGACGCGGCTGGCAACGATCGATGACTTCGTGCAGCGATGCCGAGAGCTTGGCGACCGGCCGTGGCTGATGCCGGCGGCGCGACTATTCCTCTGCACACGCCCGCCGTCCTACTTCGACATCGCGCGGCGATGGCTCTACCGGGTGGAGAAGGATGGCTTCGCCCGCGACGTCTTCGAGCGCTTACTTGCAGTCGTCAACGCCGTGCGCGGCACTGAGTACCGCGACCCGGTCGGCCAGGTGCTTGATGAAAGCACGGTGTCGATCGAGTCGTTCTGGGCCAGGCCGCCTCCACCTGGTTCGTCGTCGCCGCTCGATCCGCGAATCATCCTGGGCAACCTCACGGTCACCGACCGGGCATGGGTGGCTGCAGCGACGCGTCTCCCGCACGCGCCGTACAACGCGCCGTTGTTGACGCTGGATCGCCTTCACGGCGTCGCGCGCGTGATCGAGAAAGCGACGCGCGTTGCGCGAGGTCGAGTCGCAGCCGTGCTCGTGTTGCCCGAGTTGTCGCTCCCTCGGCGTTGGTTCCGAACGGTGTCGAACCACGTCGTGCGGCTCGGGAAGTTCGGAATGGTAACTGG
Source organism: Pseudomonadota bacterium (assembly GCA_027451705.1). Lineage (GTDB taxonomy): Bacteria > Myxococcota > Myxococcia > Myxococcales > JAKAPL01 > JAKAPL01. Next base: position 39,046 of record DAIDIT010000119.1, read on the forward strand.
CCTTGAGTACCTGCACGATCCGAACAACGCTGAAGTGACCAACCAGGTGTTCGCGGTCATCCCTGGTCCGTTCTCGTCGGCTGCGGCGTGGCCGTGGACGAAGCGTCTGCCCGCGCGAGAAGAGGGAGTCCACCTCGGGACGATGAGGCCCGCGGTATCGTTCCGGCCCGCGCCGGCGCCCAACGTCCGGCGTACGGTGGTGAAGTCGCCTTGGGGGGCGTTGTCCGTGCTCATCTGCAGCGAGCTGATCGAGACACGTCGCGTTACCGATCTGCTCGGGCGAGTGGATGTCGTGCTTTGCCCGGCGTGGAATATCGACACGTCCTCCTACGACCACCTCATCCAGTCTGCGGGCGTCCAACTCCACTCGATCATCGCCATCGCGAACAACGGCCACTACTCGGACTGCCGGGCGTGGGCTCCGCGATCCGAACGGTGGGAGCGTGACCTGTGTCGACTCATCGAGCGCGACGTCGATGACGTCGTTCACGTCGACATCCCGCTGGCGAGCCTCGTAGCCTTCCACGCAGGCCAGCCCGTAAAGGGTTGGAAGCCGCTGCCGCCAGACTGGCCGTGAGCCGTACGTTCAACGCCGGGGCGCTGAGAGCGCGCCGCCAGTGACTTCGCCGCTCCCGTCTTCGACCTGGTGGCCAGTTAACCGGGCTTCTCGCGAGAGGCCGACCTGTTGAACGCTCTCTGCTGCTCTCGGCGGGTGGGGCGTCCAGAGAGCACGATCGGGCGCCGACGGCAGTCGCGGCCGGCGGGCGGGCGTTCTCAGGATCGCCGGCCGCGATCGCGTCCCCGGCGCCGCCCTGGCGCAGAAGCCCGCGAACACTGGCGCTTTCACGGCGGAGCCCCGCGAGCTGCCTCGCGGGGCTCCTGTTGACCGCGACCCCGCCTCCGGTTGGTGGCGGGGGAAGAATGGCTCCCCAAGAGGAACCAGAACGCGAACACGGGCGCGGGCGGCGGAGAGACGTGGAACAGCCGGTAACCTCTTGTCTTTCTCGATCATCGCCAAGCCCGGCGGCGTGTTCGAGTGTCTGTATGGAAGTTCCGCTCTGGACCGGAGAGCGCCTGGGCCAAGGGGGACAGCCAGACCGCCGACCTCCCGGTCAGCCTATGGCACCTCCGCGTCTTCCAGGAGCTGGACGGGGATCTCGTCCAGGAAGGGGGAATGGTCACGTTCCCAGGGACTCCCGCGCACCGTCTTCCGCTTTCGAGCGCATGTCAGGTAGAGGCGAGACTTCGTTCTCGTGATGCCTACGTAGAAGAGACGTCGTTCCTCCTCCATCCGGCGGAGGTCCTTCTCGCTGCGAAAGTCGGGGAAGATGCCGGACTCGAGTCCGGTCAAGAACACAGCCGAGAACTCGAGGCCCTTCGCCTGATGATACGTCAGCAGTGACACCGAGCCGTCGCGCGGGGACGAGCCGGCGAGAGTCCCGGCGCTGACGAGCTGCGGTAAGCCGAGCAGGAAGTCAGGGAGCGCGATTCGCCCGGTCGCCCCCATCCCTTGTCGCAGCCGCTCCAATTCGTCGAGAACGCGCTCCGCCTCTTCGGGCGCACCCTCTTCGTCACCTGCGCCCGAAAAGAGTCCAGGGAGGTCGGCCTTCAGCGCCGCCAGAAGCTTCTGCGTGTCCCGCCCGAGGAGCCTCCACCGGGCGACGTGTTCCACGACGGTCTGCAGACTCTGGGCGTCCTCGGGCATAGCCTCGCCCGCCAGGGCCGCCTCCACACCGATCGCCTTCGCTCGCGCCGCCCGCACTGCGCTCTCGAACGCGCTCGAAGCCTCCGGACACAGGACCGAGACCACATGCCGAGCGCTCTGTTCGTCCCGGCTGTTCTGGAGCCATCGCAGCAGACGCAGGATTGCTTCAGCCTCTTCGGAGCCGCCGAGGCCCGCGATGCTCGGTCGCGCGGCTGGAATGCCGGCCGCGACCAACGCCTCCTCGACCGGGTCTAGCAGCCGCCGTGCTCGAGCTATGATCCCAATGTCGGCAGACCGCAACCCGAGCCGCCGCAGCTCCTTTACCGTCGCGACCACGAACGATGCCTCTCCATGTTCGTCGTCCGCCTGGAAGACCCGAATGGGCTCTACATCGGCACGCTCTGAGCGAATCTCCGGCTTGCCCGGGAACCGAAATCTGTTGCGCGCGATGACGGCATTTGCAGCCTCGACGATGTTGGAGGGGCATCGATGGCTCAAGGTCGCGTAGATCACCTTGGCCTGGAAGTCGGTGCAGATGCGGTTCAATGTCTCGAGGCGCGCTTCGTTCCACTCGAAGATGAGTTGGTCTTCGTCCGCGACGGCGAAGAGTCGTGGGGCGCTCGCATCGACCAGCAGTTGCAGAAGTTCATATTGGGAAGGCGTCGTGTCCTGGAACTCATCGACGAGAACATGGCCAAATGCAACCCGGTAGAGCCGCAGGACCTGCGGCCGCTCTTGGAAGAGCCGCACGCACTCGAGCACCAGATCGCCAAAGTCTAGAGCGCCCGCGGCTCTCAGCGCGCCGCGGTAGGTCTCGTGCATCGCGCGGAGGCTGACGGAGATGTCTGGGACCTCGTGCTGCTTGATGTCGCCCAGAAGCCCTCGACTCTTCAGGCGCGAGAACGCGTGGACAAGGCTCCCCAGGTTGACGCCCGATGGGACGTGGCCCTGCTCCTGCAACTGCTCCAGTAGGGCGAGCTGGTCGCGTTCGTCATAGACCATGAAGTCGGTGGGAATGCCGATCGCGTGACCGTGCGCACGAAGGACGTGACTGCCGAAGGCGTGGAAGGTGCCGATGAAAGCGCGTGTTTCGGCGTCCGGGATCTCGGAGTTCAAGCGAACTGTCATCTCCGTCGCAGCCTTGTTTGTGAAGGTCAATGCGAGCACCTTGCTCTTTCCAAGGGCCCCCGTCTCCAGCAACTGTCGCGCGCGCTGTACGAGCAGCGTGGTCTTGCCGGTGCCCGGTCCAGCCAGCACGAGGTATGCGCCCTCCGGCGGCGGGAGTTCCTCGTCGAGGGAATCCGTCGTCTTGCCAGTCGCTGCGTTGATCCTCGTCGGTTCCACTCGTGTCTCCTACGCCTTCACCGCGGCGCCCGTGGCGAAGTCCCGAACCCTGTTGAGAGCCGCGACAACCGGCGCGGGAATCCGCGCCGGAATGGTTCCGCCAGCCGTGATCGCGTCGGCGACGTGGGCTGCGAAGACCACCTTCCACCGTTTGCCCCATCGCTGGTGCATCATGAAGTCATGGACCTGCTTCTCTCGAGGCAGGCCGGCCCGACTCGCGTCTCCAGCCACAAAGGCCGCCAGCGTTCCCGCCTCTGGGTTGGCTGCGATCGCTGCCTCATACTCGGCGCGAGCGCCGCCATAGATGAGCGCACCCTCGAGGTCGTGTCCTGCATCGAGTGCGAAGCAGTCGTGGGGGAGCAGGATGTCTTCCCGAAGCCGCCCGGCGGCCTTCGCGGTGTCTACGGCAGCTTGGGAGACACGCCCAGCGCTCATGAGGTGCTTGGCGAGCTCTTCCAGGTGTTCTCCATCCGAGAGAACGACCCATGGAATACCCAGAGCGTTCGTTCCGAGCATCCGGAGCAGCGGCACGTACGCCTTGCCGTCCACGGGCACGAGCGAGATGCCGTGGAGATGAAGATCAATGCCCAGCGCACGAGCGAAGAGCGGTACGGCACGTACTTCGGATTCGCCCTCGAAGAGGAGCACGGCTCGAGCGAAGAAGACCTCAGCGGCACCAGAGCGGAGCTCCCGCTCCAAGATCGAGCGCTGCCGCGGAGCGAAGAACGGGGAGCCAGGGTTGGCGGGGTCGTCGACGGGAATCTGGGATGCGACGCACCCGTTACCTCCACGTCTGAGCAAGGTCACTTGATCAGCGCCGACCTGCCTGGCGATGGCGGTTGAGTGCGTCGTGACGAACGTCTGGCGGCCGATCGCCGCAAGCACACCGGCGATCGCGCGCCGCGCGTGCGGATGGAGGTGGACCTCTGGCTCTTCAATGCCGAGAAGTGGCTCGGCCTCCACGTTGTCGTTCTCTTCGCGGGCGAGCAGGTCGACAAAAGCCTGGAAGATGACGAGGTATCCCACGCTGCGAGTTCCCTCGCCGTGCCGGTCGAGTGGGAAGCCACGCGGGGAGTCGAGGGTCTGCAGCAGAACTTCGAGATTCCGAAGAATGGTGGCCGAGTCCACTGCAACGGGATTCACGACGACATCGTTGGGGGCAGACGCGGTTGGGATGATTCGCCCGATCTCACGGAAGCGCGTCCGAATTTCACCGAGGCGCGGAGTTGCGGCAAGTATGGACGTGTTGATGGTCTGGATCGCGGTCGCGACTGCTGCCGCGGTGGCGGGATCGAGCTGGATCGAATCGACGAGGCGCCCCCAGAAGCCGCGACGGTTCCGAAGTTCCCGCACCGTGTCTCTGAATGCATCTGCGAGGTAGAACGGGATAAATCGACGAAGGAGGCCACGCTTGCTAATCGACAGGCGTCGCGTCGTTCCGTCGGCCTTCACCGAGAAGTAGTCGACGCGGACTCTGCTCTCTGCCGCATCAAAGGATGCCTCGGTTCGGAAATTCAGAAACGGCGCGCCGACCGCGTCAAAGTCTATGTTGTCGACAAACTCGGTGGTGAAAGCCACGCTGAAATCTGGTGCCGGCGTCGCGCGCAGTTCCAGGTCGATCCGGATCGTCGGGAGAGCGGCGGGAGCGTTCGCAGCTTGAACGAAAAAGTCTTCCAGCTCGAAGCTGGTTCCGCGGCCGAGGGCGCGATCAAGGGCGTGGAGAAGGCTCGTTTTACCGGTGTTGTTCTCACCGATCAGGAGGTTGATGTCGGCCTTCGCCACGAGATCGAAGGCCCGCAAGCATCGGAAGTTCTCGATGTGGATCCTCGCGATGCGCATCCTTGATCGTCCTCCGTCCGCCTACTCGGCCAGCGACTTGAACGCCGCCTGGGATGGCTCGCTGCTGAACTTGACATGCAGATTGTCGAGGATCGCCACCGGGTGCGCGGCCTGGAAAGCGAGTCCCGCTGCCGTCATCGACAGCTCGGCCTGGCCGAGACGAGTCTTCATGGTGCTAGCACCTTGGCGATCAGCTCCGCGATGGCCTTGGCGTCGATGCCGCCCGCCTCGTCGTCGCGGGTGATGATCAGCGTCCCGCCACTACCCCCCCCCTCGCCGTGCGGAAGGATTTCGGCGGCCCGATAGGCCGCCAGCTTCCTCTCCCAGCGCGCCGCGTAGTCCGGGTTGTGCAGCAGCCCGAGGTGCTCCCAGTAGTACCGGGCGCCGGTGTCGTCATCCACGACGGTGAAGTCGGGGTACCGCGTCTTGCCGTTTGGCAGGGTCAGCGGCGCCTCGTACTCGTAGCGATCGACGCCCTGCGCCAGGAGCTCGTTCGCGATGATAACCTCGGACTTCGAGCGGACGAGGTCGCCGCGCTTCGTCCGGTGGATAAGGCGATCCTCCAGGAACCGCTCCGCGCCGTCGACGTCGAAGGACACCGGTTTGGGCGGCGCGAAGAGGTTGGTCATCCGCCGTGCGATGTCGGAGTGTCTCTCGGTCGCGTAGCTGCGCAGGTCGCGGACCTTGCCCTGGTGAAGGATGATGATCCGCTCCTGCTGGCGTGTCAGGGCGGTGTAGAGGAGCTCGCGGGAGAGCATCCAGCACGGGTTCGGCAGCACCACGAACGTGATCCCGAATTCGCTGCCCTGGGTCTTGTGCACGGTCAGCGCGTAAGCGAGGTCGAGGGGCGGCGATCCCTCGTCCCCGAACTCCCAGACGCCGAAGTCGTAGTCGTGGCCCGGCTGGGATGTGAACTCGACCTCGAGGATCGGGAAGAGCTTCTTCTGCCCCTTGCGCTTGTAGTTGCCAACCACGAGCCCGACGTCGCCGTTGGCGACATACGAGGGGCGCTCGGGGTAGACCTTCCGCCGGCTGCTGTTCTGCAGGTTGATGACCTTGTCGCCGTAGATGATTCCCTGGCGACCCAGTGGGGAATGGATCTTCCTCTGGAACCCGTGAGCGGTTGCCCGCGATAGCCAAGTCTTTCGGAAGGTCTGCTGGACGACTCGGTTCAAGGCGTCGACGCCGTGATCGGCACCTCGAACCGGCGAGATGATCTGCCAGCTCTCGGCCTTCAGCGCGTTGTTCGCGTCGCGGCTGCGCCAGAAGAACGTGCCGCCGTTGTACAGGGTCGCGCCGAGCGTGCACTCGAAGCCGACCTCGTCGTCCCGTCCGCTGAGCTTCAGCTCCGTCACGACGAGGTCGATCAGCTTGGCCTGGACGTCCTCGCCGTCGGCCCACGACTCGAAGCGGATCTCGGGCATCTTCTCCTGCTCGATCCGGTCCCAGATCTCGTCGGCCGCCGGGTCGGCGTCCCCGCCGAACCAGCTCGCGAGGATCAGGTCCGCCCGCGTCGCCCCTTGCTGGCGGCGCGGGATCGTCAGCTCGGCATAGCCTCGCCCGACGCGCGGGAACCGGTGCTCGACGCCCTCCGGCTCGAGCTCGCGGACGATGTCGACGAAGGGCCGTCCGCTACCGATCGGCGGTAGCTGGCGGGGGTCACCAACCAACACGAGGCGGTCCACGCCGCTCAGGGCGTCGACGAGCGCGGCAAGCTGCTCCTCCGTGAGCATCGAGCACTCGTCGATGATCGCGGTTCGGTAATCGCCACAGCGCTCGGTGCTTCCAGTGACCCGGTATCGTCCGGTGTCTGGGGCGTAGCGCTCTCCGTACCGCATCAGGAACTGCGCGATCGTGAGGCCACCTTCCATCTCGGTCTTCGTTTCGAGCTGGACTCGAGCCTTACCGGTCGGCGCGAGCAGCAGGACGCCACCGGCCGCCACATCGTCGAGCGCGCAGAGCATCTTCAAGAGCGTCGTCTTGCCAGTGCCGGCGGCGCCGATGAGCACGGACAAGCGCGAGGCGAAGACCTCTTCGAGCGCCGCTGCCTTCTCCGTTCGCGCCTTCTCCTCGACCGCTCCGTCCGCCGGCCCGGACGGCAGCTTGCCGAGGTGCTTCTCCACGACCGCGCGGAAGTCGTGCTTCCCCTTGTGCCGCTGGCTCTTCGGGCTGATGCGCTTCTGCACCGTCTTGCGAATGAGGTCAGTGGTGTCCGCAAACCGCGTGAGCTGGAATGCGGGGCTTCCGTCTGCCATCTCGATCGGCTGAACAACGCCGGCCAGCATGTCGCCGAGCCCCGCGAGAACCTCCTGGGCGACTGGACAATCGGTCTCGAGCGGCATCTTGCCGATTCCCGCCGTCACCCACCCACGCGGCATCAACGTGTGCCCCTCTTCCGCGCCGTGTTCGAGCGCCGCGACCAAGAGCGCGCGCACCCGCCGCGGGTCGACCTTGTCCTCGAGCCGTGATCGGTCGGGGAGCGGATGCGCTTCGAGGACAGCACGATCGGGGAGCACGCCGCGGTCGATGGTCATCACCGAGATGGGATCCACCGAGTCGCGATCGATCTCGTAAAAGAGGTACGGGTTGGCGAGCAGCGCAGCGTCGTCCACACATCCGGGTCGCTGGTCCGGATCGAAGAACCGAGTGGCCTGCGAAGCCTCGATCGAGAACCGGCTCACGAGTTTCAACAGCTCCTTCTTCTCGGGCGTCATTGCGAGCCACGCGCGGCCGAATCCTTCCCCAACGACCAGCTTCGCCGCTCCCTTGGCACCGTCTGGCGCCCGCATCAGGCGCTCGAATGCGGGCCAGGGATCGACGTTCCCGTCGCTGTGGCCCTTCGCGCTCTCCTCAGCCAGCTCGTAGGCGACGAGGTTTCCGCCGTCCCCGAGGAAGGCTGTGAGCGCGGAGCCAAACCCGGGGAACGGACCGCGCATGCGCCACAGCCGGTTCAACTGCAGGTCGAGCCAGGCCGAGACCCGCTTCCACGGTCCCGGCAGCACGGCGTCGATCTTCTCTAGTGCGCGGATGCAGCTCAGGACCGACGCGATGGCTTGATCGTGCGAGACGTGCTCTGAGGCGTAGGAGAAGCTCCAGAAGGCATCGTCGGGGGCGAACGCGAGGAACTGCTCGGGATCCAGCCCCTTCTCCAGCGCAAGGTCGAACAGCTCCCGGTACGGGAACAGGAAGCCGTCCTCGAACCCGGTCCGGATGGAGTGCTCGACGTTCCGCTCCCAGAGCACGCTTCGATGCGGCGGCTTCGTGGTCGAGTACTTGTACTCGACGTGCTCGTCGATGGACCGCACGCGACCCACGCCCACGATGACCCGGCCAGCGGAGGAGGAGAGTGGCGTGTCCTTCGCGTAGAAGAAGCAAAGCGACTCCTCGGGCCGAACGGCACCGAAGAACGTGTCGAGCATGACGAGCTGGTTCGCGCGGTCCTGGATCCAGTCGACCTCGAACCCGAAGTCAGGCTCCCGATCGGGCTGGAAGCCGAGGTCATAGCGTCCGATGATCTCGGCGCCTTCCTCCTTCAGCATCCAGCGAAACGGAACGCATGCGGCGCTGTATGGACGCATCGTGTAGGGCGTCGGCAGGAAGTGGCCGTGGGACTGGGAGTTGCGTTCGACGTACGGGTGGCGCTTGGTGACGGTGATCGGGAAGGGCGCCATGAAGTTCGCGCGCTCCGCGATGCACGGAGGAAGCTGGTCGTGGGCGAGGTCCGCGAGCGACTTGCCGGCAACCGACATCTCGTTGGCATCGTCCTTAACTTCCGCGATTCGTCGAAGCGCCCGGCATGCGGTGTTGCTCGCGGGCTTATCGCAGACGGTCCCAACCCACCCCGCGTCGTGCCACGGCACTCGGATCGACAGGTGTTGGACGGGAAGACGGCGTGCGCCGGCGATCATGGCTGCCTCGGTGTCGTTCTTGAGCCCGTCCGGGCTCCGGGCTGGGGCGCGCACATCACAGGTCCATCCTGAGCAGGCGGTCCTCGGCAGGTGCGCCTGCCAGCTTCAGTCGCATCCAGGGAGGGGTGAGGAAGCCGGCCGGTGGCTGCGTCGTCGTGGTGACGATGTACTGGAAGCTCGGCTCGCCCTGGAAGCACTGCTCGAGCTGGCGCGCGTAGAGGAAGATCCTCTCGTAGATGTCCGGCGCCATGTCGGCCTCACGCGGCCCGTCGTGAACCAGAAATCGAGGGAAGCACCCGCGCCCCTGAACGCTCTCCGTCAGCGCAGCGAGATCGAACGACACCAGCTTCAGCGTGGCCAGTGCGGCGCTCTCTCTTTGGCCGTGATGCTCGACGATCAGATCGAGACCGCGCCCGGAACTCTCGACGCGGCCCTCCACCTCGTCCCCGAGAACAGCTCGGAGCGCGTAGTCGAATGTTGCCGAGAACTTTCCCAGAGCCTGGAGGGCGGCCTTTCGGAGCTCCTCCTGGCGCACGTAGGATGCGTCGATGTCTGTTGCGAGCTGGCTGACGAGCCCTGCTTGCTTGGTCGATTGGACCCATGCGTTCTCGGCATCATCCACCAGGCGCTGGGCCTGTTGAAGTTGGGCCTGCTCGTCGAGCAGCCGTCCGCGGTGCTCGTCGTAGGCTGTCGCCGCCGCGAAGTAGCCCCGGCGCGCCGCTAGGGTCGCAGCCTCTGCGTCCTTCAGCGCCTGTTCCTTCTTGGCGACGGTTGCCTCGATGGCCCGGACGACCTCCCGCTGGGCCTCAAGCTCTTCGGCTGCGGTTCGCTCGCTACGCCGCTCGGCGAGATCCAAGGGTTGGGTCGATGCCAACGGGCACCCGCGCTCGCGCGCCAGCGCCATGGGGACGTTGCAGTAGTCGCGCGGCGGCGGCAGGCCGGCGAAGAGGTTGCTCTGGCTCTCTCCCTTGGCCTTCGAGGCGAGCTGCACGACGGTCGCGCTCTCCATCGCCAGGCGTGCCCGGGAGTCTTCGAGATCCCGCCGTGCAAGAGCCTCGACCCCGACGGCGCGCTCCAGTGCGCCTTGCAAGCTGGCCCGCTGGTCAGCACTGGCGAGCTCCGCCATTCGCTTCCCAAGCTCCTCTCGGCGACGGTTCATCTCGGTCCGAGCTTGCGAGCCGAACAGGCCCGATGACGGCGGCGCGACCTCCGACTGCAGGAGCCGCTGCACGCGTGCGTGATCGGTGGCCGCCTGATGAGCGAGAAGCGGCTCCCTCTGCGTTGCGCTCTTCTTGTCGGCGACTAGTGTGGCGTTGCGTTCCTGCTCCTCGCGTTCCTGCTCGGTGATCAGTCCGAGGACAGAGCGAACGAGGAACTGCCGCTCATCAACGATGAGTCCGGGGGCGTCCGAGCCGCTCGAGCTGTGCCGCCACTCCAGGAAGTCAGAAAAACGGCACTCCTGGTCGCGGGTCAGCCAGGGAAGAACGTGCGCCCAGCCTACGACGTCGTCGCGGGTCGGAAAGCGGCTTGCTGGAAGCCGAGCCGTGATGGCCCTGTCGATGGTATCGAGAAAGACTTGGAACTCGGAGCGGTCCGTCCTCGCGAGGAGATCATCAACGCCGCCGCCCTCGATGCAGCACGGGTGGCGCCCCATCCCGAACGGGCGCGCCACGGTCCAGAGCTGCCGGTCGATGACGACTTCCGCGAGGACCCAGCCGGACGGCAGCTTCTCGCGGATGCGGCGACGCGTAGTCTCGCTCGCGAACGTGCCTTCCCCCAGCACATAACGCAGGAGCCGGCACAGCGTCGTCTTGCCAGCGGTGTGGCCCGCCATACCGCTGCGGAAGAGCGCGTTGCCGTTGCTCGAGGCTTCCGGTGGCGCCCAGACGATGTTCAGCCCGCGCCGCAGCTCGACATCCCGGACCACCTGCTCCTCGCCGGGCTGAAGATCGCGGAGCACCCGAAGGCGGCGCACCCAGAGCACGGGCTCAGCGCGATCGGCTGCTGGCCTCACGTGCTGCGGCGGATCGATGCCCTGCAACCGGAGCTGCATCGTCATACGACTCCTGCAGCGCGAGGCACAACGCGATCGGCGTCGGGGATGACCGAGTCCACCTCCTGCACGCGCGCGGCTGGGATGGCCGCGAGCACGCGCAGCGCGAGGCGTGCCTCGAAGCGAAACCATTCGTCGATCTGATCCTCGGGCGGCGTGTGGGCGCTTGCTGTGACAAGCGACGCGCCTGACGCGTCCGTCGTCAGCTTGAGACCATCACGGCTGCCGAGAGTCCTGATTGACTCCGCCAGCGATCCGGCTCCGACGCTGCGGGCGGCGACGCGAGCTGACCAGGCGTTCGCCGGCGCCTGGAGTTCCGGCGGTGCGAGCCGCTTGAGGAGGGCGGGCTGACTTCGGAGGACAAATGCACGGGCGAGGTCCGTGCGCGGAATCGCTCCTCCGGCCGCGTGGAGCAGAGACCACACGCAGACCGCCGCCTCTTGTACGGGATCGAGCGATGGGATCGCCTGTGGCATCAGAGGCAGATCGATAGCCGAGACAGAGCCCTCGCGACGCTGCAGCGCTGTTTGAACCAATACGATCGGATCCCGAGGAGGAAGGTTCTCCAATACAGTCCGGCGCTCAGCCGCCGTGAGTTCGTACGCTTCCTCGATAAGTTGGTTCAGCGAGACCTCAAGCTCGACCCGCTTGGCGGCGTTCTCGGTCGTAGCCAGCGGGAGCAACTGGGCGACATGCTCCTCAATTGATTGGCGAAGCTGGGGAGCGATCTCTGCCGGAATCGGGAGCTCACCTAGCACCCCCCTGAAGCGGCGCGCATCGTCCTTGGCCGGTTGCGCGGTGTTGTAGAAGTACCACCACATGAGCCGGCTGTTGAGCAAGGCGAGTGTGACGGGGTCACCGACAGGAATGAGGTACACCGTATCGCCGACGTGCAGCTCCCCCTGGTCGAGCGCGAACTCCGAGCGCCATGCCATGTCGCCCACGACGATCTTCGGTCGAGTGAATGCATCGTAATAGTCACAGGAACGGAGTTCCCACCAAAACGTCCCCTGATCAGATCTCGCCCGCAGCGCACTCTCCTGCTGCTTCATGTGCTCATGGATCGCGGGGTAGTTGGCCGCGAACAGTCGCTCCGCCGCTATCTCACCGTCCGCGTTCGACCACGGCCATTTCCGATTCGCCGACGAGGCGAGAACCAGAATCCACTGCGCGCTGGCGTAGCAGGCCCAGCGCCCAATCTCCCGACCTCGCGCAAAGGGCTTGATGATCTCCTGCGAGGCGGGGTCCGACCCTACCAATCTGCTCTTCGTGGCTTCGTCGATGCAGTAGGCCTCATTCAGCCCGGTCTTGATCCCGAAGAGAGGAGGCCCTGCGACTGCCTGAAGCGGTCGACAGTCGCGCCGAAGGCGTTCCAGAAGTTCAACCATGGCAGCGTCCTGCAGCTGCCAGATAGCCTCCTGGAGTTGAGCATGAGTTATTCGGCGCACCGCCTCTCGCAGCAGGTTGGAGAGTGGTTGCACCTTGCGCACGGCATCCGGGGCATCGAGGCAGAGCAGCGGAGTCTGATCGTCGACGGTGCGGGCCGCGAGCTGGAAGGAGACGGCAGCAGGGAACGTGTCTGCGCCTGGAAACAACGTCTTCGAGTGACCGAAGTCGACAAGCAGGAGCACCTGAGCACGCTCGCGAAGGAGCTTGCGGAGGCTCAGTCCGTAGTCCGCCCGGAACCACTTGTTGGGCGTCAGAAGTCCGGCCGTCCCCCCGATCCGAGCCACTCGGGTGGCTACCTCCAGGAAGAACACGGAAAGATCGGCGCTGCTCTTAAAAGAGCTATAGGTGGCGAGGACCGGCTTGATATCGACGAACTCCTCCTGGCGGATCCACGGCGGGTTACCGAGAATTGTGTCGAAGCCGCTTGTCCATCCCGACCACGGTGCTCCGCGATGGGAGCCCTCACCGCTCGGTGAGAAGACCTGCGGAAAAGACAAGTGCCAGTGGAAGAAGCGATGCTTCTTTGCGAGATCGCGTACAGTGCGCCGCGTTGTCGGGGGCACGTCCGTCGGATCGTGGAGCAATTTCCTCCAAGCTCCCTCGGTGATCGCGGAGTCTTCAAGTTCGCCCGGCTGCTTGGGCCACAGAAATGCGGCGCACCAGGCATCGGCCTTGGACCAGGCATCCTTGTACTCGGAGGATCGCGTCAACCGCTCCCAGTCCTCAGCCTTCCGCCGCACCGCGGCGATGTCGCTGTCCGGCTCGGCGTCGATGGTGGTGGCCTGCGCTGCCAGGGCGGCTTCATCCCCGCCAGGTCGGCCAGCGAACATGGCCAACATGCTCGTCTGGCCTTCACGTTCGTCCTTGTTCCGCTTCTTGAGGCGCTTCGCGACGTCCTTGTGGTCGCCTGCGATCGGCTTGAACGCGTCGTCGGGAATCCCGCGCGTCATCAGTGCCGGAGTGGCTCCAAGGAGGGCGTTGCCGCACTGGATGTGGCTGTCGAGAAACGACAGCGGTCGGCCCGGCTCGATAGCTTCTATCCAGAGGCTCACCTTGCAGAGCTCAACGGCCATCGGGTTCACGTCCACGCCGTAGACACATCGTCCGACGACGTCGCGTAGCGCGCGCTGAACTTCGCGCGGGCTCGGCTCATCCTCGCCGGCACGGACTGCGGCGAGCCGCTTGGCAATGCGGCGCGCGGCAGCGACGAGGAAGTGCCCCGACCCACAGGCCGGATCGCAGACCTTCAGATCGAGGATGGCCGCCTCGGGGTCAAGCTTCCTGCACGCCTCGTCCAGGACGGGAACGAGCGCCGAATCGAGGAGGCAGTCCACGAGCTCGGTGGGGGTGTAGTAGCTCCCCGTCAGCTTGCGCTCGTGACCCGGCGCGGTCTCGAGCACGAACGTGGCAGCTTCCTTGTTGATGCTCGGGTGCAACTCGAGCAGGCCCTCGTAGATGCTCCCGAGTTCTTCGGCGCCGACGTTGCGCCAGTTCACCGGGTAACGGGTCCGGCCCTCCTCGATGTTGGAGATGTGCCGGACCGCATCGAGCAGGTGCTCGTTGGGGCACTCAGCCCCCATCAGTGCGGGGCACGCCGTTGGCCCCCACAGGCGGCTGCCGAGAGCTGGCAGCGCGAGCTCGGGGCACCCGTTGTCGAGCTTCGACATCACGAGCCGCAGCCCCTGCCAGAGGTCGCTGTGCGGACCGCCGCGGCGCTTATCGGACAGCTCGCGCAGTCGACGAGTCGCGTAGAAACGCAAATAGCGGGCCTTCGCGGCTTCGTCGGCCTTGGGATCGAGAAGCGCCTCCCGTTCCTCTGCGACGAAGAGGAAGATCAGCCGGTACACGAGCCGGAGGATCTGGCGATAGTAGTCCTGCTTGTCGAGCTCACCCTTCTCGAGCGCGTCGTGCAGCTTCGAGTTCGCACGATGCGCGAGGAAGCCGGTGCCGAACGCCTCGATGGCGGCCCTCGCGCCGGCGAACATCTTCTCGAGGGCGCTGATGCCCTGCTTGCGCGAGGTCTCGAACCACTGCTCGAGCCAGCAGTCATCGGGCTTCTCGGCCTCGACGCGGCTCTGGTGGCACACCATCCAGAGCAGGAGGAACTCGCTGTACTGCTCGCCCTCCATGATCGACTGGAGGTCGAACTCGACGTAGGCCTGCCGGGTCAGACTGTGGTGGTCGCGCAGGAGGCGAAGCTGGAGACCGTTCGAGACGAAGCCCCAGAGGTGGTGCTCCGAGCGGTTGAGGAACTCCTGCACGAGGCCATGCGGCGAAGCCTTCGCGGCTCCGGACACTCCGGCCTGCCGGCGGTCGAGATCCACCCCGACGCCGAGCAGGTGGATCGGCGAGAAGTGCCACATGTGTGAGACCGCGTAACTCTTGCCTTCGACCTCGATGGCCTGGCCCTTCGGCAGGCGGCCGTACCCCAGCTCCTGGAACAGCGGCAACAGCCACCGGTCGCGGGTGAGGCCCGTCGCCTTGACGGCATCAGGCTCCTTGGCGAGTGCCTCCTGAAAGGCCCGCCACGCGCCCGTCACCCGGCTCCAGGCGCGGTTGACGGCCTCGCCGATCCGCTCGTGCGGGCCGAGGTGGTAACTCTCCGGCGTCAGCCCTGGCAGGTCCTTGTCGCCCGCCTGGATGCGCGAGAGGACGTCCTGGGGCAGCAGCCCCCCCTCGGTGCGCACGCTGCTGAACTGGAAGCCGCGGCTCATGCCCCGCCTCCCGCTGAGACGGGGAGGTAGACGTAAACGCCGAGAACATCGGCGGGCTTGTAGACGTCCACCTTCAGCGCGCGCACGCCGCTGTGCGTTGCCTTGCGGACACGGCGGTGCGCATCGAGGAGAGCCTGGCCACGCTCGTCGGCGATCTGATCGAGGCGCGGCAGCAGGTCCCCGAACCGCTCCAGCACCCGGCGGACGTGCGTCTGCGCCTGGTCCGCGCCGATGTTCGTGTCTGCGTCCACGTCGAGGAGCGGTTCGACGCTCTCGGGCGCCAGCCACTCGGCGCGCTCCGGGCTGCCAGTGAATCCGGCGAGCACAAGATCCTCAGCGAGCAGTGGCCGCTCCACACCATCCCGACCGAGGTTGACGATGTGGAAGCGCATGCGGAGGAGCAGTAGCGTCGTGCGCCGTTCGACGGCGCGGGTCCGCACGACGCCGCACCGCCGTCCTGGCCCGACGAGCTCCCCGTCAAGTGCGGTCTCCAGGACATGCGCGGAGAGCCCCTCCACGACCGGGTGCGTGCGCGTGAGCAGGAGGCTGCCCTTGCGCGGTTGGCCCGAGAAGATCGCGCTGATCCGGTCGTCGTATCCAAGAGCGTCTTTGAGCGCGCGCGGGGTCTCTCGCAGATCGACGGCCATCGGTTCGTCCCCCGAGACGACCGCCCCGAGTGTGCGGAGAGCGGTTCGCGTGAACCGGCGGACGTCGGCTTCAGCGCCGATCGCGCGGCGGACCTCGTCCAGCTCGGCGCGTACCTCTGTGTTCACCGCCTTCAGGAGCTGGTTCTGGGCGAACAGCGTTCGGCTCCGCTTCTCCCGGTCGACCGCCGCGTCCCACTCGACATCAACGGCACGGTGGAGCGGCTCGAGGAACTCGAAGGAGGTCTGCGTCGTGCTCTTCTGCTCGCGGAGCAGGAGCCCCTCGAGGATCGCGTCCTCGATGATCTTGGTCTCCATCGGGACGGGGACGATCACCCCGAGCTGCTTGTGAATGGCCTTGTGCTTGCGCAGGAGGACCTGCAGCACGATGCCGTCGACCGGATTGTCCTGCCCGTAGTAGGTGAGTGTCCTGACACCCTTCGGGCTTGGCTGGCCATAACGGTCGACGCGGCCTTCTCGCTGCTCGTGGCGGGTCGGGTTCCACGAGAGGTCGTAATGCATCACGGCGTCGAAGTTGTGCTGCAGGTTGATGCCCTCGCTGAGGCAATCCGTGCAGACGAGCACGCGCTTGTCGTGCGCACCCAAGGCCTCGACCCGACGCTCGCGTTCCTCGGGCGGAAGCAGGCCCGTGATGGCCTCGATCACCACGCCTTTGCGCTCGAGCCTCTCGCGCAGGAACGCCGCGACGTACTCGACGGTCGGGATGAACCGGCAGAAGAGGATGGGCGAGAACCCGTCCCGCAGGAACTCCTCCACGAGCTCGAAGGCGCGTTGGAGCTTTGCATCAGCCTTGCCGGCGAGCGCGTCTGCTTCGCGCGCGAGCCGCAGCAGGCGTTCGCGGTCACCTGCATTCTCTTCACCGGTCTCGGTGCCGGGGATGAGGTCGATCCCCTCCGCGTTCTCCTCGTCGAGATCGAGCACGGCGCGCCCGCCTTCTTCGTCTACCTGCTCGACGGTCTCACCGTCGGCGGTCGCGGACCGGCTGCGCAAGGTTGCTGCCGCTGCGGCCGGGCTCGATGCAAGGGACCGAAGGAGAGCGAGCGCCGACCACCAGCGGACTCGCTGTCTGCGCTTCTCGAGCGTCTCGTCGAGGACGCTCTCACGGCAGAAGGCGAGTACGCGGTCGAGGAAGCGGCGGTAGTCCGGCGTCAGCGTGTAATGCTTCTCGGCGATCTCGCGCTTTGGGAACGGGGTCACCGTGTCGAGGTACGCCTCGAGGTCGACTCGACGTCGCTGCACGAAGTGACGCGCGAGATCCTCGCGACGCTTGCGGTTGCCGTCTCCGGAGAGGTCGGTCGGCAGGTCGGCGAAGCGTCGGTCGAGGAGAGACAGCAACGATCGGAAGGTCTCCTCGTTTCCGCTGTGCGGGGTGGCCGTGACCAGGATGAGGTGACGCGACGCTCCCTTCTCTCGGTTCGGGGCGACCAGTTCGCGGAGAAGCTCATGCCGCTGCTGGCTCGCGCTGCGCCCCGGCGCGGCCGCGCACGTGTGCGCCTCGTCCACGATCACCAAGTCTGGGCAGGTACGGAGGAACTCGTCTCGACGTTTGTCGCTTTTGATGTAGTCCGTCGAGACGACGGTGAACGCGTAGCGCTCGAACAGCGACTCGTCTTGTCGACACGTTCGCTCGAGGCGTGCCGCCGTCGCCGAGAGCACGAGCTCTGCGCGGATGTGAAACTGCTCGGCTAGGGCCTTCTGCCATTGCTCAGCCAGGTGCGGTGGGCAGAGCACCGCAAGCCCGGCGACCTCGCCACGGTCGATGAGCTCACGCGCGACGAGGCACGCCTCGACGGTCTTCCCGATGCCAACGTCGTCCGCGATGAGCATGCGGACCGGGTCCAGCTTGAGGGCCATCAGGAGGGGAACGAGCTGGTACGGGCGCGGCTCGACGGCGACGCGCGCCAGCGACCTGAAGGGGCCGGCGCCCGATCGGAAACCCAGGCGAACGGCGTCGCGCAGGAGCCCGCACGACAGGTGGTTGCCCATGTCGGCGGAGGGGTCAGGAAGCTCGAAGTTGGCCGGCTCTACCTTCTCGAGCGGTACGTAGATGCCCGTGACCTCGTCATCGGTTCCTCCGAGGGGTCGGAGCAACAAGAGCTCGGCGCTGCTCTCGGGAAGGACAACCCAGTCCCGCCCTCGCGCCGTCACCAGCGCACCGACGTCGAAGCTCATTTCTTCCCTCCGTCGCTCTTGCCGACGAGCTGGGCGATGAACCGGCTTGGTCGACCGCTCCAGCTCACGACGAGCTCGTCGCGAGCGCGCGTCATCGCGACGTAGAGAAGCCGGCGTTCACGGGCCTCGCCCGCTTCGCGGTCTTGCGGGTCGTCATCGTTCCGAGCTGCCGCTTGGCTCGGCACGACACCGGCTGCGCAGTCAAGGACCAGAACGGCCTTGAACTCGAGGCCCTTCGCGCGATGCATGGTGCCGACGTGCACGCCAGTGGAGATCCCGCCGTCCTGGCCGGAGAGTAGGCACCAAGGGATCCCGGCCTCGCTCAGCGCGTCGCCTACCGCCTTCAGCCGGGCACCGGTGCGGGCGAAGACGCCGATTGCTTCCGGCTGAAGCCCGTCGCTCATCCAGCTCTTGATGCGCTTGACCGCTGCGGCGACTTCCTCGTCTCGCCGTTCGTAGCCGCGGAGCTCCGGTGTCGGGCCGCGCAGGAGGCTCCGAGCGCCGACGCGGGACTCCTCACCGCCGTCCATGTCGTCCGAGACGACGCCCAGAAGCCGATCGGCCACGCGCCGGATCTGCTCGGTGGTCCGGTAGTTGATGCGAAGCACCGCCGACCGGCCACGAACATCGACGCCGAGCGAGTTCAGCGAGAAGCCACCAGGATAGATACGTTGCCCGGCGTCGCCGCACACCATGAGGTTACCGAGGTGCGCAGCGCACAGAGCGCGGAGGAAGCGCAGGTCGGGCGGCCGCAGATCCTGGACCTCGTCGACGACCACGGCTGTGTAGGGAGACTCCACGCCGCCGCTGGTGAGGATCTCCTCCGCGCGCGTGCACAGTCCCGCCCAGTCACGCATCTGTCGGTGAGCGAGGGCGTCGATGGCTCCTCCGAACACTTGCCAGAGGATCTTGCGCTCCTTGACCGAGAGTCCGCGGCCGCGTCCGGTTCGGAGGGCCTGCCGGTAGCCGTCCCAGGAGTCGATGCCCTGCAGCCGAACGACGTTGTCCCACTCGGCACGGACGAAGGCCGCGTCGTAACCGGGTGCATGGCGGACGCGCAGCGTGTCCAGGAGCTTGTCGACGTCCTCGTCTGACGCGGGCCGTACGCGAGGCTCGACTTGACGGACGACGTCGAGCGCCTGTTTGTGCACCGTCGAGACGGTGATGTTTCGTCGCTCGGCCTCGGTGCAGAGCTTGAGCAGGTTCCGCTGGATGTTGTCGCAAAGTGTGGAAACGAAGCTGGTGAGGAGCACTCGCTCGCCCTGGCGCGCGAGGTGTCTCGCGCGATGCATCGCCACGACGGTCTTGCCGGTGCCGGCCGAACCGGACACCTTCGCGGGACCGTTGAAGGTCCGCGAGACGAGACTCCGCTGCGACGGGTGGAGGAAGGCGACCCACCGCTCCATCGGCGCCGCCAGCGCCGCTGCGAGGTCGTTCGCATCATCGACCACGAGGAAGCGGCGCCGCGTGTCCGCGGCCTCAATGGCGGGCCTCTCCAGTGCCACTGGCTCGGGGGGTGTAACGAACTCGCCGGACGCCAGCGAGAGGAGACGCTCGCCGACCTCTTCCGGCAACTTGCCGCACACGACCAGGAGTTGGTCATCATCGCGAACGTGGCGAACCGTCGGGAGCCAGGTTTCGGGAACGCCCAAGGACAGGAGGTAGTCGTCGCCGTGGCCGATGAACAGCGGTGGGCTTTCAGGCTGCCGCAGAACCTCAACGATCTTTTCGACCTCGCGGACGGTTTCCACCGACTCGACGATCTGGAGAGCGCCGGTGACCGCATGCCGTCCGATCTCGCGCCGCTCCGCCCAGTCGTATGCGGCGTCGTGGTGGTCCGCGTAGAGGATGGCCCACGTGTCGCCGTCCTTGTGGAGGATGGCGCGGAGATCTCCCGAGACGCGGCCCGACCACACGCCCTTCGAGCGGGCTCGGTTCACGCGTTCGAGGCTCAGGCTCGGGTGCGCTGGATTGGCCTGGAAGGTGTTGATGAACTCGATGATGCGAGCCTGCTCGTTGGGCAGGAGCGCGCCGAGCGAGGAGAAGAGCTGGGGCGCGATGAGGACATTCGCCGCCATGGCTATCCCTCGAGCGCCGCGAGGATTCGCGCCAACACATCTGGTTCGGTGGCACGGGCGCGCAGCACGCGCTGGCCCTGTGCGGCGAGGGCGTTCGCCACCTCGTCAGCGCTCGCGCGCGCATCGTCGACCAGCCGCACCGTCCGACCCTCCCTCCGGAGAGTGGCGAGGTCGAGGTCGATCACGCGCCCGTCGCTCATGATTTCGTTGCCGGGCTCGATCACGAGGCCGTCAGCAGATGCGAGCTGGGTCATCAGAGGCCGCCAGGCCGCATCGAAGTCCTGCGGGTCGAAGTTCGCGCTGGCCGGTTCAGGTGTGGCAGCCGGTCCCGGAGCCACCGACGGCGTGCCGAACAGTGTGGGGTATCGGCGAAGAATGGGCTCCCAGTCGGCGGCGTGGTGGAAGCGGATCACGGTGAGCCCGTGGTCCTCGAGCGCGTCCTGATCCTGGTTGTCCTTGGCGCGCTGGTCGGGGGCGTCGTGGAGAGGACCGTCCACGAAAACAGCCACGCCCTCGTCCCGGTAGAGGAAGTCCGGTCGCACGCCACAGCTCTCTACGAGCTTCTGCGCATCGCTCGGCAGCCTGAGCTGAAGCTCGTCGACGAGACGCAGCCAGCGGCGCTCGAGCTCCGACTGGCAGAGGTTGAGCAGGCGCGTGACCTGGTCATCTCGCGGGATCGGTCCCGGCGACGCGCGCACGGTGGCGTGCATCCACGCCTGCAGAATGCCCGGAAGGAGCTGGCGATCGAGAAGACGATGATCGCGCTGGTTGTAATAGGAGAGGAGGCAGTCGTAGCAGGCCGCCTCGCAGTCCTCTCGGGCTGCCTTCGCGCGGCGCTGGTCTTGTCCGGTGTCAGGATCGAAGTGCCCGATCTGCAGGGCGAGGCGTGCGACAGCGGGTAGGGTCTGCGGATCCTCGATCAGGCGGCGCAGCACTCCAGCGCCACCCTCGGCCGCCTCGTAGATCAAGATGTGCCGGCGGTCGGCCGAGCCCGGCAGGGCCTCGGTGGCAACCTCGCGATCCTCGAGCTGGAACTGCACCTGGATGGCGGTCTTCAGCGCAGCCTCGAGCGACGCCATCTGCGCTGGGTCGAGCTCGTGGGCCGGCCGGATGAGGATGCAGTTGCGCGTGTCCTCGACGTAGGGGACGACCCGCTCCACCCGCGGCGAGAGCGGATCATCCGGATCGTCGTCGACCACCTGGCTCTTGGCCCAGTAGCCCCGCTCGATGTCGAGCACGTACCCGGTCTGATCCTTGTCCTTGCGCCGGCGCCAACCCAGATTCATCCGCCAGAGCGTGGCGGCGTGACCGTAGACCATGGAGGCGAGGGGCTCGCCGTTCTCGGCGAGGACCTCGGCCTGGCGCGCAGATACCACTCCACCCCGGCGCGCGAATCTCAGTCCGGTTTTGACCTCGTAGCCGAGCCGGAAGCGCTCCTCCTCGTCCGAGTTGATCCGGTCCCGTCGCCGCGTGGCGACGTTCTGCATCCGGAACAGGTTGTCGTAGGCCGGCGGGAGCTTCGCATGGCAGCTCTCGCAAAGGTCGGGGCCCGGTTCGTCCTGAAGGGGGTGGATATATCCGCAGCTCTCGCATTGGACCGCCCTTCGCTTGATGCTCGTGCTGTTCTCGTCCCCTTCGACAGGCAGGATCACCTTGTTGATCACGTAGCGGGAGCCCTCGTGATAGATGATGCTGCGCGGCCCGAACTCGGTGATCGCGAGGAAGCGCGGGCGCGTGAGGAACTCGTCCCTGCCCTGCTTCTGCCGGCGGCCGGGCAGGAAGGCCGAGAGCGGCAACCGGGGGAAGTTGTAGCCCGGCAGGAAGCCCTCGCTCGCGAAGTAGCGGTAGCTGTAAAAGTCCGAGTGCGTGGAGGCCGACGTCTCCAGCAGCAGGCGTAGCTGTGCCTCCGCCTCGGCCCGCAGACGCTTCGCGCTCTCGCGATCCTTCGGGTCGCGCGACGGGTCAAGGATGATTCGCTGCTGCCGCTTCGACTGGTTCAAGGCGGCGAGGTAGAGGCCCCGCCAGCGGCGGCAAGCATTGTCGAAGCTGGAGGGGATCTGGACCAGAGCCCGCTCAAGCCAGTCTTCGGGGTCGCCATTCGGTCCCACGAGGTCTGCGATCGCTTCGCCTAGGGCCTCACGCGTCGCTTTGCGCGCGGTTTCGCGCGCGGCGAGGCTCCCCAGCGCTTCGGTCACCTTGGGAAGCAGCCGCAGCGTCGGCGCGTCGCCACTGACGTCGAGCACGTCGCTCAAGGCGCTCCCGAGCGAGAGCTTCGACGCGCCAAGCCAGATCGCATGCACGTGCGCGCGGATCAGATCCTCGTTGCCGAGGTCGAGGCGAGGCGTCGTCACGGAGCCGGACACCATGTGCTCGGGGCGCTTGAAGAAGTACTGGTCGTGCGGGCTGCCGGCGGAGCAGTACGAGAAGACGAACGCGGGCTGGCCACTCCGACCGGCGCGGCCACTGCGCTGCGCGTAGTTCGCGGGGGTCGGCGGGACGTTGCGCATGTTGACGACGTTGAGCTGCGAGATGTCCACGCCGAGCTCCATCGTCGGAGAGCAGTAGAGGATCGGCAGATCGGCGCTGCGGAACTGTTCCTCCCGCTCCTCTCGGACGTCGCTCGGGACTTGTGCCGTGTGCTCTCGCGCCCTGAGGTTCTTCAGATCGTCGGTGTTGCCGCGGTAGAACTCGGTGAAGAACGGGTTCGTACGCAGCCCGTCTTCCGGCTTGCGGGGAACGCGCACCGGATCGTGGAAGCCGCGCGAGCCCGCCCCGGGGCGCCAGATGAGAGCCGCCGCGTTGAGCTGATAGCCGCCTACGTCGCCCTCCTCGCGCGGGTCCATCACACGATGCACGAGGCCGGGGATCAGGAGTTGCTCGCAGAGCTGCGGGATGATGGCCGCGACATCCTCGACGCGGAGTGGCTCGTGCAAGTCCTGGAACGTGCCGGGCCGCTTGAGGAAGAGGCCGAAGCCCCCACGTGGCGAGAGGAAGACGAAATGCCCCGACTCGTCGATTGCCGGGCCGCGAGCGCGTGGAAAGATGATGCGTCCCCGCTCGAGCTGCTCATTGTCGTCCAGGGCCCACGGCTCTGCAAGGCGTTGGCGCGAGAGCTGCCGGATGCTCTCCTGCTCGACGGGGTCGAGGTAGCTCACGCGGATGGCGAGCTCGCGGCGCATGAAGTCGAGCAGCACGCGGCACACGAGCTCCCGGTCCGCGGTGCTCGCGTGGGCAAGCACCGGGTGCGTGTTCCGCCACTCCTCCTGCGTGGCGCAGAACTCCCCGAGCGACAGGTAGTCGATATCGAGCAGTCCGCACTGCTCGAGATTGGGCGACGTGATACGCCAACCGCGCCGAAGGTCGCGGTAGAGGTAGTAGCCGAGTACCTCGCGAAGAGCGCGCTCGGTCTCTTCCCGCGCCGCGAACTTGACCCCCGGATCCGCCGCGAAGAACGGAAGCGGTAGGGCGAGCGCCTCGAATGCGCGCAAGGTCAGGCGATCGTGACGGATGCCCTCCTCGCCGACGCGATCGACCGCACGCCACAGGGCCGAACGGAGAAGAGCGATGTCGACGAAGTCGTTGAAGTGACCTACCTGCAGGGACGCGTCCTGCCGGTTGTCGGTGAAGCTCAGGAGCTTGCGCGCCTTGCGGACGAGCGCGTCGTCCGCCCGGAGCTTGCGGATCGTCGAGAGCGTCATCACCGTCGTTGCGGTGCTGCGGCCCTCCGAGCCGAGCGTTGCGAGCTTGCCGAAGTCGGACTGCTGCCGAGGGTTGTAGGCCACGCCGCAGTTCAGGCAGAAGCGGAACGGTGAGGGGAGCCACCACGCGACCTGGTCACCTTCGCCCTCGACCGCCGTTCCGGTGATGAAGACCTTCTTCGGCAGGTTCGCGCGCTGGCTCTTCCGAACCGTGACGACGCCGTCCTTTGTCTCGATCCACGTGTCGGGCAGCTTAGGAATGAACTCGGCGGCGTTGTCCGGCCAGGGCGCGTCTTCGCTGATGTAGAGGTATCCGGCTTCGCCGTCGTCATTGTCGAGGCGATCGGAGACAGCCCGCTCGACGTAGGTCGGGCGTCCGTCCTCGTTCACGCCGCGTCGGACCGAGTAGTACTCTTGGCCGCACTCTCGACAGAAGGCCACCGGAAGAAGGACCTTGCCTCGGTCACTGCCGGGGACGAACTGCTGGGCTTGGAGCGTGACGTGCCGGACGGACTCCGGCTCGGGCGACGCGTAGACTGAGTCCCCCTTCGACA
The DNA here is from genome assembly GCA_027451705.1 of Pseudomonadota bacterium. Taxonomy (GTDB): domain Bacteria; phylum Myxococcota; class Myxococcia; order Myxococcales; family JAKAPL01; genus JAKAPL01. The sequence continues at coordinate 63,225 of DAIDIT010000119.1, forward strand.
CGAACTGGTGCAGGCGGAAAGCGAACAGGGGCTGGTCGTTCGCGTCGCGGCAGAGATGGCCGGAAAGCAGCGCCTGTCGCAGCCGCTGTTCGCAGACCTCTGGATCGAGGCCCGTCGCCGCGGCGAGAGCGGCGGCAGCACCCTCGTCGCCCGAGAGCGACCTCGGCATGCAGCGGACCAGTCGTCCGCCTTCGACCTCTTCGCGAAGCCCGAGCGTGGATTCAATCCAGCACGAGAGCGGATCGCTGAGGAACGCTGCGGCGTCGCCGGCGGCAGGCTCGGTTCCGGACTCGAGCCGCGTGCGCAAACGCCGGATGAACGCCGCGTCGGTGAGGTCGTGCGGGGGCGTTGCGCGACGAAGGGTCTCCCCGATCACCCGCTCCGGTTTGACTTCGGCACCGAACAGGCGCGAGCCAACGACGGCAACCTCGGTTTGCTGCTGGGTCCAAGTGCCGCCCCCGGCGAGGGTGGCGGACGTCCCGACGTGAAGAAGGTTCTCGGCGCGACACGACTCGCGAACGCGGCGGACGAGCATGGCCACATCGGCGCCTTGGCGGCCCCGATAGGTATGGAGCTCGTCAAGCACGAGGAACCGTAGCCCCTTGGCAGCGTCGACGAGCTGGTAGTCCCACGGGCGGGTGAGGACCAACTCGAGCATCACGTAGTTGGTGAGGAGAATGTCGGGCGGACTGGCGATGATCTCCTTGCGCTCATCGTCCGACTCCTGGCCGGTGTAACGGCGGAACGTCACCGGGGAGCGACCTGTCGGGTAGCCGCGGCGCAGGAACTTCTCGAGCTCGCCCACCTGGCTGTTGGCCAGGGCGTTCATCGGGTAGACGATGATCGCCTGGATGCCCCTCCCGCTTCCTCGCCGCAGGACGTGATCGACGATCGGCACGATGTACGAAAGGCTCTTGCCCGAGCCCGTCCCCGTCGTCAGCACGTAGCTGTCGCCGGCTCGGGCCGCGCGCAGCCCTTCGACCTGGTGGCGGTGAAAGCGAAACGGCGCGCCGACCGTGCCGTCCTCGCGCTTGTCGCGAAAGATGTTGATGCACTCGGGATGCAGCTCACCGCCGTCGATCAGCGCCTGGATCGTCTCGCCGGCCTCGAAGGAGGGGTTGAGCTGGATGAGCGGGTCAGGCCAGAGGAACCCGCCAGCCATCTCCTCCTCGACGAGTCGCCGCATGCGCTCGTCCTTGATGGTGAGGAAGCTCCGGACGTACGTGCCGTAGTCGCCGATGACGCTATTGCGGAGGCTGAAGACGTCCACGGCTACTTCGCTCCTCTCGGGCGAGCCCTTGCCGGAGCCCTCACGAGCTGGCGCTCGATCCAGCTGTCGATGTCGCCCTTTCTAAATCGCCATGTCCCGGCCACCTTGAAACCGGGCAGATCTCCCCGCTTCGCGAGCCGGTAGACGGTCTTCTCGTCCACGTTCAGGTAGCCCGCAACTTCCCGCACGGTCATCGCGGGCAAGTCGTCCACGCGCCTCTCCTTCAGCATGAGAAACCAGGGCAATATAGTCCAACCCTGGCCGGCGGGTCTACGGGTAAGGCTACCGCACTACCGCTGCTGGTCGATGCGCGCGCGGAGGCTTGCCCACGCCCGGCGCTGGTCGACCCAAAGGAGCGATCGGAGCACGCCTTCGCGGAGCACACGCTCGCTGATCGGCTGCGCTCCGGGGGTGACCTCAAGAAAGAGTATCTCCTCCTGGATGTCGGCGGCGAGCAGGAGCAGGTCCATGATCTGCGTGACCCGCGCGCGGGTGAATCCGAGGGAGCGCGCCATGTCGGCGTAGTCGGAGAACTCGCCGTCGTTGACGCGGCGCTGGAGCGCATGCGCGAGGGCGAGCTGGCGCGCGATCCGCGCTGGGTAGCGACGCGGAGTGCGCGCGGCGGCTCGCTTACGCGCCTTCGTGCCGAAGGTGATGACGCCGCTCTCGATCACGACGCGACCTCCTCTGCGATTTGGGCCGCAGCCGGCACCGGGCTGGGCGCAACGCGTAGCTCGTGGTACGCGACCCGGAAGCCGCCAGCGTCGAGGTCGACGACGACGCGATCAATGAGAAGGTGCAAGAGCTCGCGCTGCTCCTGCGGCACGAGCGCACCCCACAGCGTCCCGAAACCGTCGAGGAGGCGTGCCACGCGCTCGACCTGGCGCTGCGCGCCCGTGAGCGCCCGCAGCCGGTCCTCGACTTCGCCGAGCTGGATGCGCAGGTGGTCGACCTCGCTCTCGATCTCGCCGAGCCTGGTCGCGAGCGTCTTCCCTCCGCTGGCGCCGGCGTCGCTGAAGGCGGCGAGGAGGCGCTTGGATTCCGCGTTGCGCTCCTCGATGCGCGCGAGCAACTGGACGCGCGTGGCCTCCGCCGCGCTGAGCGCCCCCGTGTCGCTGAAGAAGCGGTCGAGGATCTTCTGTCGGACCTCGCCGCGCGTCGCGACCTCCTTCACCTGCGCCACGACCGCCTCCTCGATGTCCATCGCGGGCAGGTGCCCGGTCGGGCAGCGGCCACCGTGCTGCTGCTGGTGAACGCAGCGGTAGTAGCGGTACTTCTTCCCGTTGCGGCTCGTGCCCTGCGAGGAGGTCATCGCCGCGTCGCAGGGCCCGCAGTGGAGCAGGCCGGTGAGGATGTACTCCGACTTGCGGTTCGTGCGGATGCGGCCGGTGCTGCGCAGGCTCATGCTCTCGGCGACCTTCTCGAACGCCTCGAGCGAGACGAGCGGCTCGTGCTCCCCGGCGTGGAGTTGCCCGTCGCCCGTGCGCGTCTTGCCGACATAGATCGGGTTGCGAAGCACCTGGTAGACGGTGCTCTTGTTCCAGCGGCGGCCGCCGCGCGTCTTGCCCTTCTTCGAGACGTGCCGCTTCGTGACGAGCCCCAGCTCGTTGAGCCGCTCCGCGACGAAGCCGATGGAGTGGGTGCTCAAGTAGAGGTCGAAGACGGTGCGGACGACCTCCGCCTCGTCGGGCACAACGGCCAGCCCGCCCTGCTCGGGATCGATGCGGTAGCCGAGCACGAGTTGGCCACCGGTCCACTTCCCCCGCCGACGCGCCGCCTGGATCTTGTCGCGCGTCCGCTCGCTGATCAGCTCGCGCTCGAACTGCGCGAACGAGAGCAGGATGTTCAGCACGAGCCGGCCCATCGACGAGGAGGTATCGAAGTTCTGCGTGACGGAGACGAACCCGACGCCCTTCTTGTCGAAGCGCTCCATCAGCCGGGCGAAGTCGAGGAGCGAGCGCGAGAGGCGGTCGACCTTGTAGACCACGACCATGTCGAGGGCGCCGCGATCGAGGTCGTCGAGCAGCCGCTGGAGCGCGGGACGATCGATGTTCGCGCCGGTGAAGCCGCCGTCGTCGTAGCGCGCGGGG
>DAIDIT010000120.1 GCA_027451705.1 Pseudomonadota bacterium
GGCGGAGCGGCGGGCTTGGGCGGCTGTGCCGCGCGCGGCGGCGCGGGGGCCGGCGCCGGCGGCGGCTCCTCTTTCTTCTTCAGGGTCGGGTTCATCGTGACCATCGTCCGGCCCGACATGTCCGTGATCTTGATCGGCCCGTCGACCCCGGAGTCCCCGTCCAGCTCGAGCCCGCCGCCGTCGTCCCAGGCGTAGTTCGCCTCGATGGCCGCCTCGATCTCGCGGTAGCCGGCCACGGTCACCTTGAGGTTGCAGCCCGCCGCCCGCTCGAGGGCGAGCTTGCCGTTCTCGTCGGTCGGGTTCGCCATCGCGACCCAGAGCGTCCGCCCGCCGTCGCGCAAGACGCACGGGAAGGCGCCGAGCGTCGCGGCGAGCGCGCGCGGGATCTTCGCGAGCGCGTCCGCGTCCGGGCTCACCTTGGCCATGTCGACCTTCGGCAGCGCGAGCGACTGCGACAGCATCGTCGCGAGCCTCCGGTCGTCGACGAAGCCCATGTCGATGCAGATGCGGCCCATGTCCCCGCCCTTCTGCATCTGGATGTCGCGCGCCTCCCTGAACTGCCGCTCGTCGATGAGCCCCTTCTGCACGAGCAGCGTCCCCACGTCGATCGTCGGCATGTCTCAGCTCCCCAGAATGCGCAGCGGCCGGACGCCCCTCGCGGGGTCCGGCAGCGCCACGAGGTAGTCGCCGCTGAAGCAGGCATCGCAGTAGCCATCGCGCTCCCGCCCCAGCGCGCGGTAGATGCCGTCGAGCGAGAGGTAGCCCAGGCTGTCGGCCCCGACGAAGCGGGCGATCTCCTCGACCGGGTGGCTGGACGCGATCAGCTCCTGCCGCGTCGGCGTGTCGATGCCGAAGTGGCAGGGGAACAGCGTCGGCGGCGCCGAGATGCGCAGGTGCACCTCCGTCGCCCCCGCCGCGCGCAGCATCGCGACGATCTTGCGCGAGGTCGTGCCGCGGACGAGCGAGTCGTCGACGACCACCACCCGCTTGCCCCGCAGCGATTCGCGCACCGCGGAGAGCTTCACCCTGACGCCGAAGTGGCGGATCGACTGCGACGGCTCGATGAACGTCCGGCCGACGTAGTGGCTGCGCGACAGCCCGAGGTCGAACGGGATCCCCTGCGCCTCGGCGAAGCCGATCGCCGCCGGAACGCCGCTGTCCGGCACCGGCACCACCACGTCCGCCTCGGCCGGCCGCTCGCGCGCCAGCTCCCGGCCGAGCCTCTTGCGGACCTCGTGGACCCCCTGCCCGAAGAGGAGCGTGTCCGGCCGCGCGAAGTAGATGTGCTCGAAGACGCAGCGGCCGCCGCGGCGCTCCTGTGCGAAGCGCCGCCGCTCGAGCCCGCGCGCGGAGACGATCACCAGCTCGCCCGGCTCGACCTCGCAGAGGTACTCCGCGTCGATGAGGTCGAGCGCGCAGGTCTCGCTCGCGAGCACGTAGCCGATGCCCAGCTTGCCGATGACGAGCGGCCGGAAGCCGAGCGGATCGCGGGCGCCGATGAGCTGGTCGCGGGCGAGGAAGAGCAGGCTGTAGGCGCCAGAGACGCGGCCGAGCGCGCGGACGATCCGGTCCGGCAGCTCGCCGCCGCGCTCCTGGGCGATGAGGTGGCCGATGACCTCGGTGTCGCTCGGCGTCTGGAAGATCGCCCCCTGCTCGTCCAGATCGTCCTTGAGCTCGTCGGCGTTGACGAGGTTGCCGTTGTGCGCGAGCGCCAGCGGGCCGCGGGCGTAATTGAAGGGGAGCGGCTGCGCGTTCGCGAGCGCCGACGGCCCGGCCGTCGAGTAGCGGACGTGGCCGATCGCCCGGTCGCCCGAGAGCGACGCGAGCGACGCCGCGTCGAAGACGTCCGCGACCAGCCCGACCCCACGGTGCGCCCGCAGGACTTCGCCGTCTCCGGCGACGATGCCCGCGGCCTCCTGCCCGCGGTGCTGGAGGGCGTGCAGCCCGAGGTACGTCAGGTGGCTCGCCTCCGCGTGCCCCCAGATCCCGAAGACCCCGCAGTGCTCCTTGAGCCCGTCGCTCACTCGGGCTCCCCCTCTTCCCCGCGCAGCACCTTCCCCTCCCCCGCCCGCGGCGGCGTGCCGAGGCGTTTCCGGTACGGAAACGCCGAGGTTCGCCGGGGGCCAGGGTGGGGGGCTACCCCGCGTCGCTCTTGCTTTCGCATTTCCATCGTCCGCGGTGTAGCGTCGCCCAGTTCTACCATGCCGCGCCCGTTCCCGCAGCCGCGCGCCGTCGCGCTCCTGGCCGTTGCGGCCGTGCTCGCGCTCCTCGCGCTCCTCGCGCTCCCGCCGCCCCGCCGGACGCCCGGCCCGCCGCGCGTGACGTCCGTCCGCCGCTTCGACCCCGGCGCGACCTGGACCGCCGGCGCCGCCGAGCTGCCGCTGCCGGTCGGGCCCGGAACCCACCTCGCCGGCTATGGACCGTTCCGAAACGCGCGCGGCGTGCGCGACACTCCCATGGCCCGCGCCGCGGTCATCGGCCCGGTGGCCCTGCTCGCCCTCGACCTCGTCGAGGTCTCGCCCGCCCTCGCCTCCGCCATCCGGCAGAAGCTCGGCCCCGACACGCCCGAACTGTTCGCCGCCGCCACGCACACCCACAGCGGCCCCGGCGGCACCGACCCGAACCCACTCGCGCAGCTCCTCGGCGAGGGCCGCTTCGACGAAGCCCGCCTCGACGCCTTCGCCGAGACCGCCGCCGAAGCCGTGCGCCGGGCTCGCGCGGCCGCCCGCCCGGCATCCCTGCGCCTCGCGCGCGTCGCCCGCCCCGACTTGCAGGAGGAGCGCGACCGCTGCGGGACTCCCGACTCCACCCTCGCCGTCCTCGAGGCCGTCGCGATCGGCGGCGAGCCGGTCGCGACGGTCGTAGTCTTCGGTGCCCACCCGACGCTGCTGCCCGGCGGGGAGCGCCTCGTCTCCGCCGATTGGCCCGGGGCCGCCGCCCGCGCCCTCGAGGCCCGGGGCGGCGTCGCGCTGGTCCTGCAGGGTGCCGGCGGCGACGCCACCGTCCCCCGCGCCCGCCTGCCGAAGGCGCCGGGCGCTCGCATCGAGGCCTACGGCCGCGCTTTCGCCAGCGCGGTCGAAGGCGCCCTCGCGACCGCGACCCCCGTTCCCCCCGGCCCGTCCGCGATCGCCACCGCTGCGACCGCCCTCCCCGCACTCGACCTCGCCCCCGTCCTCGGTCCCTTCCACCGCCTCCCCGACCGCCTGCTCGGCCCCCTCGCCCCGGCCGCGACCACCGTCACCGCCTTCGCCATCGGCAGTGCGCTCGTCCTCTGCGTGCCCGGCGAGCTGACCGGTGCCGCCCGCCGCCTGCTCCCCGAAGCCCCGCTCGTCGTGAGCCTCTGCAACGGCGACGTCTCGTACGTCGAGGCCCCCGCCCAATGGCGCGCCGGTACGGGCGAGCGCCTGGCCCTCTTCGGCGAAGGCCTCGCGCCCACCCTGGCCGCCGCGGCGCGGACCGCCCTCGCCGCCCTCCCGCGCTGAATCCGCGGGAACGGAGGCAGTTCGACCTGCGCTCGAGGTCCTCGAGACCGCGCGCGATGCCCGGGCTTCGGTGGCGTGGGACTCGCCGTTGACGTGACCACCTCCAATCGCCAGTGCGACCACATGGAGGAGGCCGGTGCGCACGGGCCCGGCGGCCGGCGCCGTCCCAATCCGTCGTAGGCTCCAGTCGGGCACGGTCGGGGTCGTTTCCGCTCCCCACCCAGCCGATGCAAATGTCGCCCTTCTCCTTTCTCGCCCTCCCGCCCGAAACCCGCCGCGGACGTACGGTCCGTGGCGGATTGGGGTCTCGACGGCGCGCTTGCCCGCGGCGCGGGGGCGTGCTATCGGATTCGCCCCAGGGTTACGGTCCCCTTTTGGCCCACTGGGCGGGGATCGCCGAGAGCTTCGCAGCGGAGGCGCCAGACGGCGCCACTCCGTGGCACGGGTCGCGCGGGACCCGCCAACTTTTTTCCCGGCCGCCGCACCGCGAAGTGGCGGCCCACAGAAGGCGCTGGCCCGATGGCGGCCGGCGCCACGGCCCCTCGGGCTTCCGAACGGCCACCGCGCCGCCGGTCTCCGGGGCCGAAAGGTCCAGACAGTGTCCAACAACGTCCTTTTGATCAACGCCTCGGGCGGGGAGACTCGCGTCGCCCTCGTCGAGAACGGCTCGATCTCCGAGTACTACCTCGACCGCAAGCGGGACCGCGGCATCGTCGGCAACATCTACAAGGGCCGGGTGGTCCGCGTGCTGCCGGGCATGCAGGCGGCCTTCGTCGACATCGGGCTCGACAAGGCGGCGTTCCTCTACGTGAGCGACGTCTTCTACGACCCGGACTTCAGCGAGCAGGAATTCGACCTCACCGAAGGGGAGCACGGCGAGGCCGAGGAGGCGCCGGCGCCGGAGCAGGTCGAGGAGGCCGAGGCCCGGGCCCAGGAGGAGCGTGCGGCCGCGGCGGTCCAGACAGCCCCCCCCTCCGCCGCCTCGGCGGAGGCGGCGCCCGCGCCGATCCCGCTGACGCAGGTGGTCGCATCGCCGGCCGAGACCGAGCCGGAGGGCGACGAAGAAGACGAGGAGGACGAGGAAGAAGCCGCGCCAGCGACCGAGGCCGCGGCCGCGACCGAGGCCGAGGCGAAGCCGGCCACCGCCGAGGCGGGGCCGGCCGGGGCGGCGCCAGCGGCCCCGGCGGCCGAAACGACGGGCTCGATCGAGGCGCCGCGCCCACCCCAGGCGGCGCGCGAGGCACCGGCGGCCGGTGGTCGGAGGCGCAAGCGGCGCCGGCGCGGCCGTGGCGGCCGGAACGAGGGTCGGCCCGAGGGCGAGGGTGGCCGCGGACCGCGCGCCGACGCGGGCGGCGGCGCGCCGACGCGCCAGGAGGCGGGCCGCAAGGGGCAGGACGGCAAGCAGCACCCGCAGATCCAGGACATCCTCAAGGAGGGACAGGAAGTCATCGTCCAGGTGGTCAAGGACCCCATCGGCACCAAGGGAGCCCGCGTCACCTCGCACATCTCGCTGCCCGGCCGACACCTCGTCTTCATGCCGACCGTCGACCACGTGGGCATCAGCCGCCGCATCGACAACGAGAAGGAGCGGCGGCGGCTGCGCGACCTCGTGAACCGGATGCGGCCGCCGGGAACGGGCTTCATCGTCCGCACCGTGGCGGACAACGTCTCGGAGGAGAAGCTCGCCGCCGACATCCGCTTCCTGATCCAGGTCTGGAACGAGGTCGGCAAGGAGAAGGACAAGAAGCCCGCGCCGGCGCTGCTCCACCCGGACCTCGACATGGTCCTGCGGGCCACCCGCGACCTGTTCACCCACGAGGTCGGCAAGCTCGTCATCGACGACCGCGACGAGTACGAGCGCGTGCTGGCCTTCATGGACACGCAGGAACAGGCGCTCAAGGAGCACGTCG
>DAIDIT010000121.1 GCA_027451705.1 Pseudomonadota bacterium
AGCCAAATGGTGGCGGCGACGGTCGCGGCCAGGCCGCCCCAGTAGAGCGCCTGGCCGAACGGGCTCCCTTCGGCATGAATGCCCGCAACGAGTTTGCCTGCCGAGGTCACGAGCGAGCCCAGGTAGACGTAGAGGATCGTCCCCGGGAGCATGCCTGCGAACGAGGCCACAGCGTAGTCGCGTAGCGAGACCCGCGTGATCCCGAGCGCGTAGTTCAGGAGGTTGAACGGGACGACGGGGGAGAGACGCAGGAGGAGCACGAGCAGGAAGCCCCGCTCGCCCACCGCCCGGTCGATGGCGGCGAAGCGCGGCAACCGCTCGGTGCGGCGGGCCACGAAGCGGCGCGCGATCGAGCGCCCGAGGAGGAACGCGAGGACCGCGGCGAGCACGCTCGTCGGCGAGACCAGGAGCGTGCCCCAGAGCGGGCCGTAGGCGAATCCCGCGGCGAGGGTGACGAGGGAGCCGGGGAGGAAGAGGAGCGTCGCCGCAACATAGGCCGCGACGTAGGTTGCCACGCCGGCCGCTCCCGCGCCGCGGATCCATCCAGCGAGTTGGACGACGAAGTGGGCCACTCAGAGCCACCGTAAGCAGCCGTACGCAAAGACGCCAAGGAGCGCCGCCGCAGGCAAGGTCACGAGCCAGGCGAGCGCAACGTCGCGCAGCGTCTTCACGTTCAACGAGGCGCGCTGGGTGCCCGCACCCACGATGCCGCCCGAGGCGACGTGCGTCGTCGACATCGGAAGCCCGAGGGTCGCGCCCGCGCCGACGAGCAGCGCGGTGACGAGGTTCGCGGTGAAACCCTCCCGGTGATCCATCGGCGTCACCTTCTCGGCGAGCAATTGGGTGACGCGGCGGCCGGCAACGAGGCTCCCCGCGACGACCCCGGCCGCCACGAAGGCAAAGAGCAGCGGCAGCGGGACCCGGGCACCCTCGATCGCCAGCGCGGCGAGCACCAGGGCGACCATCTTGGGCGTGTCGTTGAGGCCGCGGGCGAAGCTCGTCGCTCCGCTCGTCAGCCAGTGCGCCTGGTCCAGAGTCAGGCGCAATGCCCGCGGACGCTCGGCGGCGCAGGCTGCGATCGTGCCGGTCGCGAGGTCAATCCGCCCGACGATCGGAAGCGCGGCCACGGTGCCGCCGGGGCCGGCGGCCCAAGAGACCGTGGCCGGCCGCACCTCGGCGCACAGGCAATCCGCACCCGCGCTCCCCGCCCCTCCCCGGCGTCCGAGCCGCAGAATCGCCGCGACGGCGACGAACGCAACGGCGGGGCTGAGGAGCAGCGGGACCACGATCTTCTCGCCCATTGTGCTCCAGCGAATTCCGTCGACGCCGTACGCCAGCGCGCCGACGCCGACGAGCGCGCCGACGATCGCGTGGGTGGTGGAGACCGGCATTCCGACCCGCGTCGCGAGGAGGACGGCTGCCGCGGCCCCGAGCAGCGTCGCCGTCGCGGCGATGAACGTGGGCGTCGTACCGGTGACGACGATACCGCTTCCGAACGTCGCGAGCATCGCCTTCGCGGCGACCATCCCTACGAGGCTGCCCGCCCCGGTGCCGAGGGCTCCCCAGAGGATGGCCCTGCGGTAGTCGGTCACGCCGCTGCCGACGAGAGTCGCGATGCCCTTGCCGACGTCGTTGGCCCCGTTCACGTACCCGAGGACGAGACCCAGCCCCACGAGGAGAACGACCGTCAGCGTCATCGGGACATGCTCGTCGCGGCGGGTCGCCGCCAGCTCCGGAGGCCGCTCACTGGAGGCTCCCCCCGCAGCTCGATCCCGCGCCGGCGCTGCATCCGAAGCAGTGGGGACCGGTGGCAATGCGAGCACAGGCGAGCTGCGAGAGGGAATCGACGTCCCAGAGGGTGCGAGCGCCGGCGCCAAGCTGGAGCTCGAGCATCTGGTTGAAGTCGCAGTCGTAGAGTTTCCCGTCCCAGCTCACGCTGACGAGCGACCGGCACATGAGCCAGGGCACGGTCGCGGGGTTGAAGTGGTTGACGAGCATGCTCTGGTACGCCTCCGCCTGCCCCGTGCGCGCGAGAGATTCCGCGAAGCGCTTGATGGGCATGTTGGCCAGCGTGAGAAGGCCCGTGAACCGAAGACCGAAGCGGCCGCCCAGCTCTTCGCGGTAGCGCGCTTCGAGCCGCCGCTGGTCCGGCGGCAGCGACGGCCCGACCGGGTTGTAGACGAGGTCGAGTGCGAGCCGGCCCTCCGGCTCGCCGTAGCCGAGGCCGTTCAGGAGTCGCAGCGCCTCGATGCTCTTCTCGAAGGCGCCCCGCCCCCGCTGCTTCTCGATGTTCTCGGCCGAGTAGCAGGGAAGGCTCGCGACGACGTGAACCTCCTGCGCCGCGAGGAACTCCGCCAGCCCGTCCATCCCGGGCTCGAAGAGGACGGTCAGGTTGCATCGGTCGATGACGCGGCGTCCGAGGCCGCGCGCGGTCTCGACGAGAAAGCGGAAGCTCGGGTTCAGCTCCGGCGCGCCGCCGGTGAGGTCGACGGTCTCGACGACGGGGCTCCGATCGAGGAGCGCGATCGCGCGTTCGGCGACGTCCTGCGGCATGATCTCGGTCCGCTTGGGGCCCGCCTCGACGTGGCAGTGGTGGCACGCCATGTTGCAGCGCTTGCCGACGTTGATCTGGAGCGTCCGAACCTCTCCGCGAACGAGCGGGAACTGTCCGTGCTCGTGCAGTGCCGCGTCGAAGGCGCCGTCCCCCGCGATCGGCAGCCGTGCGGCGACCGTCCCCATCAGCAGCAGGTCCCCCCGCCGCTCTTGCCGGGCGCGCAGCATGTCGCGGCGGCTTCGGTCGTGGCCCGGTAGTCCTGCCCCTTGCTCTCGCGCGGATCGCGGAGCAGCGCGCCTTTCCCGCACGGGAAGGGCGGCGCCTCTTCCAGCGGGACGAGGGTGCGCGGCGGGACCAAGTCGAAGTGCTCCCGATAAGGGGCCTTGGAGTAGAGGTGAAACGTCTTCTCGCAGACCGCGGTGCGGGTGCCGCGGCGCAGGACGTGTCCATCGTCGTCGACCGCCTCCTTGAAGGGGCCGCGGTCGATGACCGCATGTTTCTGATCCAGGCAGGGCCCTTCCTTGCCCTTGTAGGCGACGACGGTGACGCTGCGAAACTCGATCCCTTCGACCGTGCGCCACGGCTCCTCGCCGCGCCCGGCGAGCGCGATGCCGTAGAAGCCCGCCTCTTCGAAGGCCTCGAGGAACCGGTCCTCGCGGTAGGCGCCCGAGATGCATCCGCTCCAGAGCTCGGGATCCCGCTGGAGCCGATCCGGGACGTCCTCGTCGCTGACGATGTCCGAGATCACGGCGCGGCCGCCGCGCTTCAAGACTCGGTGGATCTCCGAGAAGAGTACCCGCTTGTCCGCGGTGCGGACGAGGTTCAGAACGCAGTTCGAGACCACGACGTCGACGGAGCCGTCGGCGACGAGCGGGCGCTCGCGGCGCAGCGCCGCGATCTCGGCTTCGAGGCTCCGGAGCTCGTCGGCGGACCGGACGGGACGCTTTTCGAGGCGGTGGTCCAGCTCCTCCACGTCGAGCGCGAGGTCCTGGATGCGTCCCTTCGCAAAGCTCACGTTGGCGAAGCCGACGCGGCGGGCGACCTCGGGCGCGGCCCCACGCGCGATCGCGAGCATTTCGTCGTTGACGTCGACGCCGATGACCCGTCCCGACGGCCCGACCACCTGGCTGGCGATGAAGCAGATCTTCCCGGCGCCGGAACCGAGGTCGAGCACGGTCTCGCCCGCCCGCAGGTAATCGCTCAGGTTGCCGCAACCGTAGTCCCGTTCGAGGACCTCCGCGGGGATGGCCGCGAGCAACTTCTCGTCGTACCTCGTCGGGCAGCAGAGCCCGGCCTGGGGAGCCTTCGCAGCCCCGGTGTACCGCCGCTCGACGGCGGCCTCCGTCTCGATTATCTCCGTCGCGACCTCGGGCATCGCTTCCTCCTCGTTGGCCGGTCCACAGGGCCGTCGCCTCGTTCGTCTCCGCGGCTCACCGTCCGTTACAGAGCCACGACCTCGCGCAAGAGGTGCGCGCGGGCTCGATCTGCTCACGCGGGCTGCCTCGCGCCGCGGCCAAAGAGCCCTCCGGCAACAGGCAGCCGCCGCTGCAGCAGCAACCCGAGGACGACGCCGAAGACGACGTGGGCGAGGAGAACCGTGGCCAACATCGCCGGCATCTGGAGCGCGAGGAACCCGACGCCCAGGGCCGTCGTCGCGGGGCTCGCGAGGAAGCCGAGGCCCAGCGCGATGCCGTAGACGACGGTCCAGCGCCAGCTCGCGCGGCCGAACGCGACGGCGAACAGGAGGCCAAAGCAAGCGCCGTTCCAGAAGTGGTAGGCGTAACCCAGCGCGTCCGACAGGGGCGAAGGGCCCTCCATGAACCGGTCGGTGAGGAGCACGCCGAGGAGCCGGGGGAGATCGCCGGGCATTCCTCCGAAATGGAAGCTCGTGAGGCGGACGGCCTCGAGGCCCACCGTCGCGACCGCTCCCGCGGCGGCCCCGACGAGCATCCGCCGCACGAGCGCTCGATGGTCACGCCAGGCGGCCACGCCGAGGACGCCAAGCAAGAGTCCAATGGAGGGGAGGAGCAGGTCGGCTCCGAGAATCGCCATGCTGGCGAGGCCCGCCTGCGCCGCCGGAAAGATGTTCGGCGCGACGGCTGCTCCCGAAAGGGCGACCAGCCCGAGGGCGACTTCTTCGAGGCGAGAGCGGTTCATCGTCGATTCCGATGGGGGCAGGCCGGCTCCGTGGCCGGCCATGCCCCCCCAAGCGGTTCAGCGGCCGATCATCCCGGTGAGCTTCTGGAGCTTGTCGTCGAGCATCTTGGCGATCATGCTCACCTCGGGGTTGCCGAGGCCGTCGAGGAGGTGGCTCGGCGGCACGTAGCTGACGACCGCGTTTCCGTGACCGTCCCCGTAGACGTTGATGCGGATCGGGACGACGATCCCGACGCCCGGGTCGGCCGAGAAGAGCTTCTTGCCCACCGTCGGGCTGCCGACGAAGATGGTCTCGGAGTCGACCTGGAGGCCGGTCATCGCCAGCACCTTGCCCTGGTGCAGCTTGCCCATGACCATCATTCCACTGCCGGCGACCATCTTCTCGATCCGCTCGACCACGCTCTGGACCGAGCCGCTGGTCTGGACCTGCACGATTGCGCCCCGGACTTCCGCGAAGGCGTTGCCCGCGCCGAGCGTCAGCGCGAGCGCGAAGGCCACGGGAAGGCCGATGCGGCCGATGAACTTCTTCGACATGTGAAACTCCTCTTCGAGAGGGCGCCCTCGGTCCGGCCCCATGCCGGCCGCGAGGTCGCCCGTTGTAGCCTTGGTCCGTCACCCACCGATCGCGTTACACGCGAAGCCGTTGAAGTCTGCCGGCGCGGGAGCTACGCTTCGCGGCCCGTGACCGAGGAGCCGACCAACGAGGTGCCCTCGGCAAGTCTCGACCGCCAGGGTCCTCGCGACGGGCCGCTCGATCCGCTCGTCCGCAAGCTCCAGCCGGCGCTCCTCCGCTTCGCCCGCGGCCTCGTCCACTCCGAGTCCATCGCCGAGGAGGTCGTGCAGGAGACGTGGGCCGCGGTCCTCGAGCGCATCGGGGAATTTCGCGGCGAGAGCTCCCTCAAGACGTGGATCTACGGCATCCTGGCGAAGCGCGCGTACTCGCGGGCGAAGGCGGAGGGGCGCTCGATTCCCTTCTCGGCGCTGGAACCGGGCGACGACGGCGGCGAGGGCCTCTTCGACGGGCGCGGCCGCTGGCTCTCCGAACAGGCTCCCCGGCCCTGGCCGAGCCCGGAGGACGCGGCCTCCTCGCGCGAGAGCCTCCGCCTCCTGGAAGAGGGGCTCGCTAAGCTGCCCGCGGCGCAGCGCACGATCGTCGTCCTCCGCGACGTCGAGGGGCTTTCGGCGGAGGAGGCCTGTAACATCCTGGGCGTCAGCGAGACGAACCAGCGGGTGCTCCTGCACCGCGGCCGTTGCGCGCTCAGGAGCCTGCTCGCGGCCCATTGGCGAGGGCCGGAGGAACCGTAGCGTGCTCGAGTGTAAGGACATCTACGCGCTCGCGACCGACTACCAGGAGCGCAAGCTTCCCTGGGGCAAGCGGCTCCAGTTTCGACTCCATCTCTACATGTGCGACGCGTGCAGCGCCTTCCTGGCGCAGCTCGGACGGACGCGGACGCTGCTCGGCAACCTGCGCGGCCCCGCGCTGGGCGAGGAGGAGGAGCGCGAACTGCTCGCCCGGCTCCGGCAACGCAAGCCGCCTCCGGGGTAGACCGTGAAGGTACAACTGCTTTCGTTCCCGGGTTGCCCGAACGCCGAGGGCGCGCGCGAGGCGCTGTCACACGCGCTCGCGGCGGAGAGGCTGCCGCCGGAATACGAGGAGGTCGACGTCACCGCCTCCGGCACGCCGGAGCCGCTGCGCGCCTGGGGCTCGCCGACCGTCCTCGTCGACGGCCGCGACGTCGCGGGCGCGACTCCCGAGGGTTCGTGCTGCCGGCTCTACGGAGCGGAGGGACCCTCTCGCGGCGTCCCTTCCGAAAAGCTGATCCGAGAGGCGCTGCGCACAGCGCGGCGCGCGTGACTACGCGGCGAGGGCGCGCTCGAGGATGTCGGTCGCCTCGTCGAGGTCGGGCAGCTCGACGTTCAGGGCGGGGGCGAAGCGGACGACCTTCTCGGAGGCGAGGTTGACGATCATCCCGAGCTCGCGGCAGCGGGCGACGACGGGCGCGGCCTCCGCCGACAGCTCCACGCCCACGAGCAGGCCACGGCCGCGGATCTCGACCACGCGTTCGCCGACGCGGCGGCGCAGCTCGTAGAGTCGGCCGCGCAGGTACTCGCCCGCGTCACGGCACGACTGGAGCAACCCCTCGCGCTCGATCGTTTCGAGAACTGCGACCGCGGCGGCGCAGGCGACCGGGTTGCCGCCGAAGGTCGAAGCGTGCGTGCCCGGGGTCAGCGCCGCGCCCGCCTTCTCGGTCGCGATCATCGCGCCGATGGGCAATCCGCCGCCGAGCGCCTTGGCGAGCGTCATCACGTCCGGGACCGCGCCCTCCTGCTCGTAGGCCCAGAGCGTCCCGGTGCGGCCCATCCCGGTCTGTACTTCGTCGGCGATCCAGAGCACGCCGGCCTCGTCGCACGCCTTGCGCACGGCCGCGAGGTAGCCGCGCGGCGCGACCCGCACCCCGCCCTCCCCTTGAATCGCCTCGAGCAGCACGGCCGCGGTGCGTGGGCCGATGGCGCCGCGCAGCGCCGCCTCGTCGCCGAACGGCACGTGCAGAAAGCCCGCGGGCATGGGGCCCACGCCCTTCTGGTACTTCGGCTGCCCGGTCGCGGCGAGCGCGCCGAGCGTCCGGCCGTGGAACGAGCCGACCGCGCAGACGATCTCGACCCGCTCTTCGGCGCCGGCCGCGAAGTGGAAGCGGCGGGCCAGCTTGATCGCCGCCTCGTTCGCCTCGGTGCCGCTGTTGCACAGGAAGACGCGCCGGCCGAACGACCGCCGGCACAGCTCGTCGGCGAGCCGCAGCGACGGCAGGTTGTAGACCCCGTTGCTCGTGTGCCAGATCTGCCCGAGCTGCGCCTCCGCCGCGGCCCGCACCGCCGGGTGGCAGTGGCCGAGCGCGCAGGTCGCGATCCCGCCGAGCATGTCGAGGTAGCGCCGCCCGTCCGCGTCCCAGACGCGCGTCCCCTCTCCGCGCACGAGCGCGATCGGCTGCTGCTTGTAGTTCGGGGTGAGGACCCGGTGCCCCAGGTCGACGGCTTCGGCGTTCGTCATAGGATGTACCGGGAGAGGTCCTCGTCCGCGACGAGCGCGGCGAGCTGCTTGCGCACGTAGGCCGCGTCGAGGGTGATGCGCTTGTCGGGCCGCTCGTCCGCGTCGAACGAGATCTCGTCGAGCAGCCGCTCCATCACCGTGTGGAGCCGCCGCGCGCCGATGTTCTCGGTCCGCTCGTTGATCGCCTGCGCGAGCCGCGCGATCTCCTCGACCGCCTCGGGCGCGAAGGTCAGCTCGATCCCCTCGGTCGCGAGCAGCGCCGCGTACTGGCGGGTGAGCGCGTTCTGCGGCTCGGTCAGGATGCGGACGAAGTCGGCCCCCGTCAGCGCCTCCATCTCGACGCGGATCGGGAAGCGCCCCTGTAGCTCGGGGATCAGGTCCGAGGGGCGCGCGACGTGGAAGGCGCCCGAGGCGATGAAGAGGATGTGGTCGGTCCGCACCGGGCCGAACTTGGTCGTGACGGTCGAGCCCTCGACGATCGGCAGGATGTCGCGCTGCACCCCCTGGCGCGAGACGTCCGGCCCGCCCGCCCCCTCCTTGCCCGCGATCTTGTCGATCTCGTCGATGAAGACGATGCCCGACTGCTCGGTGCGCCGGATCGCCTCGCGCGTGACGTGCTCCATGTCGATGAGCTTCGCCGCCTCCTCGGCCCGGAGCAGCTCGAGCGCCTCGGGCACCTTCACCCGCCGGCGCTTCGTCTTCTTGCCGAACGGGAGGCCTCC
Organism: Pseudomonadota bacterium; assembly: GCA_027451705.1. Lineage (GTDB taxonomy): Bacteria > Myxococcota > Myxococcia > Myxococcales > JAKAPL01 > JAKAPL01. The sequence continues at coordinate 8,480 of DAIDIT010000121.1, forward strand.
GAGCATCTCGCCGAGGTTGACGCCCATCTCCTCCATCCCCTGGCCGGAGAAGACCTGGAAGAACTGCCCCGGCCCCCGCTCCGGCAGGTCCAGCTCCACCTCGCGGCCGTCGAGCGTACCCGCGTGCAGCATCGCGCGGAGCTTCTCGCGGCTCTCGCCGGCCGTCCCCGCCGTCGCCGTGAAGCCGGGGCCCGTGACCGGCGGAAAGAGCACGTCGAGCAGCCGCTCCTCGGCCAGCTCCCGCGCCCGCCCCTGCACGCCCGCCGCCTCCTCGTCGCGGACGAGCTGTACCGCGATCGAGGTCAGGTCGCGGATCATCGATTCGACGTCGCGCCCGACGTAGCCGACCTCGGTGTACTTGCTCGCCTCGACCTTGACGAACGGCGCCTGCGCGAGCTTCGCGAGCCGCCGGGCGATCTCGGTCTTGCCCACCCCGGTCGGCCCGATCAGGATGATGTTCTTCGGGACGATCTCGTCGCGCAGCGCCGGCTCGACCTTCTGCCGCCGGAAGCGGTTGCGCAGCGCGATGGCCACCGCGCGCTTCGCCGCCTTCTGCCCGACGATGTAGCGGTCGAGCTCCGCCACGACCTGCCGCGGCGTCAGCCCCTCCCCGGACGGGAGCAAGGGCATCTAGACCTCCTCGAAGTCTACCCTTTCCCTCCCCCGCTTGCGGGGGAGGGCCGGGGTGGGGGGAGCACTCGCATCGCGACCTTCAAACCTCTTCGAACGTCAGATTGGCGTTCGTATAGATGCAGATGTCCGCGGCGATGTGCAAGGCGGATTCGGCGATCGCCCGGGCGTCGAGCTGCGTGTGGTCGAGCAGCGCCCGCGCCGCCGCGAGCGCGTAGGGCCCGCCCGAGCCCACCGCCGCGGCGCCACCGTCGGGCTCGATCACGTCGCCGGCCCCCGAGAGCACCAGGACCCTCTCTTTGTCCGCGACCACGAGCAGCGCCTCGAGCCGGCGCGGGAAGCGGTCCGTCCGCCAGTCCTTCGCGAGCTCCACCGCCGCCCGCGAGAGGTTCTGCGCGTGCGCCTTCAGCTTCTGGTCGAACCGCTCGAAGAGCGTGAACGCGTCGGCCGTCGAGCCCGCGAAGCCCGCGACGACCTTCCCGTCGCCGAGCCGCCGCACCTTGCGCGCGTTCGCCTTCATGACCGTCTTGTCGAGGGTCACCTGCCCGTCGCCGCCGACCACCGTCCGCCCGTCCCGCCGGACGCAGAGGATGGTCGTCCCGTGCATGCCGAAGTCGCCCATGGGGCCGCGCATGCTAGCACAGCTCGGGCCCGCGGTACGGCGCGCTTTCCGCGGGCGCCGGAACGGCTTGCGAACGCCGACGCGCAGTGCCGCGGCCACCGAGACGCCGCTGGTTCAGCCCTGGGGAATCAGCTCCCGAAGGTGCGTTCCGAGCGCGGTCAGATCATCCGCCGCGAGATGCCCCAGGCGGCGCCGGATGAGCGACTTCTCCACCGTGGTAATGACGGGCTTGACGGTGGAAGGCTTCAAGAGCCCCGCGTCTTTTCACCGCCGTAGGGGCAGCTCACCGAAGCCTTTTGCGGCGCGGCTCGTCACCGCCATCAGCAAGACGTCGGGCAGCTCACGCTGGTACTCGTTCGAGCTGATGATCACCGCCGGGCGTTGCTTGGCGGCAGATTGATCGGTAAACGGGAAAGGGACCAGAACGACATCGCCGTACTCATAGAGCGTCGTAGGCGGCGTCATCGCTGTCGCTCCACGCGCGGGCGAACGCGGGCTCGGAGAGCTTGGTTGCCGCGCGGACCAGCCGGCGGTCGGCCGCACGCGCGCGGAGGAAGTCGACGAAGTCCTCCAGCTCCTCGAGACCCTCGGGCGGCAGATCTCGAATCTTCGACTCCAGAGCGGAAAGGCGGTCGGATGCCTGCTCGCGTCCTTCGTTCATGCGCGCCTCCTAATCTTGCATCATAGCGGTCACCCGTAAGCCCGTCGAGCCCGTCTCACGGGCGTCTCGCTCGGCGGCGAACGGCCGCAGGAGGCTCTGGCAGATGAGGAGTAGGTCGCCCGGATCGACGTCGGGCAGCTTCGGCCGCAGCTCGTCGCGAAGACGGACGACCTCCTCCGCGAACGCCGCCACGTCGAACGCCGGCCGCTTGCGCTTCACGGCGCGAAGCTACCCGCCCGGCACCAACCGCGCAACCGGGCCAACGGGGTCTACAGACTTGGCGTTGGAGCTGCCTTGCACCGCCCTCAGCCATCGCGGCGGGGCGCCGGGGCGGCGGCGAGCTCGCGGGCGAGGGCGGCGACGTCGACGCCCGCCTGCGTCGCGTAGGCGAACGCGGCGGTGAGGGCGCGGCGCATCGCGCGCGGCGAGAGGTCGACCGCCTCGGCCGCGGCGCAGACGACCGCGTCGACGTGCAGCCGCGAAACGGGCCGCGGGGCGGGGGCCGAGGCCGGAACGGCGAGCCCGAGCGCGTCGAGGGTCGTTCCCGCCCGGGCGGCGAGCTTTCCCGCGAGGACGGGGTCGTGAGGATGGACGGCCACGGCGAGGTTGCGAAAGTTGCCGGGCAACATCCCGCCGCTCGCGGCCCACCAGCGCTGCACGGTGCGCACCGACACCCCGGCGGCCTTTCCGAGCCCCGCGTTGGAGAGCGTCAACGCGTGCTGGACCTGGCGAATCAGCCCCATGTCGCTGTCTTCGGTCACGATCCGCCTCCGCGGGCCGGGAAAGACGCGTCATCGTTGGCCCGGCGAGGTACGAGTCTGCCAGAAGAGGCCCTCGTCGGCCACGGGCGGCGGGCGATCGCCCGTCGAGAACCTCTGGTGACGCCCGAGGAGGACGTGCTCGGGCCAAAGCCCCTTCTTCTCGCGCCCGCGGAGCTTCTTCCTCCGCCACGACGGCCTCCGACCGCCGGGGGAGAGGCCCCCCTCGCGCCAACGGAGCTTTACGTGCGGCGACGAGAAGCCCTGCTTCTGCCACGAGTGCTTCTTCTGGCAGAACGTGAACCGCCGCTTCTGCCACCACAGCCTCACGTGGCAGAAGAAGAGCCTCCCGTTCTGCCACGACAGCTCGCCGTGGCAGAACCGCACCCTCCGACTCTGCCAGCAAAGCCTGTCGCGGCAGAACCACAGCCTCCGACTCTGCCACCACAGCTTGTCGCGGCAGAAGTAGAGCCCGCGGATCTGCCGCAGGGGCTCCCTTCGGCGGTGAGAGAGACGACCCCGGCGCCTTCGCCCCCGAGGGCGCGGGGCGCGGAGGATTCAATCGGGCTCAGGCGAGCACGGCGAGGAGATCGCCCGCCTCGACGCTCGACGCGGGCGAAGCGAGCAGCTCGGCGATCCGGCAGGCGCGCGGGGCGCGCACGATCGTCTCCATCTTCATCGCCTCGAGCGTGACGATCGGCGCGCCCGCCTCGACCGCGTCGCCGGGCCGGACGTGGACCGCGACGACGACGCCGGGCATCGCGGAGCCGAGCTGGGCGGAATTTCCGGCCTCGGCCTTGCGCCGCTCGGGCACCGCGGCCGCGAGGGCGCGGTCGCGGACGCTCACCTGCCGCGCATGCCCGTTGAGCGAGAAGTACACGGTCCGCATCCCCTGCTCGTTGGGCGCGCCGACCGCCGAGAGCGAGACGACGAGGGTCTTGCCGGGCTCGATCTCGACCCAGCGCTCCTGCCCGACCTCGAGGCCGTAGAAGTAGGTCGGGGTGTCGAGGATCGAGACGTCCTCGAAGCGGGCGAGCGAGGCGAGGTACGTCTCGACGACGCGCGGGTAGAGCGCGGCGCTCACCGCCTCGCGCCGTTCGACCGGACGGCCGAGCTTCTGGCCGAGCCTCTCCGCGACCGCGTCGAGGTCGAGCGGCGGAAGCGACGCCCCGGGCCTCCCCTCGAGGACCGGCTGGCCCTTGAGCACCGCGGCGCGCAGCGCCTCGGGGTAGCCACCGGGCGGCCGCCCGAGCTTGCCCTGGAAGTAGCCGACGACGCTCGAGGGGAAGTCCAGCCGCGGCGCCGCCTCGAGGACCTTCGCGCGGGTGGCGGCGGTGCTCGCCTCGAGGTCCTCGCGCATCTCTAGCAGCCCGTTCTCGACGAGGAAGATCGCGAAGTCGCCGACCATCTTGCTGCTCGGCGTGACCTTGGGGATGTCGCCGACGAGCTGGTTCACGACCGCGAAGGCGTGCTTCACCTCGTTCCAGCGGGGGAGCAGCCCGAGCTTCTCGACCTGCGGCCGGAGGTTACTGTACTGGCCGCCCGGAATCTCGTGGTGGTAGACCTCGGACGTCGAGCTCTTGAGGCCGCACTCGAACGGGGCGTAGTACTCCCGCACGTCCTCCCAGTAGTCCGCGAGCGGCTGGAGCCGCTTGTTCGTGAGGAGCGTGTCGCGCCGGTCGCCGCGCAGCGCGGCCACGAGCGCGTTGAGGCTCGGCTGGCTCGTGAGCCCGGCCATCGACGAGAGCGCCGCGTCGACGACGTGCGCGCCGTGGTCGGCGGCGACGAGCAGCGTCGCGACGCCGTTGCCGCTCGTGTCGTGGGTGTGCAGGTGGATCGGCAGCTTCACCGTCTCCCGCAGCCGGTCGAGCAAGAGCGCGGCGGCCTGCGGGCGCAACAGCCCCGCCATGTCCTTGATGCCGAGCAGGTGCGCGCCCATGTCCTCGGCGCGCTTTGCGAGCTCCCCGTAGTAGCCGAGGTCGAACTTGCTGCGCGCGGGGTTGCTGACGTCGCCGGTGTAGCAGATCGCCACCTCGGCGACCTTGCCGGCCGCCCGCACCCGGTCGACCGCGAGTTGCATCCCCGGCAGGTCGTTGAGCGAGTCGAAGATCCGGAAGAGGTCCACGCCCGCCTCGGCCGCCTCGTCGACGAAGGCCGCGACGACGTTGTCGGGGTAGCTCGTGTAGCCGACGGCGTTGGCGCCGCGCAGGAGCATCTGGAGGAGCAGGTTCGGCACCGCCGCGCGGAGCTGCCGCAGCCGGTCCCACGGGTCCTCGTCGAGGAAGCGGTAGGCGGTGTCGAAGGTCGCCCCGCCCCAGACCTCGAGGCTGAACAGCTCGGGGGCGAGCCGCGCGACCGCGGGCGCGATCCGGACGATGTCGCGGGTCCGCATCCGGGTCGCGAGCAGGCTCTGGTGCGCGTCGCGGGCGGTGGTGTCGGTGACGAGCAGCCGCCGCTGCGCGAGGATCCAGCGGACGAGCCCGTCGGGCCCTTCGCGGTCGAGGATCTGCCGGGTCCCCTCGGGCAAAGGCCCCTTCGGCAGCGCCGGCAGCCGCGGGTCGCGCAGCGAGGCGGGCGAGAGCCGCTTCTCCTTCGGGATCGTCGGGTGGCCGTTGACGATCACCTCGCCGAGGAACGAGAGGAGCTTGGTCGCCCGGTCGCGGCGCGGCGGGAAGACGAACAGCTCCGGCGTCTCGTCGACGAAGCGGGTCGTCGCCTCGCCCCGCACGAACGTCGGGTGGCCGAGGACCTTCTCGAGGAAGAGGACGTTGGTCTCGAGCCCGCGGACGCGCAGCTCGCGCAGGGCGCGCTGGGCCTTCTGGACCGCCTTGCCGAACGTCGGCGCGTAGGCGGTGACCTTGACGAGCAGCGAATCGTAGTGCGGAGAGACGTAGGCCCCGGTGTAGGCGTTGCCCGCGTCGAGCCGGACGCCGAAGCCCGCGCCGGAGCGCCACGCCTGGATGATCCCGCTGTCGGGGCGGAAGCCGTTCTGCGGGTCCTCGGTCGTCACCCGGCACTGCACCGCGAAGCCGCGCGGCCGGAGCGAGTCCTGGTCGCGGATGCCGATGGCCTCGGAGTCGAGCCGGTGCCCCTCGGCGATCCGGATCTGCGCCTGGACGAGGTCGATCGAGGTGATCTGCTCGGTGACGGTGTGCTCGACCTGGAGGCGGGCGTTGACCTCGATGAAGTAGTGGCGGTCGCCTCCGACGAGGAACTCGACCGTGCCCGCGTTGGTGTAAGAGGCGGCGCGGCCGAGGGCGAGCGCGTCCTCGCAGATGCGGGCGCGGAGGGACTCGGGGAGCGAGGGCGAGGGGGCGATCTCGATGATCTTCTGGTGGCGCCGCTGGACCGAGCAGTCGCGCTCGTTCAGGTGGACGAGGTTGCCCTCGAGGTCGCCGAGGAGCTGGACCTCGATGTGCCGGACCTTCTCGAGGAGCTTCTCGAGGAAGACGGCGGTGCTGCCGAAGGCGAGCTTGCTCTCGGCGCGCGCCTCGGCGATGGCGCCCTCGAGGTCGGAGGCGTCGCGGACGATGCGCATGCCGCGCCCGCCGCCGCCGTGCGCCGCCTTGACGAGCACCGGGCCGTGCGAGTCGAAGAAGGCCCGCGCGGCCTCGAGGGCGCGGTCGCCGTCGAGCGTGACGCCGGGGACGACCGGGACGCCGGCGCGGACGGCGAGCGCCTTGGCGGCGACCTTGTCGCCCATGACCCGAACGACCTCGGGGCTTGGGCCGATGAAGCGGAGGCCGCGGTCGCGGCAGGCCCGGGCGAAGTCCGCGCTCTCGGAGAGGAAGCCGTAGCCGGGGTGGACGGCGTCCGCGCCGGCGCGCTCGGCCACGTCGAGGATGTCGTCGATGCCGAGGTACGCCTCGACCGGCCGCTTGCCCCGGCCGACGAGGTAGGCCTCGTCCGCCTTGTGGCGGTGCTCCTGCGTCCGGTCCTCCTCGCTGTAGATCGCGACCGAGCGGATGCCCAGCTCGTTGCAGGCGCGGAAGACGCGGATCGCGATCTCGCCGCGGTTCGCGCAGAGGACCTTGCGGATGGGTACGACGGCCATGACGCCCAAAGTATACGCCCGGCCGTGCCCTCGCCCGCCAGGCCCAATCGGTGCCCTCGACGGCCGGCGCGGCAGCCGGGAGGAGACCGGCGCCCCGCTCCCTCGCTTCGTCGAGCGCGCCTTTGGGGCCTACCTCGCCCGCCTGGCCTGCGCGAGCTGCGGGCACGAATCGATCCCCGCCTTCAGGCGCCGCGCACGAGGTCAGATCTCAGCTGCTGCGTGGCATGTGAAGCCTCCTCCCGAGGGGACCCTTCGATACCAGCCCGGCGGGCCCTTGCCGGCCGGCAACTGAAAGCGCGCGTGCGCTCGCGCAGCAGCGCCACCAGCTCGGCCTCGCTGGGCCGTGGGCCCTCGAGCGTGATCAGGTGGCGCGCGAGGCTGCGGTAACGGCGCAGCATCAAGAGGAACCAGACCGCGAAGAAATCGACGTCGAAGACCAACGCGCCCTCGCGGGCGTAGGCCGCGCGGTTCGCCTCGAAGTCTCCCGGCATCTCCGTCCAGTGGCGCGTCGGGTTCAGGTGGTGGCCGATGTGGTAGCCGTCGTTGAAGCAGCGGTGGTTGTAGCGCTTCGCGAGCACGGTGATGCTGTTGCGGTAGGCGACCTCGGGCGTGGCCGCGTCGATGAAGGCGTGCTGGCCCCAGTTGCCGGCCATCATGAGGAAGCGCACCAGGAAGAAGGGGATCACGAAGACCGCCAGCGTCGCGCGCCAGTTCACGAACAGCAGCCCGGCGACGACGGCGTAGAAGGTGAGCTCGCCCAGGAGCATGCGGTTCCGGAGCTTGAAGCGGTTCGTGCGCGCGAGGTAGCGCGCGAGGTCGGGGAGGCAGAAGGCCATGAAGCGGCCGAAGTAGCGGAGGAAGTCGAGCGCGCTGTCGCGCTGGTAGCCCATGGTGGAGCTCAGGTCACCGGCCAGGTTGTTCTCGGGGTGGTGCATGCCGACGTGGTGGGCGAAGTAGGTCTCGGGAGTCTCGCCGAAGAACGGGCCCAGCACCCAGGGGATGTAGAGGTTCAAGAGCCGCCAGCGCTTGCGGAAGAGCGGCCGGTGGCTCGTGTTGTGGAGCATGAGGATGAAGCGGTCGAGGAAGACGCCGCAGGCGACGGCGAGGTAGACCGCCGCGAGCCACCAGCGGAAGACGCCCGGGACGTAGAGGGCGCCGGCGAACGGCAGGACCACTGCGCTGGCCGCGGCCATCAGGACGAGGAAGGGCCGGTCGCGGGGGTCGTTGAGGAAGGTCGGGGAGGCGGTCATGGCTCACCCTTCCTACCACGGCGGGTGCCCTCGCGAATCTTCTCGAGCCGGGTCTCCCTGTGCCGCAACTCCTCGGGCGGCTCATCCCCGCGCGTGCCCTTGCCGTATTTGGCATCCCCCTCGGCGTCGACGGCCTCCTAGGGAAGAATCCGCACGAGCGTGATGCCGGCCGCCGTCGTGACGGCCAGCCTCGAGGCATCGCGGTCAAAGGAAAAGTCGCGGACCTCCCCCGGCAGCTTCACCTCCGCGAGTTGCTCGCCGCTGTCGGGAGCGAACAGCATCAGCCGGCGGTCGAGGCCGAGGGCCAGCAACCGCCCATCCGAGCTGAACCGCGCATGGAGATCACCTCCGGCGGAGGACGGGGCTCGAGGGAACGGCAGTTCGTGAAGGGTTCGCCCGGTCGGCGCGGCGACCAGTCTGGGCCGATCGTTCGAAGCCGCGTATCCATAGTACTTCTTGCCCGTATCGAGAATGATGCGGCCTCCCGGAGCGATTGACGCGCCGAGCCCGAATGTTCCCCGCACGAAGCGCCGTCGTCTCGCGAACTCCTGGAACACCGTGCCGCCGCCTCCGCCGTGGCCGAAACTCCACGCGATGAAGCGGCCGTCCGCCGTGATCTCCCCAACCTGATTCGGTCCGGGGATGCGAGGGTCGGGGTCGATCCTCGCGATCCGTGACGAACCGTCGAAGAGCGACACCGCGCCGCTGTCGCCATCGCACGAGGAGAGGTGGCGGCAGTCGTCGGCCAGCGAGTAGCCGCCGTCCTTGCCGGCCTCGACGCCGAACAGAACCGAACCTGCGCCGCCGAGGCCCACGACCTGGACGCCGTTGCGATGCTCCACCACGGCGGCGAAGCAGTGCTCTCCCAGCGCCAGGGCCCGCAGCGAAAGCGTGCGCCGCGTCTGCAGCGTGGCGGCGTCGAGCACGGCGACGTCGCTCACCCGAAGCACCGCCAGTTCGCTGCCATCCTTCGACCACGAGAACACGTGCCCGTTCTGTACCGTCGCCGCCGTGGTCGAAGCCTCGATGGCCAGGTGGTGCGGCAGCGCCGCGAGAACGAGGCCGACGCATCCGGCAGCCACGGCCGTCATGGCGAAGCCAATGCTTGCAGTGCTCGACCGCCTGCACCGACGCCGACCGCTGCCTCATCCATCTTTCCGTGGTCCGTCATCGGTCTGCACCCTATTCGAATCAGCGGCCCCTGAACAGGAAATGCCAGGAGCGGGCCGCCTGTTCGTCATTGATCCGCAGCGGTTCCGGCGGCCCAGAGAAGACGGCGTCGACATCGACGACGCGCTTGCGTGATCCGATAGCGCGCAGCGCTCGAAGGAGGCGACCTCACCTATCGCTTCGTTTGCCCCTTCGTCGATGACCATCCCGCCTCGTCCCTCGGCTTCAAGCAGGTCGACGAACTCATTCGCCTCCTCAACCAGGATAACGGGCGGGGACGGACCCGCCAGGCGGCATCGCTTTCGGCCGTGATTCTGGGGCGTCCGCACCCGTGATCTCAAACCCTCCGACCCCCTCCTTCGACGCCTCGCGTCCTCCAGACCAGCGCCCCGACAACATGCTGACCCAGCAACTTCTCTCCCTCGTCCCATCCTGATAGTCTTCCACCTGGAGGATCGGGCCAACTGTAAATAGCCGGTGCCAAGCTCGTTCATCCGAGCACCCTCCTTCCGACACTGTCGCCCGGAGGCAGCGATTGCCGAAAAAGACCTCAGTCTCTCGAAAGCCTCGGGCGCCCCGCCCGGATTTCAAGTCGCTGTTCGAATCCGCGCCGGGTTTGTACCTGGTGCTGGCGCCCGATCTTACCATCGTTGCCGCGAGCGACGCCTACCTGAACGCGACGATGACGAGGCGTGAGGCGATCCTCGGGCGCGGGGTCTTCGACGTCTTTCCAGACAACCCGCACGACACGGAAGCAACTGGCGTCGCCAATCTTCGTTCGTCCCTGGAGCGAGTCCTCGAAACCAAGCGAACGGACGCGATGGCGGTCCAGAAGTACGACATTCGCCGCCCCGATTCCGCAGGGGGCGGCTTTGAAGAGAGGTACTGGAGCCCGGTCAATTCTCCGGTCTTCGACGAGAGCGGCGGCCTTGCGTACATCATCCACCGGGTCGAGGATGTCACGGAGTTCGTCCGACTGAAGCGGCAAGGCGCCGAGCAGCACGAGGCGACCGAGGCGCTGCGAAGCCGCGCTGGACAGATGGAAGCCGAGGTCTATCGACGCGCCCAGGAAATACAAGAGGTGAACGCGAAGCTTAGAGGCCTCCACGATGAACTCGAACGGCGGGTTCAGCAGAGGACGGACGAGCTTCGCAAGAGTGAGGAGCAATTGCGCCAGGCGCAGAAGATGGAATCCATCGGTCGCCTTGCCGGCGGCGTGGCTCACGACTTCAACAATCTGTTGTCGGTCATCCTCACTTACAGCGAAGTGCTGGGCAAGGGCCTTCCTCCGACCGACCCGAGGGGGGCGGATCTTCGAGAGATCAGAAAGGCCGGCGAGCGAGCCGCGTCCTTGACGCGGCAACTCTTGGCGTTCAGTCGGCAGCAAGTGCTCGAGCCTCGGATCATCAACCTGAACGAGGTGATTCCCGGGATAGACCAGATGCTGCGTCGGCTCATCGGGGAGGACATCGACGTCGCCACCATTCTCGCCGAAGGGTTGGGGAGCGTTCGCGCCGATCCCGGGCAACTGGAACAAGTGCTGATGAACC
>DAIDIT010000122.1 GCA_027451705.1 Pseudomonadota bacterium
TGGGTACCCGTGCTCGCCGTCGCCGCCGGCCTGGGCGCGGCGGTGCCGGCCACCGCGACCGGGATTCTCCTGATGCAGGACATCAAGCCGTCGAACTTTTGCCGCACGGTGGAGGTCGACACCGCCCGCGCGCTCCGCAACGTCCGGCTTCGCCGCTGGCACGAGAAGGGGGCGCTTCCGGTCGCCGGCTGTCTGGCGGTCGCGGTTGCCTACGGCGCCGCGGCGGGCATTCAACGGAGCCGCCGCTGGGAGCGCTGGGCCGCCGGGGTCCTCTCGGCCTTCGCTCTCGCCGGCTTCCTCGCGGCGAACTACACCGGCCAGAAAGAGGCGTGGCAGGTGCTCTCGCCGAGCCTGAAGGGCTGGGCCAAGATCCCGTGGCCGGGTGGCAAACTTCCGGGAGACCTGGGCGTCTCGCCGACGCACCCCGAGTGCGATCCGCACGTGAAGGAGTCGATCGGCAGGCGCGTTTCCCTGGTCTACTGGATCCACGTCGGCTCCGGGATCGCGATGGCGACCCTCGCGCTGCTGCTCGGTGTCTGGGGCACGACCTGGCGTCGCGCGGAAGCAGGTGGGTGAGAAGTCGGAGGTCGGATCGGGATGCTCGAGTCGAGCGTGCCAGCGGTGCGGCGGTTCGACGCGGCGACGGTCGCGGGTGCCGAACGGCTGCGGCGGCGCATGCAAGGGGCGTTCGTCGCCGTCATCGTGGCGTTCGTCGGCGTCGGCCTCGCGATGTCCGCCTCGGTCTTCGGCATCGAGCGGGCCGCGTCGCAGATCCTCCGCGCCTACGGGCAGAGCGTCCGACTCCTCCTCCGCATTCGGGGCGACCGCGAAGCCATCGGCCGGCTGGCCGGCGAGTTCGTGCACCGCGGGACGCCGGCCGACGTCGACGCCCGTCTTCGTGAAGCGGGTGCCCGGCTCGGTGAGGAGGAAGGCCACTTCGAGGCGGTGCTGCGGCCCGAGCAGAGCGGCCCCTGGCGCGAGATCCAGGCCTCGCACGGCCGCTTCCGGGGCCTCGTCGCCTCCGCCGTGGACGCCAAGCGCGGGGGGCGCGACGCCGAGGCCTCGGACCTGCTCGATCGGGCCGTCGCCGCGGGCCTTCAGACCGACGACGCCTACGCCGTCCTCGTACGGTCCGACACCCGTGCGGCCCAGTCCATCGCGGGTGCCCTCGACCGACTCCTCGCGGTTCTCGCCGCCCTAAATGCGCTCGCCGTCTTCCTCGGCGCGCTCGCGGCGGCCGTGCTTTTCCGGCAGTCGCTGCGGACACTGCGAGAACATTCCGAGGAGGTGCGGGGCAGGCTCGAGGATCTCGGTCTCTTCGCCGGGCGGCTGGTCCACGACCTCCGCCAGCCCCTCCACGCGCTCTCTATCGCGGTCGGCACAGCAGAGCGGGCCGTCTCCGAGCCCAGGATCCGCGAGGTGCTCGGTCGCGGTCAGACGATCATCCGGCAGATGAACGAGATGGCCGAGCATTTGCTCACCTTCTCGAGCTCGGGACCGTCGGCGGACGCCGGCGCGCGGACTGCGGTTGCGGAGGTCGTCCGCGACCTCGTCGAAGACTTCCGGCGTGAAGGCACGGCCATCGAATGGGAGATCGCGCTCGACTCGCCGGCGGCCGTCGCCATGGAGCCTGGCACGCTCCGGATGGTCGCGAGGAACCTCCTGGACAACGCCGTCAAGTACTCCGACGGCGCCTCGCCTCGCCGGATTGGTGTCGCGCTCGAAGGCGGCGCCGCCAGGGTGACGCTCGTCGTGCGCGACAGCGGACCCGGCATTCCCGCCGACGCGCTCCCGCACGTCTTCGAACCCTTCTTCCGCGCCTCGAACGCCGTCGCTGGACATGGCCTCGGCCTCGCGACCGTCGCCCGGCTCGTCGAATCCCACGGGGGCCACGTCGAGGCGCGAAGCGAGGTGGGGCGGGGCGCCGAGCTGCGCGTCGTTCTCCCGGCGGTCCGTTGAGGCCACGGGCTCGCCGACGCCGCAGGGTTGCGCGGCCCGCGGTCCGCGTGCGATGGGTGTCGCTGCCCCTCCCGGGCGGCGGGCAGCCACGCCGGCGACGCGTCCAGCCGGGCGAGATCGCCTCGCGGTTCTCGGTTGACCGCGTTCCGGCGAGGAGGCAAGTCAACTATTGTCCTTCCAATGTCGCTCGACAATCGCCCCGCCGCCGCTGGACCCGTGACCTCGATCGAGGCGCTCGTCGACTGGTTCCGGGCCGGGGAGAAGCCGGCGGAGCGGTGGCGCGTCGGCATGGAGCACGAGAAGATCGGCCTGCTCGCGGGCACGGTCGCGCCCATCCCGCACGGCGGGCCTCGAGGCATCGGCGAACTGCTCGCTCGGCTGGAGCGCTTCGGCTATCGGCCGTTTCTCGAGCGCGGGCAGCCGATCGCGGCCCTCGAGGGTCCCCTCTCGATCTCGCTGGAACCCGGCGGCCAACTCGAGCTGTCGGGGCGGCCTTTCGTCTGCGCGCACGACCTCGCGCGCGAACTGCGGCGCCACCTCGCGGTCGTCAGGGCCCTCGCCGCGGAGCTCGGGCACGTCTGGCTCGGGGTTGGCTACCGACCGTTCGGTACCGCCGCGCAGGCCGAGTGGATGCCCAAGGGGCGCTACGAGCGTATGCGGGCGACGCTCTCCGGCCGCGGTCCGCTCGCACTCGACATGATGACCATGACGGCCACCGTCCAGGCGAGCTTCGACTATTCCGACGAAGCCGACATGGCCCGCAAGCTGCGTGCCGCGACCGCGGTCTCGCCGCTCGTGACGGCGCTCTTCGCGAACAGCCCGATCGTTGGCGGCCGGCCGTCCGGCTGGCTCTCCTATCGCACCCAAGTCTGGCGGCAGTGCGACGACCTCCGCTGCGGCCCGCTCGCTCCGGCCTTCGACCCAGGATTCGGCTACCGCGCCTACGCGGAGTGGGCGCTCGACGTCCCGATGATCTTCGTTCGCCGCGGCGAGCGCTACCTCGACGCGGGGGGCATTTCCTTCCGGCGCTTCCTCGCCGAGGGGCTCTCCGGCGAGCGGGCAACCCTATCGGACTGGGAGGACCACCTGACGACGCTCTTCCCGGAGGTCAGGCTCAAGCGCGTCATCGAGGTCCGCGGCGCCGACGCCGGCTCCGAGGCGATGTGCGTCGCGCTTCCCACGCTCTGGAAGGGGTTGTTCTATGACGCGCCCGCCTTGGCCGCGGCCGAGGCGCTCGTCCCGCTCGCCTTCGGCGATCGACTCGCGCTGGTCGAGGACGTCGGCCGCCGGGCGCTCGCGGCGCGCTTCGGCCGGCACCTCGTCCGCGACCTCGCCCGCGACCTCGTCGTGCTCGCGGCCGACGGCTTGCGGCGCCAGGGCCGCTGCGGCGAGCCGGAGGTCGCCTACCTCGACCCGCTCCGGGAGATCATCGAGGAGGGCCGCTGCCCCGCCGAAAGGGCCCTCGCGCGCCTCGGCGAACTGGGCGGCGACCCGGCCGGCCTCGTGGAGCACTGGCGGATCGCTTGATCAACCGTCACGGCGCGGCAGGCTTGGGCGGATGCCGCGGTGCTCCACTGCGAACTGCACCAGGTTCTTGATGTCGTAGCAGATCTGCCGGATGTCGTGGCCCATCGTCAGCTCGAGGTGGCTGTTGCCCTTGACCGGCCGCCAGAGCAGGTACTCGCTCCTCGCTCCGCGGTAGATGCCGCGGGTGCTGTCGACGCTCGCGAGTCGATCGAGGTCGCCGAAGATGATGGCGACCGGAATCGTGATCTTCGGGAAGTTGCGCTTGAAGTCGTAGCCCGTCCGATAGCACACGAGCTCGCCGTGCCGGATCCAACGCGCGAACTCGAGCACCACCCCGCGCGGCTCGCGCTCGCCACCCTCGCGGAGCAGCCAGCGGATGTCCGCCGCCGTGACGCGCGAGGGGTTCGCGAGCAGGGTGACGAAGCGCGAGAGCGTCTCGTAGCGCCGGTAGCCGCGTCCGGAAAGCAGCCGCTCCGCGAGCCGCAGGAGGTCGTCCATCGGTACGTAGTTGAAGCGGAGCGTGCGCGGCTTCGGGCCGGCGGGTTCGACCTTGCGGGCGAAGCGATCCACCCCGAGCCGCCCGAGGACCGAGGCCGCGAGACGCCCGCCGCCCCACGTCGCCGCGCGGACCGCGTTCAACCCGAGCAGGGCGGCGTCGACGCCGTAGCCGAGCGGGGTGCAGTACGAGACCAGTTTCATCAAGAGGAACCCGCGCCCGATGTCCGATGGTGAGCCGATCGTGACGAGTCCCTCGAGGTCGCGGTGAATCCCGGCGTAGCCGTAGCCGAGCATCCCGCCCATGCTGTGGCCGCAGTAGAAGATCTTGGGTCGCCGGGTGACGCGCCGCACGCCGTCGACGGCCGCCGGCAGGTCGTAGAGGAAGTAGTCGTCGATGTCCCACGCGTAGTCGATGTCCTCGGGGAGCCGGCTTCCGTCCCTGGCGTGCCGCTCGCGCTGGAGGGCGACGCTGCTCTTGCCGTGGCCCCGCAGCTCGAGGATGTGGACGTCGGCGCCGAAGAAGAGGAGGTTCTTGACGAACTCGCCGCTCGTCCAGGTGTGCCGGTTCTGGGAGAAACCGTGGACGAGGAGGATGGGTTCGCCCAGAATCGGCTGGGGAAAGGGCTGCGGCACCGGACGGTAGCGGGTGAGCACCAGCGTCCAGTGGTCCGCCGTCTGCACCTCGTAGGTCGACTTGCGATAGAGCGACTTGAAGTCGACGTCGTCGACCGTCGGGTGGGGCTGCAGCGGACGCTCGCGGGCCTGGGCCACGGCCCCAATATACGCCTGCCCGCCCGCCCGTGCCGCCGGTCAAGCTCTTCGGCCGGTCCGGCCGCTTCCCCGAGCCCGCGATCAGCAGTATGGAAGGGCCATGGAACAGGATCTCGGGCGGCTCGTCTTGCGGCTGGGCGTCGGGGGAATGCTCTTCCTCCACGGCCTCGCCAAGATCGAGCATGGCATCGGACCGATCGCGGCTGCCGTGCATGCGCACGGATTGCCGGCATTCTTCGCCTGGGGCGTCTACCTCGGCGAGGTTGTCGGTCCGATCCTTCTCGCGCTTGGAATCTGGGCGCGCATCGGGGCGCTCCTCTGCGCGGCCGACATGGTCGTTGCGGTACTGCTCGTCCACCTCGGCCAGCTCGGCCAGCTCGGCCACCTCGGACCCACCGGTGGTTGGGCGGTCGAGCTGCCGGCGCTCTACTTCGCGGGGGCGCTCGCAGTGGTGCTGCTCGGCGCAGGCCGCTACGCCCTCGGCAGCGGCCGCTTTTCCTGAACGAGGGGACGCGGTCGCCCGCGCCCGCAGGCTGCGCTATGCTGCAACGGCATGGCGAACCTGGAGGATCTGCTCGAACGGAGCGAGGAGGCGCTGGCGGCAGGGGCGCTGGCGCAGGCGTTCGAGGAAGCCACCGCCGCGGTCGAGCTCGCGGGCGACGGCGCGGAGCCGTTCACCCGCGCCGCTTCGGCGCTCGCCGCAGTCCACCTGGCCCGGGGAGAGACCGCGCGCGCCGCAGAACTCTACGCCCAGGCGATCGTCCGGATCGGAACGCGATGGAGCGAGGGCGACCCGAGGCTCGTCGAGCTGTTGCGCGCGGGCGCCGAGGCGCGGCTGCTCGCCGGCGATCCCGAGGTGGCCCAGCCGCTCGCCGACCGGGCCGCCGCCCTCGCCGAGGCCGCCTGGGGTCCCGCGAGCGCCGAGTTCGCGAAGGCCTTCGGCACCCGCATCTCGGTTCGTTCGCAGGGCTCCGCGCCGGTGCGCGAGATCATGGACGGCTGGCTGCGCTACACCAACGTCCTCCGCGACGTCGTCGAGGCTTCGCCGCCGCCCCCCCGCGGGCCAGTGCGCGACGCGTGGAAGGACTTCGGCCGCGCGCTGATGAACCTCGGGGTGGTGCAGATGCGCGCCGGCCGCGACGGCCAGGCGGAGGCGGCCTACCTCGAGGCGATCGACCACCTCGAGCGCGCCAAGAAGCACGGCATCGTCGAGTCGGCCGACCAGTACGAGCGGCTCGCGCTCAACCTCATGGCCTGCTTCCAGCACCGTGGCCTCGACACCGGGCCGCTGTCGCGCTGCGCCGCGTTCCTGCACCGGATCGAGCGGCTCGCGGCCACGCCCGCCGCCGGCTGACCCTACTTGGCGTCGAGGAAGTCCGCGATCAGCGCCGCGGTCTTTTCGGGCCACTCGACCTGGGGGAAGTGCGAGGAGTCCTTCACCCACTCGAGCCTGGCGCCTGCGACGGCGCCGCGCCACTTCTCGCCGGTCTCGGCCGGGATGAGCGCGTCCTGGTCGGCCCAGACGAGCAACGTCGGCGTCCGGATCGCGGAGAGTTCAGCCGGCAGCCGCGCGGCCGCCTCGGGCGAGAGCCCTTCGCGGACGACGTGCCAGAAGGCCCGACGCCCCTCCCGGTCTCGGTAGGGGCGGGCGTATTCCGCCACCTCCTCCTCGGAGAGGATGCCCGGGTGGCGGTAGCGCTGGTAGGTCCGCACGAGCCATGGACCGAAGAGGACCGAGGCGAATTCCGGGACGCGACCGCGGCGTAGCTGCTCGAGCCCGAAGACGGGCGCGCGGTCCTGGAAGCCGGGCGCGTGGACGATCACGAGTTTCCGGATCGCCTCGGGGTGACGCGCGGCGTAGACCGCCGCGTAGGCCCCGCCGAGGCTGTTGCCGCAGACATCCCAGCGCGCGAACGAAGGATCGCCGCGGGCGAGCGTCGCGCGGAAGGCTTCGAGGAAGTCGGCGACGTGCTCGGGCGCGTAACCGAAGTCGCCCGGGTGATCGCTCTCGCCGGAGCCGACGAGATCCAGGGCGACCACGTGGTGGCCCTTCGCGAGCAGGTCGATCACGTAGCGCCACGAGTATGACGAGGTCTGCAGGCCGTGGACGAGCAGGAGCGGCGGTCCGGCGCCCGCTTCCTTGTACCGGACGCGGATCGGCCGCCGGTAGACGCCCTCGACGAGGGCGAAGTGGTCTGGCAGCGCGAAGTAGTCGTGCGGACGGACCGGCTTCTCCGGGAGCGCGTGGCCCAGGAACAGGGGCGCGGTGAGCGTGGCGGCGATCATGGCTTCCCGCCCGCTCCGAGCAGGTGGGTGCGGGCCTCGCCGACGACGTAGAGGCTTCCGCAGACGACGACGAGCCGGTCCGGGCCCGGCTCCTCGAGTGCGGCGTCGAGTGCGCCCGCGACCGAGGCCGCCGTCCGCACGTCGGGGCAGTACGAGCGGGCGAGTGGGACCAGCGCCTCGGCCGGCCGGGCGCGCGGGCTGCGGGGCGCGGCGACGAGCACCCGCGAGGCGCACGGCAGCAGCGCCGCGATCATCGAGCCGACGTCCTTGTCGGCGAGCGCCCCGAAGACCAGTACGGGCCGGCGGCGCGGCCAGAGCGCCGCGAGCGCCTCGGCGAGGGCCCCCGCGCCCTGCGGGTTGTGCGCACCGTCGAGGACGACCG
>DAIDIT010000123.1 GCA_027451705.1 Pseudomonadota bacterium
GCCGGGGCGATGGCGGTCGGGGCGGTCCTCTACTTCCTGCTCTCGACCGCGCTGCGCGACCTGCTGCGGCGGCTGTTCGCGGACCGCCAGATGGGCGGGACCGACCGGTTCGTCGGGGGCGTTCTCGGCGCCGCCGAGGGCGCCTACCTCGCCTTCGTGATCGCCACGGTGCTGCCGGCCGCGAACACCGCGCTCGCCGCGACCGGCTCGCGGCTGCGGCTGCACACCGAGGGATCGCGGCTCGTCCGCTTCGCGCGGGCGCACCCGCTGCCGCTCGATTCGACGGCCGCGCGCGAGGAGACGCAGATTCGAAAGACGGTCGACGACTTCAAGCGCCTCGGCCTGCCGCTCGGCCGCTGATGTCCGGGGCGCGCGTCGGGCCTATACTTGCCTGGGCATGAGGCACCAGATTCAGATCAAGCGGGCCTACGATCCGCCCGCGGCGGCGGACGGCGCGCGGCTGCTCGTGGACCGGCTCTGGCCGCGGGGCGTCGCCCGGACTGCCCTGCGGCTCGACGCCTGGGAGCGCGAGCTGGGGCCGAGCGACGCGCTCCGCCGCTGGTTCGGCCACGCGCCCGAGCGCTGGGCCGAGTTCCGGGAGCGCTACCGCCGCGAGCTCGCGCAGCCGGCGAACCGGGAGCGGCTGCGCGCCATCGCGGAGCGGCTGGTCCGCGAGGACGTGACGCTCGTGTACGGGGCGCGCGACCCGGAGCACAACCAGGCGGTCGTCCTGCGCGAGGCCATCGAGGCGCTCGACGGAGGGCCGGCGGCCGCGCGGATCAGCGGGCAGGAGCCGCCGCGGCCGGCGCGGCGACGGGCTTCGACGGCGCGAGCGCACGCGCGGCCGCGAGCACCTCGGCGGCGTGGTGGGCGGGCGAAACCTTCGGCCACACCTGCCGCACGATCCCGTTCGCGTCGATGAGGAAGGTCACCCGGTCGTCGAAGCCGAAGAAGGACCCGACGCCGTAGGCCTTCGCCACGGCGTTGTCCTCGTCCGCGAGCAGCGAGAACGGCAGGTCCTCCGAACGGCAGAAGCCCTGGTGGCTGCCGACGTCCTGGCTCGAGACGCCGAGGACGACGGCCCCGAGCGCTGCGAAGTCCTTGCTGGCGCCGCGGAACCCGCGCGCTTCGAGCGTTCAGCCGGGCGTCCGGTCCTTCGGGTAGAACCAGAGCACGACGGTGTGGCCGCGGAGCGAGGCCAGGGAGATCGTCCGCCCGTCCTGGTTCTTCAGGGAGAACGAGGGCGCGGGAGTCCCGGGCGCGACCAGCGCGGAGGTGGCGAGCGGCAGGACGAGGGCGAGCGCGGGGAGCACGGGCGGATATTACCACGCCTTTGCGCGTCGCAATCTCGCGCCTCCACCTCCGCGGATCCTCTCCATCCTCGGTGCCTCTGATCGCGGCGGCCGCCGCGGGCACCCGAATCGGCGCGGCTCAGCGGAGGAGTTCCTTCTTCGGCAGCCGCTTCTGGACGATGGCCGCTGCGCGCACGCCGGCGAGCATCTCGCCCTCGACGCCGAGCCCTGGGAGCACCTCGCGGCTCGCGAGGACGAGGTTTCGCAGCGGCAGCCGGGAGGGCAAGCCGGTGACGCCGAGCGCGCGCGGCAGGCCGACCTCGACTCGTGGCTGCAGGCGCAGGCGGGCGGAAAGGCCGTCCGCGTCCTGAAGGTGCGGGGAGCTCTCGAAGCGGACGTGGCGGTCGACGAAGGGCAGAAACTGCGCGGCCGCCTGGCGAAGGGCGCGAAGCTCGGCGCGCACGTGGGCCTCGCCCTGCGCGTGCAGGCTCGACGGCACCTGCCGGCTGATCTGGACGACGCGCGCCGCGGCGGGCCGCCCCTCGGCATCGGCCGCCGCGGAGGTCTGGAGGAAGAGCCACGGTGCCGCGGGATCGCCCGTCACGCAGGCCGCCGCGGGCCCCAGTCCCTCGGGCAGCCCCCCGGGCGCGACGACGAGGTTGAGCGAGACGAGGCCCCCGTGCGACTTCACGCCGGCGAGGACGCGGGCGAGGCGGGCGTCGGTCGCCTTCGCCGGCAGGATCTCGCGCAGCTCGTCCGCGTCGGTCGCGGCGACGAAGAAGGCGGCGCGGTACTCGTGCGGCGAACCTTCGATCTTCGCCGCGGCGATCCTGCGGCCGTCGACCGCGAGCTCTTCGATCGGATTGGTCGGGGCGCCCTCGCCGGCGTCGCCGCCGAGCACCGTGCCACCGGCCTGGACGATCCGCCGCCGCAGTTCCGCCGCCAGCCCTTCGGTCCCCCCGGGGTAGACGTGGAGGCCGCGCAGGAGATGGGCGAGCGGGCGCTGGGCAATCCGGGTCGGCGGCGCGTCGTCCCACAGCCCGCTGGACAGCCTCCAGAGCGCGAGCAGTCCGTCGCCGAAAGCGCCGTCCCCGAGCGGAAGCGGCTCCGCCGACGCTGCCGGCCGAGCGCGGCTGGCCCGGCGGAACCGGAACCGCTCGAAGAGGCCCTGCGGCGGCAGCGGGGCCGTTCGCAGCAGGTCGGCCTCCCCCTCGTTTCCTTCGGCGAGCCGATCGAGCAGCGCCGCGGCCTCTTGCCCCGCGGGCCCCAGCTCGCGGCGCAGCTCGGAGGCGCGCCGCGCCGGCTCGACCGCGAGGTCGAGGCGCATCCGCTCGCCGAGGATCTGGAGCGGCTGCGCCGCCGTCAGGGCCCGGAAGACGTCGGCGCCGGCCCCGAGCTCCTCGAGGACGGCCGCGGCGGCGGGAATCGTGCGGAGCGACGGGAGGATCGCCGGCCCGCAGGGCAGGCGCCACCCGCCGTCGACGTAGGCGGGCGGCGCGGGGCGGTGCGGGACGGCGAGCACGCGGTAGCCGCGGCGCGCGAGCAGTGCACCGGTGACCGCGCCCGCGAGCTGCGCGCCGAAGACGAGCACGTCGAAGCTGAGCCGGCTCGCCGGAGTCTTGAGGCTCGGGCTCACGTCCGAACGTCCGGGCTCCATAGGGAGCCGCTCGCCTCGGGGGCGCGGCTCCAGACTGCGCGCTGTCCTTCCTGACGGACCCGGCCGTCGGCGACCCAGCGGATGGCGGCCGGGTAGAGCCGGTGCTCCTCGGCGAGGATGCGCGCGGTGAGATCGCCCTCGCCGTCCGCGGGCAGGACGGGCACCGCCGCCTGCGCGACGATCGGGCCGGTGTCCATCCCGGCGTCGACGAAGTGGACGGTGCAGCCCGCGATGCGCACGCCGCGCTCGATCGCCTGGCGCTGGGCGTGCAGCCCGGGAAAGGCGGGGAGGAGCGAGGGGTGGATGTTGAGGACGCGGCCGGCGTAGGGCTCGAGGACGGGCGCGCCGAGCATCCTGAGATATCCCGCGAGACAGACCAGCTCGACGCCTGCCTCGCGCAGCCGCGAGGCCACCGCCTCGTCGTGAGCCTGGCGCGTCGAAAAGTCCTCGGGTCGGACCACCGCCGACGGAATGCCGGCTTGCCGCGCGCGTTGGAGCGCGAAACAGTCGGGGCGGTTCGACAGGACGAGGGCCACGTCCGGGAGGCGCTTTCGCGCGCTCGCCTCGAGGATGGCCCCGAGGTTCGACCCGTTTCCGGAGACGAGGACGCCCAGCTTCACGCGGGGGAGGTCCCGTCCGCCCGTGCGAGGACGACCGTCGCCTCGGCCTCCGGCTCGCCCGCCTCGATCTCGCCGACCCGGAAGGCGGGCTGTCCGATGGCGTCGAGCGCCGCGACGGCGCGCGGGGCCTCCGCGGCCGGGACGACCGCACAGAGGCCGAGCCCCATGTTGAACGTCCGGTACATCTCCCCCTCGTCCAGCTCGCCGCGCCGGCGCAGGAGCCCGAAGACGGCCGGCTCCGGCCAGCGGCCCGGGTGTAGCCTCGCGCGGGTGCCCCGCGGCAGGACGCGCGGGACGTTGCCGGGCAGTCCGCCACCCGTCACGTGGGCGAGCGCGCGGACGTCGCAGGAGGCCCGCAGGGCCGCGATGGCTTTGGCGTAGATCCGCGTCGGCGCGAGCAGGACCTCGCCCAGCGTCCGGCCGCCCAGCTCGGGCGGAGCCTCCGTGAGGGCCGCCGCGCCCGCCTCCCCGAGCAGAATCTTTCGGGCGAGCGAGTAGCCGTTGGAGTGCAGCCCGGTCGAGGCCAGGCCGATGACGGCGTCGCCGACCTGGACGCGCGAGCCGTCGATCAGCTCGGAGCGTTCGACCACGCCGACCGCGAAGCCCGCGAGGTCGTACTCGCCCTCCGCGTAGAAGCCGGGCAGTTCGGCGGTCTCGCCCCCGAGCAGTGCGCAGCCGGCCTGTCGGCAGCCCTCCGCGATGCCCGCGACCACCTTCGCCGCCGCGGAGGCGTCGAGGCGGCTCGTCGCGTAGTAGTCGAGGAAGAAGAGCGGCTCCGCGCCCGAGACGCAGACGTCGTTGACCGACATCGCCACGAGGTCGATCCCGACCGTGTCGTGCCGCCCGGCGGCGAAGGCGACCTTGAGCTTCGTCCCGACCCCGTCGGTACCGGCAACCAGGACAGGCTCGCGGTAGCGGCCGGGGGCCAGCGCGAAGAGGCCGCCGAAGCCGCCCAGCCCGCCGAGCACGCCTTCGCGGTGCGTCGTGCGCGCCACCGGCGCGATCAGGTCGACCAGCCGATCCCCCTCGTCGATGTCCACGCCCGCGGCGCGGTACGTCAGCTTCGCCATGGGGCTGCCGGCGGGCTGTCAGCCACCCTGGCAGAATCCCTTCACGAGGTATGGTTGGGCCACCGTCGCCGCATTGCCGAACTGGCCATTCTCGTTGTTGGACTGGTCGACATAGTTGAATGTTGCGGTAATCGTCATCGTGAACGCATCGGTCTTGGGGGTGCCGCCACCGTAAGCATCGACAGCACTGATCGAGAAATCAGGATTGGCGGGCTTGAGGTGCGCTTGCGATTGGTAAATGTTGTCCATGCCGGCGGTGTAGGTGAACTGGAGACCGCACTGGTCGTTGGAGTCGATCGCGAGCGTGTTCCCGCTGCCCATGTCGGCGGGTACGTTGAGGTCCTTGTCGACCAGTCGCATCACGAAAACGCAGGTTCCGTTCGCCTGGATGCTCGCGATGCAGTTGCTTTGCTGCTCGAGGCTCGGCTGCTCCCCGCTGGTGAGGGAGTCTCCCGGCGGCGGCGCGTTGGGGCCGCTCGACGGGCTTGCCCCGGGGTCGGCGATCTGGTCGCTCCCAGGGTAAAGGGTCCCCGTCCAGAGGATCTTGGCGGCAGCCCAAATGCGGACGTAGCCGTTGCTGTCGGGCGTCTGCTGGGCGTCGAATTGCCCGTTGCAGTTCACGTCGATGTACGGCTCGCCCGGGTCGTACTGGCCGTTGTCGTTGGAATCGACGTACGGCTCGGAAATGGGTGGGGTGCCGGGCGGCAGCTTGCCGGCCGTGGCCGCGGCCATGCTGACCCAGCCGTCGCGCGGGTTGAAGACGTGGCCGGTCGCGTCCTGCCACCAGCGCTGCACGCCGGGGGTGGGCCCGTACGTGTCGAACATTCCGTCGAGGGTCGGGTCGTACGGGACGTCCTCCGGGTAGGGCGACTGCACGTGGAAGTTGACGAGCGCCTCGCCCGAAGAGTCGGTCAGCATGGTCGAGTGCTGGCCCGGCTTCTGCACCGAGGTCTCGAACGCCCCGGCCTCGGTGATGTACTGGACCGCCGCGTTGGCAATGCCCTGGTTCGGGCCGTCGCCCACGAACGCGGTGCAGTTCTGGGTGTTGCCCTCGTAGGGGTGGTTGGTCTGCCAACTGAAGCTGCCGGCCATCGCGGGGTTGTTGCAGCTCAGGCTGATGAAGGTCGCGACGCCGCTCTGACTGCCGGAGTTCGAGGCGGGGGTGATGAAGCTGTCGGAGCAGGTCCCGCCGAAGTGGATGACCTGCGACCCGTTGACCTGGACCGGCGGGGCCTGGCCCGTCGGGTCGGTCTGGATCGAGGCGGAGAGCGTGACGGTCACGTCTTCGACCTGGAGGTCGTAGAGCGTCACCGCCGCCTTGCCGTTCGCGGTCTGCGGCGCCGCGGTCTGCTGGTAGGTGTAGCTGGGGAGGGCCGAGATGGGTGTGAAGCTCGCACCGGTCTTGGGGTCGACCGAGAAGCTGATCGTCACCCCGTCGGGCGCGGGCTGGCCGCCGGGGTTGAGGACCGCGACGATCTCGGTCGGCGTGTTGCCGTCGTTGACCGCGGCCGTCGCGCTCGGGGTCACCTGGAAGGTGAGCTCCGGCGGGCTCTTGCCGCAGGAAAGGGCCAGCGGGCAGAGGACGGCGACGGGCGCAAGGGCACGAAGGATCGATCGCATGCCCCCATTCTCGGCAGGAAATGACCGCAGTCAAGCGCGGCCGCCGCGCGGCTCGCCAGGGGTCCCGGCGACCGGCGGCCCCGGAGGCGTCAGTTGCCGAAGAGCGCCGTTGCGACGTCGAGGAGCCGATCGACGTCGCGCCGGGAGAGCCGGTGGCGCTCGATGAACTTCAGCAGAGGCTCGACGATCGGATCGACCGACTTGGCGTTGCCGGCGGAGGGACGGCCTCTTTCGCGGAAGAGCTCCCAGATGGGGACCCCGAGCGCTTGCGCGAGGTGGGCGAGCGTCTCCATGTGGGCCGAGCGCTCGCCCCGCTCGATCATGCTGAGGAACGAGACGCTGATGTCGGCTCGCTCGGCGAGCCGTTCCTGGGTGAGCTTACCGCCTTTGGCGTGGAGCCGGAGGAAACGGATCCGTTCTCCGACTTGGAGCGAGACCGAGCGTGTCATGGGCCCGTCAGTATGCCCCCGTGTCGTGTAGCGCAAGAGACTGTTGGTGAAGTTTCACGGCGGACGCCGGAGGATGAATGATGTTCGACGTCCAGGGAGGACGTGAATTTGTTTCCAGCGTTGTCACGCCGACAGATAACGGCTCGGCAGGAGGATTCCTTCCCAGCGAGCCGGCGGGCTCAGAGCGTTCCACCGCCGAGCTCGCCGAGGTCGAACGTGACGAAGAAGGCCGCGAGCCCGAGCGGCGATCCGGGCGCGGGGGGCTGGAAGACCAGATTTCCGTCGAGGGCCAGGCAGCCCTGCGAGGACTTCCAGCCGGCCCCGGCGAGGAGCTGGATCGGTTGGAGGGCCGACACGAGATAGGTGAGGCCGCCGTGCACCGCGACCCCGTCCGCGACGGCCACGGTGGCGTTCGCCGACGCCTGGCTCACGTCGGGCAGCGCCCAGCGCGGGTCCTCGGGCGGAAGCGGCGGCGCGAAGAGGGCGTCGAGCGGGGCATCCATCCGCATCGAGCCCCCGGCGAGCGCCCGGACGAACGAGACCCCGGCGCCGTCGCCGCGTGCGTCGCCCCAGCCGACGTCGGCCGTCGCCTCCTCCAGCCGGCGAAGCGCGTGCTCCGAGGGCGTGCAGGTGGGGGCCGGGCAGGGGAGCGGCTGGTTCGCGACGAGGGCGTAGGCGTTGGCGTGGAACGGTCCGAAGCGGCTCTCGAGAAGGCCGAACGTCCCCTCGGGGCCACCTGGGTCCAGGTACTCTCCGAGGTCGAGGTGGGCCGACGCGTTGGGCCCGCGGAGCCGCTGATCGACGTGCAACTCGGCTTGCGCAAGGCCGGTCGGGAGCGGCCCGCGCAGGAGCGTCCCGGGGCTGCCCGGCGCCGGCGGCGCGCCGTAGCCGGGTGCGAAGTCGATCTCGTCGTAGGGCAGCGGGAGCAGCGAGGCTATGGGAAAGCCGGTCGCATGGTCGTAGACCGCGCCCGACGCCGGCGAGAGCCACAGGGGCGGCACGAGCCCGGTGGCCTCGAGCGTCGGGATCGCGCGCAGCAGCAGCTCCGGCGCGATCGAGTGGCTCCAGCCCGACGTCCACGTCCGCGAGAGCTGTGTCCCGATCTGCGCGTCGAGCAGCGGGTAGCCGCGCTGGCCGGACTGTCCGAGGGAGGGGCCGCCGGGCTGGGTGTCGCCTTCGAAGTACCAGAGGTCTTCGCGCCAGGCGGCCTGGACCGACGCGGTCGCGAAGCGGCCGAGGTCGATCGGCCAGGAGACCGTCGGCAGCAGATCGAGCCGGTCCGCGGGCGTGCGGCCGGGTTGCCACGGGTAGATGGGCGGCGTATTCGACATCGCGTCCTGGCGGAGCAGCGCCTGCGGCAGGCCCAGGGTGACCGCGTCGTAGGCGTGTCCGATCGCGCCCTCGTGGGTCGCCGACGAAGCCAGCGAAAACCAGAGCGGCGTCGGACCGAGGCGGCGATCGGCGAGGTCGGCCTGGAGCCGCGGCGCGGTCGCGAGCGTGCTCGGCGAGCCCGGCCCGAAGAGGTCTTGGTGGACGTTCCCGGCGGTGAACGCCCCCTGGAAGTCCTGGTAGTAGACCGCGTCCCCGCTGAGCAGGAGATCGTCCCCGCGCCAGAACGCCGTTGCCGCGCTTCGGGTCGCCGGGATCGACGCGAAGAGGATGTCCGTCGTCAGCTGGCTGGTCAGCCGGGCGTCCGACACGAGCGAGATGTCGACGCGGTCGCCGAGCCGGCCCTCGTCCCCCTGGACCTGCCAGAAGTGGAGCGACTCGCGCGGGCCGCGGACGTATCCGACCCCGTCGACGAAGTCGTGGTTCCGGTCGTCGAGGACGCTCAGGAAGAGCCGCCCGGCCGTGTCCTGGCTCGGGGCGTACCGGAACTCCCCGGAGGCTCGGGGGCCGCGCACGCCGTTGGCGCCGAGCCCGTTCTCGCTCGCCCCGGTGACGTAGCCCGCCGACAGCGTGACGTCGTAGCTCGGGCCGAGGGTCAGGAAGAACGGCTCGTCGATGATCGCGCCGTTCTGGCTCTGCCACGCGAAGTGGGGCAGGAGGAACCCCGTCCGCCGGTCGGCCAGAGGGAAGTAGAGCGCCGGAAGGGGCAGCACGGGGACTCCGTCGACGCGGAACACCGGCCAGGACAGCCACGCGCGCTCGCCCGCTTCGACGTCGGCCCGCCCGGCCGACAGCGACCAGGCCGGGGTGCAGTCCGGGCCGCACTGGCAGGTCGTCAGGTCGACGCCGTCGATGCGGTAGTGGCCCGGCCCGATGCGGGCGATGTGCTTGCCGCCGACGATGGCGCGATCGATGCCGACCGCGGCCGCTTCGTCCGGGGTTCTGGCCGCCGCGAGCGCGGCGGGCGAGGTGCGCTCCTTCTGGTAGAGGCGGACGTCGAAGAGGTCGACCTGTCCGCCGTCGAGATCCACCGACGCCCGCCGTGCGACCAGGACGTTCGTCCCGTCGATCGCGAAGAGGGGGCCCGCGATCGACAGGCGCCGGTGGACGATGTCCTCGACCAGGGCTGGCGCGTGGAGGACGAGCCCCGGCGCTCGGACGGTCACGTGGCCGGTGGCGCGGGCGACGCCCGTCCCGTACGTCACCTGATCGGCGTCGATCTGGACGGGCTCCGCGGGGAGCGGCGGCGAGGCCGCGAGTTGCCGGGCCACGAGGAGAGGGAACAGGAGAGCCGTGGACATACCGCCCCTCGGTCCGACGGGGCGACGCAGCTTACCGGACGTTCGACTGCCGGGCCACGCGTCCGTCGTCGCGCCCGTGCGTCACGGCAAGGCGAGGCGACGCGTGGCTCCGGGTTCAGCTTTGGGCGGTGCGCCGCCCGTTCAGGCGCCGCCGGGCGCGCCGATCGTCGACACCCCGAGCGCGCCGGCATTCGAGTTGAAATTGACCTCGACCTCCTCGCCGCGCTGCAAGGCGCGGTAGGGGGCGCGGGTCTTCAGCTTGATCTCGACGACCACGTTGCGGTGCACCTGGCGGGCGCGAATCTCCTCGACCGGGGTCTGGAAGAAGCTGGTGTCGAGGGGCCGGCGGTCGTTGCCGCGGACGATCCGCGTGTTCTCGATGGTCACGAGGACCGAGCCGCCGGGGCCGTCGGTGACCGTGTAGTTGACGGGTTCGTTCGTCCGGATGAAGACCTGCGCGTCCGCGGCGCGGAAGCCGACCAGGGCGAGGTGCTTCGTCCGGCGGCTGACCTCGACGGGCGCGCCCTCGGGCGGCGGCGCCGGCATGGCAGGGGACGAGACGACGACGCGGGGCGGAGCCGCCGGAGCAGGGGCGGGCAAGGGCGCCGCCGGAGCGGGCGCGGGCGGCTGCTCCGCCGGGGCCGGTGCTCCGGCCGGCGGCGCGGCCGGAGGCGGAGCGACCGGCTGTTCGGCGGGGGGCGGCGGTTCGTCGGCCGGCGGAGGTTGATCCGCGGGAGGAGGTTGATCGGCGGGCGGCGGCTGATCGGCCTGCGCGATCGGGGCCGACGGTGGCGGCGCGGCCACTGGGGCCGGGGCCGGGGCCGGCGGCTCGGCCGCCGGCGG
>DAIDIT010000124.1 GCA_027451705.1 Pseudomonadota bacterium
CGACCAGCCGCTCCTCGGCGAGGCGGACGTCGGAGCGCAGGCGGCGGGCCTTCTCGAGCGCCTCGGCGGGGCCGGGAGGCGCGGGGAGCTCGACGTCGGTGCGGGCGTCGAACGGTCCGTCCGCGCCGAGCAGCACGCCGAGCGCCTCCTGGAGCCGCTCGAGTGCGGTCCGGGCCGACTCGAGCTGGGCCTCGTCGGAGGCGAGCGCGGAAGAGGCGCGGGCCACGTCGACGCGGCTGCCGTAGCCGCCCTTCCAGCGGGCGCGGGCGTCGGCGTCGTGGGCGCGGGCGTCGGCGAGCGCGTGCTCCGTGACCGCGACGACCCGGTGCTGCGCGGCGCAGGCGAGGTAGGCGTGCCCCGCGGTCACGGCGAGCTGTCGGCGGGCGTCGGCCTCGCTCCGGCGCGCGACCGCGACGTTGTCCTGGGCGTGGGCCCACGCCACCCAGGCGTGCGGAACGGCGAGCGGGAGCGACAGGACCACGCTCGCGACGAGCTGGTTCTGGGGGACGAGGAGGACGCCGCCGAACTCGCGGTTGTGGTCGATGTTGGTGTAGCTCGCGTTGCCGGTCAGCGCCGGCAGCGCGCCGGCCCGCGCCTCCTCGACGAGCGCGATCGCCCGGCGCGTCTCCTTCGCCGCGATTGCCACCGTGGGGTTCTGCGCCAGCGCGCGGGAGATCGCGTCGGCGAACGAGAGGACCGGCGGCGCCGGCTGCGCGCCCGCGGAACCCGCGGCGCAGAGCAGCGCGGCGAGGAGGGCCGCTCTAGCGGGCCGGGGTCGCATGCGTCCCTTCGGGCGCGGCGGGGCGGACGACGCTGCCGTCACCGACTTCGTCCCCGAGGTTCAGCGCCACCCGTTCGCCGACGGAGAGGCCGGACGAGACGCGGGCCCGGATCCCGTCGTCGTCGGCCACGGTCACGGGCCGGAATTGGACGCGGTCGTCGGCGCCGACGACGCCGACGAAGGCCGACCGCTCGCGGAAGACGAGCGCGGTGTCGGGGACCTCGGGCAGGCTCGGCACCGGAAGCTCGAGCGCCACCTCGACGAAGCTGCCGGGGACGACGAGGCCGGCGTGGTTGTCGAGGTCGACCTCGACGAGGAGGGTCCGCGTCCGCGGGTCGAGCGCGTCGCTCAGCCGGCTCACCGGGGCCCGGAACTGCGTGCCGGGACGCTCGGGCAGCACGACCGACGCCGCGTCGCCGACGTGCACGAACGGCGCGTCGCGCTGGTCGACGTAGGCGTAGACCCGGAGCCGGTCGACCTTCGAGACCTCGACCACGGGGAGCGCGCTGGTCTGCGCGGCGGTCGCGGCCTGGACGAGCGCCCCGGGGTCGGCGAAGCGGGCGGTGATCGTCCCGTCGAACGGGGCGCGCAGCCACTCGTAGTCCTTCTGCTGCTGCCAGGCGCGGCGCGTCGCCTCCGCCGAGTCCGAGGTGGCGACGGCGTTGTCGTAGTCCTGGTGGGAGACGACGCCGGGGCCGACGAGCGTGCCGGCGCGCTCGGCGTTGGCGCGCGAGGTCCGCGCCGTCGCGGCGGCCGCGAGGTACTGCTGGTCGATCTCCGGCGCCTCGATCCGGGCGAGGATCTGGCCGCGCTTCACCCGGTCGCCCTTGTCGACGCGGATGTCGCGCAGGTAGCCCGAGACCTTGGCGTAGAGGGTCACGCTCGCGTAGGGGCGCGCCTCGCCCTGCACCTTCACGGTCCGGAAGGGCGGCGACCGGCCGACGACCGCCGTCTCGACGCGGGGGCCGAGGGACAGTTCGTGCTCCCGCGACTGCGCCTCGGCGCGCGTCGCGGAGGCGCGGGTCAGGGCGAGCAGCGCGAAGCCGCCCACGGCCGCCGCGGCCGCGAGGACGCCCGCGAGGTGGAACCCGATTGCCCGATCGCTCACGCGGCGCTCCCTTCTTCGGCCGCGCCGGGGTCGAGCCCCTTCTCCTCGGCGAGGAAGCGGCGTTCCATCCGATCCTTGCCGGGCGGTTCGGTCCGCAGGAGCGAGTAGACCGCCGGCACGAGGAAGAGGGTCACGAGCGTCGCGACGAGCAGCCCCCCGATCACCGCCCTCCCGAGCGGCGCGTTCTGCTCGCCGCCCTCGCCGAGCGCGAGCGCCATGGGCAGCATGCCGAGGATCATCGCGAGCGCGGTCATGAGCACGGGCCGCAGCCGGATGCGGCCGGCGGTGACGGCCGCCTCGACCGCCGAAACCTTCGGGTCCTCGGCGCGCAGGTCGTTCGCGAAGTTGACGAGCAGGATCGAGTTGGAGACCGCGATGCCGATGCTCATGATCGCGCCCATCAGCGACTCGACGTTGAGCGTGGTCCCCGTCGCGGCGAGCATCCAGAGTATGCCGACGAGCGCGCCCGGGACGGCGACCATGATGATGAAGGGATCGAGCCAGGACTGGAAGAGGACCACCATCAGGCAGTAGACGAGCAGGCCGGCGAGGAGCAGGCCGAGGCCCAGGCTGCGGAACGAGTTCTCCATGATCTCGTCCTGGCCGCGCAGGTGGACGTGCATGCCCTTGGGCAGCGGGCCGAGGGCGGCGATGGCGCGTCGGATGTCGGAGGCGACCGACCCGAGGTCGCGCCCCTCGACGTTGGCGTCGACGTCGACCACGCGCTGCACGGTGTAGTGGCTGACCTGGCTCGGGCTGTCGCGCTCGTAGACGCGGGCGATGTTCCCGAGGACGCCGGCGGGCGCCCCCGGAACGGCCGACGGGGCCGCGGCGCCGCCGGTCTGGAGGACCGCCGCTCCCCCGGGAGCGCTGAGCGGCGTCGCCATGAGCGCGCCGACGGAGCGGATCTGCGGCAGCGGAGTCTTGACCACGACCGAGTAGTTCACGTTGTTGCTCGGGTTGAGGAAGAACGACGGGGCGACGAGGATGCTGGAGGAGAGGGAGGTGATGAGGCTGTTCGCCACGTCGGCCTCGGAGAGGCCGAGTTGCGCCGCCCGCTGCCGATCCACGTCGACCTGGAGCGAGGGGTAGTCGAGGGTCTGAGCGACGTGGACGTCGGCCGTCCCGGGGATCGCGCGCAGCGCGTCGCGCAACCGGGTGGCGACGTCGAGGTCACGGTGGAGGTCGCCCCCCTCGACCTGCACGTCGATCGGCGCCGCGAGGCCGAAGTTGAGCACCTGCCCGACGATGTCCGCCGACTGGAAATAGACGGTCGAGCCGGGGAAGTCGTGAGCGAGCGCGTCGCGGATCGCCCGGCGGTAATTCGCGGTCGGCCGATGGCCGGGGCGGAGGGCGATTCGGATCTCGGCGTCCATGCCGCCCACGTTGTCGGTGGGGACGAAGCCGAGGTTGTAGTAGAGCGGCACGCCGATCATGTCGTCGATCGTCTCGAGATCGGAGCGCGGGATCAGCGTCCGGATGCGATCCACGGCGGAGAGGACCAGCGTCTCGGTCCGCTCGATGCGGGTGCCCGGCGGCGCGCGGAAGTGGAGCTTCATCTGGCCCGTGTCGACCGAGGGGAAGAAGTCGGTGCCGACGAGGAGCGCGAGGGCGAGGGAGGCGAGCGCGACAGTCGAGGCGACCGCGAGCGTGAAGCCGCGGTGCTCCATGATCCGTCCGAGCACGCGCGCGTAGGCGTCCTGGAACCGCTCGAAGGCCCGGTCGCGCGACGCGTCGAAGCGGTCGGCCAGACGCCCCCATGCGGTGCGCGGCGGTTCGCCGTGGCGCTCGCCGGCCATGAGGAGGCGCGCGAGCGTCGGGACGAGCGTCCGCGACAGCAGGTAGGAGGCGAGCATCGCGAGCACCACGGCGAGCGCCAGAGGGACGAAGAGGTAGCGGGCCGGGCCGACGAGCAGGACGACCGGGAAGAAGACGATCGAGATCGCGAGCGTCGCGACGATGGCCGGCACCGCGATCTGCTGCGCGCCGTCGAGGATCGCGCGCGTCAGCGGCTTGCCGAGGGATCGGTTGCGGTGGATGTTCTCCACCTCCACGGTCGCGTCGTCGACGAGCATCCCGACGGCCAGCGCGAGGCCGCCGAGCGTCATGAGGTTGAGGCTCTGGCCGAAGAGGTTCAGGCCGATGATCGACGAGAAGATCGCGAGGGGGATCGACGTCGAGACGATGACCATGCTGCGCCAGCTTCCGAGGAAGAGCGCGATCATCAGCGAGACGAGGACCGACGCGATGAGGGCCTCCCGCAGCACCCCGAAGATCGCGGCGCGGACGAAGAGCGACTGGTCGAAGGCGAGTTTCAGCTCGAGCCCCCGCGGCGCCGCGGCCTGGATGGACGGGATGGCGTCGCGCGTGGCGTCGACGACCGCGAGAGTCGACGCCTCGGCGTGCTTGAGGATGGCGAGGTAGGTCGCCCGCTTGCCGTCGATGTGGACGATGTTCGTCTGATCGGCGAACGAGTCGGAGACGCGGGCGACGTCGCCGAGGCGGACGAGCCGCCCGCCGACGACGCGGACGGGAAGCTTCGCGAACTGGGCGACGGCCTCGGGGCTCGAGTTCAGGAAGACGTCGTACTCGCGCTCGCCGATCCGGGCGGTGCCGGCGGGCAGGATGACGTTGCCGGTCTGGAGGGCGGAGACGACGTCGGCGGGCGAGAGGCCGCGCGCGGCGAGGGCCTTCATGTCGAGGTCGACGTCGATCTGGCGTTGCTTGCCCCCGTACGGCGCGGGCGTCGCGAGCCCCGGGATGGTGAAGAGTCGGACGCGGATGAAGTTCAGGCTGTAGTCGAAGATCCGCTCCTCGGGCAGCGTCCGGCTCGAGACCTCGAGCTGGGCGACCGGCACGTTCGACGCGTTGAACTGGAGGATGAGCGGCGGCGTCATGCCCGGCGGCGTGATCCGCTGGATGGAGGCGGTCACCGTTCCGATCTGGGCGATCGCGGAAGCCAGGTCGGTTCCCGGCTGGAAGTAGACCTTCAACAGGCCGATGCCCGTCGTCGACTGCGATTCGATCCGCTCGATGCCGTTGACGGTCGTCGAGAAGGCGCGCTCGGTGATGAGCGTCACGCGGCGCTCCATGTCTTGCGCGGAGAGCCCCGGGTAGTTCCAGAGGACGACGACCACCGGGATGTCGATCGTCGGGAAGATGTCGACGATCATGCGGGTGATCGACAGGATCCCCATCACGAGGATGAGGATCGCCATGATCGCGACGGTGTACGGACGCCTGAGTGCCAGGCGGACGATCCACATCTTGCGCGACTCCTCGCCCGCCGGCCGCCAGGCGGCCTCCGGTCCCGCCTCGTGTCATAACAGGGGCGAACCCCGATGTCTCGGACATCGGAAGACGATCAGGCGGCCAACCGCTCGGAGAACCAGGCGGCGAGCTTCGGATAGAGGACGCGGGTGGCCTTGCCGCCGACCACGGCGCCGACGTGGCCGCCCGGGATGGTCAGCGCGCTCCGGTCGGTGGAGGAGACGGCGCCCTCGAGCGCGAGGGCGGCGGGGGGGGGGCAGATGGTGTCGCGGTCCGCTACCACCGTGAGCAGCGGCGCGTCGATGCGCGCGAGGTCGACGCGCCGGCCGGCCACGTGGTGCCGTCCCTCGATGAGCTGGTTCTCCTGGTACAGCTCCTGGATGTAACGGGCGTAGGCGGCGGCCGGGAAAGGGATGTTGTCCCCGGCCCAGGTCTCGAGCGCCTCGAAGGCTTCTCGGGCGGCGGCGTCGTGCCAGCGGTCCCAGAGGCCGACCCACTTCGCGACCTGCAGGGTCGGCCGCAGGGCGACGAATCCCGATTGCATCTGTTGCGGGGCAACGTTGCCGGCTGCGGCGATCGCGGCGGCGTCGAACCAGTGGGGGTCGGTGAAGGTCCCGAGCAGGCCGGCGTGGCGGAAGTCGAACGGGCCCGCCAGGTTGACCAGCGCGCCGATCTCCTCGGGGTGCAGGGCGGCAAAGATGCCGGCGAGCGTCGCGCCGACGCAGTAGCCGAGCAGGCCGGGTCGCGCGGAGCCCGAGTCGCGGCGCACGGCCCGGACCGCGCGGCCGAGCCGCGCGATCAACGTGTCCCACTCGAGGTGGCGATCCTCGTCCTGGGGGACGCCCCAGTCGAGGAGGTAGACGCGGTGGCCGGCGGCTACGAGGTGGCCGGCGAGCGTGGCCGCGGGCCTCAGGTCCAGAACGTACCAGCGGTTGATGATCGAGGGGACGAGCAGGACGGGCCGCGCGGCGGCGCGCGCCGCGCCCTCGGCGGGGCGGAAGCGCAGGAGCCGGGCGGTGCCTTCCTCGAAGATCGCGTCTCGTGGCGTCGGTGCGAGAATCATGCGCGGTTCTCCTCGGAGGAAACTGCGGGCGGGGACCTCGTGGAGGTCGACCTCGCGAGAGGCCCCGGGCACGGCCCGCCCTTTCGGTAGGCGCAAGCGTCAGGCGCGGGGCTTCATCAGATCGGCGGCGCTGCGCGCTGCGTCCAGGCCGAGCTTGCGCCACTCGGCGGCGAGGCGGGCCGTGTAGCCGAGCGACTCCTCCGTGAGGCGGGCCAGTTCGCGGACCGCCTCGCGCGCCTGCTCGATGGACGCGGCCTCGAGCTTCGCGAACTCGTCGAACGTCTGCCCCATGCGGGCGATCTGCTCGTCGGCGAGCTTCCGCCAGCCGTCGACCATGGCCGCGGGGTTGTTCTGCTGCGACTGCGAAGCTGCGCTGGAGGTGCTCTGTGCCATCTGGAATCTCCTCGATTCATTGCGGCGCCGGCGAAATGCCCGCGCGACGACGCACGGAGGATAAGCGCAGCCGGCCAGGTGTCAAGCAGAAATGTTGCGATGCAACATCAGCGCTTGCGGCGCCGGGGCCGCATCGATCGCCGCAAGGCCTCTACCTCGCGGCGTAGCTCGTCGACCTCGTCCCGCCGCGCCGCGGTCTCGGCCGCGGGGGGGGCGGGACGCGCGAACCCTGCGACCAGGTTCGCGAGCGCGCTGGCCGCGCTGAAGGGCAGCGTCGCGAAGGGGTTGAAGGGGCTCAGCTGCTGCGCGCCCTGCCGCGCCTGCTGGTACGCCTCGAGCGCGGCGGACAGGAACCGGCCGAAGAACTCGGCCAGTCCCTCGTCCTCCATGCGGAGGAGCTGGGTGAGGAGCCCGACGGGAAGCAGGCGCGCCGCGCCGCGCGACTCGAGGATGATCTGCGCGAGCGTGGCCTGGGTCAGGTCCTGCTCGGTGCGCGCGTCGAGCACCCGCACCTCGTCGCCCCCGCGGATCTTCTGGGCCAACTCGTCGAGGGTGATGTAGCGGCTTTCGGCGGTGTCGTAGAGGCGGCGGTTGCCGTACTTCTTGACGACGAGCATTGCGGCACCCTAACCCAGTGGCCCCTGATCCGTCGATAAGGGCGCGTCTAGTTCGTTGCTCGGTCGCCGCGGTCCTCGCCGCACAAACTCGTACGGTTGGTCCTCGCTCGGTCGCGCCTCGTACCGGCACCCTTCTCGCCGGCCAGCGGCGTGTCCGGCAAGTTCGCCACCTCTTGCGGGCGGACTGGGGAGGGAAGGGCGGGGCCGGCGGCAAGAGGAAGCGCATTCGCCGTCACACAGGGGCTTGACAGGCTGACTCCGGCGGCTATCCTAGCGCCGCTTTGTGCGCCGCAGCAAAGTGGTGGATTGGCATCGCGGGGCTCGCCGCCTGCGCCGGGCCGGTGCAGCAGTGCCGCTCCGGCAGCGACTGCGCGTCGGGCGAGTGCCGCGTGGACGGGACGTGCGTGCCGGCGGGGGAGGGCGGGGCGACGGACGCGGGCTCGGGCGACGGTGCCGCGCCGGGGGATGGCGGCGCGCCGGTGGCGCTGGACGGAGGCGCCGGGCAGGTCGACGACGGCGGGACGGCTCCAGTCCCCGACGCGGGCGCTCCCCTCTGCGATCCCACCTTCGGTCCGAGCCTCTCGCGCGCGCAGGTCCCCGTCGGCCCGGGGCTCGCGGCGACGTTCGAGGTGGCGGAGGACGCGGGCTTCGACACCTCCGGGACGAGCCTCCCGGACGGGGGACTCCTGTGGGACATGTCGGGTCACTTCTCGAACGACCACGCGGTGGTGGTGCAGACGGTCGCGCCGTCCGGCAGCTGGTTCGGCGCCGCGTTCCCGGGGGCGAGCTATGCCGTGCCGATCTCCGACCTTTCGCCCAACCTCGGCGTCTTCTCGCAGGACGCCTCCGCCATCGATCTCGTCGGAGTCGCCTCGCCCTCGGGCGGCAGCGGGGACACCGAGCTGACGTATGCCACGCCCGTGCCCGTGCTCGAGTTTCCGCTCGGCGTCGGCGCGAGTTGGCAGACCACGTCGACCGTCTCGGGGACCCTCTCGGGCGTGCCGGGCTGGACCTGGGTCGAGAGCTACACGTTCACCGCGGACGAGACGGGCGTCCTCGTGCTTCCCGGCGGCACGCGCCTGCCCGTGCTGCGCGTGCGAGCCGACCTGACCCGGGTCGGAGCGATGACCCAGCGGAGCTACGCCTTCGTCACGCCGTGCTTCGGGACGGTCGCGACCGTCGTCTCCCAGCCCGACGAGCTGTCGGTCGAGTTCCAGAGCGCCAGCGAGCTGCGCCGACTGGCGGCCCCGTGAGAGCGCGCTGCGCCGCCGCCATGGTCATGCTGCCGCTCGCCGGAGGCTGTCTCGCGTTCCACCAGGGCCCGATGCCCGGCGAGCCGGCCGACGCGACGTACGCGGACGTCGACGGCGTCCGGGTGCGCTACCTCGACGTCGGACCGAAGGACGCGCCGGCGGTCGTGCTCCTGCACGGCTTCGCCTCGTCGCTCGAGACCTGGACGGCCGTCGTGCCGCGCCTCGTCCCGGCGCACCGCGTCCTGGCCCTCGACCTCAAGGGCTTCGGCTGGACCGATCGGCCGGAAGGGGACTACTCGCCCGCCGCGCAGGCACGACTCGTCTTCGCGTTGATGGACGCGCGCGGCATCGCGCACGCCGACGTCGTCGCGCACTCGTGGGGCTGCTCGGTCGCCCTCGCCATGGCACTCGCGGCGCCCGAGCGCGTGGACCGGCTCGCCCTGTACGACGCCTGGGTCTACGAGGAGCAGCTCCCGGCGTTCTCGCACTGGGCCCGCGCGGCCGGCGTCGGCGAGACCCTCTTCGCCCTCTATTACGACCAGCGACCCGCCGAGAAGATGGAGCTCGCCTTCTACGACCCGCGGAGGTTTCTGAGCCAGGCGCTCGTCGAGGCCGTCGAACGAGCGCTCGAGCGGCCCGGGACCACGGCCGCCGCGCTCGCAGCCACCCGCGGCCAGCGCTTCGCGCAGATGCAGCGGTCCTACCCGAGCGTCCGGCAGCCGGTGTTGCTGCTGTGGGGGCGGGACGATCGCATCGCGGTGCTCCCGTTCGGCGAGCGCCTCCTGCGCGACCTGCCGAACG
This sequence comes from Pseudomonadota bacterium, assembly GCA_027451705.1. Lineage (GTDB taxonomy): Bacteria > Myxococcota > Myxococcia > Myxococcales > JAKAPL01 > JAKAPL01. The sequence goes on from DAIDIT010000124.1 coordinate 9,287, forward strand.
CGCGCCTCGAGGTCTACCCCGAGTGCGGCCACTTCCCGATGATCGAGGCCGAGCGGCCGTCCACCCGCGACCTCGTCGAATTCCTCGGGCCGCGGTCAGCCGAGGCGCGGAGGTGATCCCGGTGCCGCTCCTCGCGCTGGCCCTCGCCGCGGCCAACCGCGCCGGCGTCATCCAGGACGGCTGGACCGATGTCGGCCAGGACCTCGAGGGGGGAGGCCAACCGATCGTCGCGGTCGACGGCTACTACCGCGTCCGGCCCGAACTGATGTACGACTTCGACCTCTCGCGCGGGCCTACGCCCTCCGGCCAGATCTTCTTTCCGCTGCCGCTGTCGAACCCATCTTCTCACCTGCTCGACTTCGCGGACATGCGGCTGCGCAGCGACCTGGCGGTCTACGCGCCGGGCGGCGGGGTCGCGGTCAAGGTCCGGGTCGACGCGCTCGACAACGTCGCGCTCGGCAGCCTTGCGGCGGGTGCGCCGCAATCCGCCACGAGCTACCTCTCGCCCGCGCAGCCCATCCTGGTCCGGCGGGCGTACGGCGAGGCGCTGACGCCGCTCGGGCTGCTCGCCGCCGGCCGGATGGGGAACCAGTTCGGCCTCGGCATGACCGCCAATGGCGGCGATTGCCTGGACTGCGACTACGACCAGTCGGCTGACCGCATCGCCTTCCTCACCCCGCTCCTCGGCCTCATCTGGGCCGCGGCGTTCGACTTCACCGCGGCCGGGCCGCTCGTCCCCCGCGTCGGGAATACCACCCTCGTCGGGCTCGACCCCTCGACCGACGTGCACACCGTCGATTTCGCGGTGCTGCGCTGGCACGACCCCGATTCAATCGAACGCCGCCGCGCCGCCGGCGAGACGACCTTCGACGCCGGCGGCTTTTACGCCCACCGCTGGCAGGAGAACGACGTCCCCGCCGACTACCTCGTCACCAACGTCCCGGTTGCGATCACGCCGTCGCAGGTGGTCCCCCGCGGCTACACCGCGGACGTCTTCGACGGCTGGGCGCGGCTGCTCCTCCCCTGGGCGCGGGTCGAGGCCGAGGGGACGCTGATCCTCGCCGACATCGCGCAGGCCTCGCTCGTCCCGGGGGTGCTTCTGCCCCACCCCGTGACCGGGACGCAGTGGGGCGGCGTGCTCCAGAGCGACATCGGCGCCCCGCGCAGCCCCTGGGGCGTCGGCTTCGACAGCGGCGTCGCGAGCGGCGATCCCTCGCCGGGTTTCGGCGCGCTCGTCCCCCCGGGCGCGCCGGCCGCGCGGCCGGGCGACCTGAACGGCGCGAAGGGAAACCCGCCGTACGACGACACCGTCGACAACTTCCAGTTCAGCCCCGACTACCACATCGACCGCATCCTCTTCCGCAACATCATCGGCACCGTCACCGACGCCTTCTACCTGCGTCCCCACGCCCGCCTCACGCTCGCCCACAGCGGCAAGGCGCGACTCTCGGCCGAAGTCTTCGCGGTCGCGTCCTGGGCGCTCGACGCCGCGTCGACGCCCGGCGACGCGAGCCCCCTCGGTCTCGAGATCGATCCCGCGCTGCGGTACGAGAGCAGCGACGGCTTCGTGGCCGAGCTCCAGTACGCCGCGCTCTTCCCGTTCGCCGGCCTCGACAACATCGACGTGACGCCGCCGATCGCCGCCCAGCCGGCACAACTCGTCCGCCTCCTTCTCGCGTATGTCTTCTGACCGCCTGCTGCCCTTGCTCCTGCTCTGCGCGGCCTGCACGAGCGAGGTGCCGCCGACCGCGCTGCACGCGGATTACCAGGGGACGACGCCCGCGCCGCTCGGCTGCGTCCCGAACCTCGACGGCAAGATCGAGGCGAGCGAGCTTCCGGTCGCGATCGGAGTCCCGGAGAATTTCCTCGTCTCGCCGCCCGGGGCGACGCGGGCGATCGATCCGGTCGGCACGACGAACGCCCAGGGCCAGCGGGTCTGGGACTGGTCGATCGACGAGGCGAGCGACCAGCTCGCGACGATCGAGGCGTCGGCGCTTTCCGGCAAGTGGTACGCCTCGTCCTTCCCGAGCGGGCAGTTCGTGACCCCGGTCGATCCCGGCGACACGGTCGAGGCCGTCTACTCGCTCGACCAGAACGCGCTTTGGCTCTGGGGCGTGGCCTCCGCGCAGCAGAGCCCCCCGGCGGGCGAGACGCTGCTGCCGTACACGAACCCCGTGCCCGCCTTTCAGCTCCCGCTCGCGAAGGGCGAGCAGTGGGACGCCATCGGCGAGGTGGCCAACGGCACCTTCGACGGCCTGCCCTATGCCGGTGTCGACAGCTACAGCTTCGCCGTGGAGGACGAAGGCATCCTCGTCCTTCCCGAACTGACCTTCACGCAGGCCCTCTCGGTCCACTCGACGCTCACGACGACGCCGGTCGTCGGATCCCCGGTCACGACCCGCCAGATCTCGTTCGTCTTCGAGTGCTTCGGCGAGGTCGCGCGCGCGACGAGTCAGCCGGGCGAGACGGCCGACGACTTCACCACCGCGGCGCAGGTGCGCCGCCTGAGTCTCGAACGGAGGTAGGACATGATCTGGGAGCTCTGGAAGAAGGGGTTCGATCGCTGGGAGGACGCGACCGCGAAGCTGCTCGAGGCCTGGCTCGCGAGCCCGCTCGTGCTCGAGCCCGCGGGCAAGCTGCTCGGCGGGGCGTTCCGGGCCAAGGCGGCGGCCGATCAGGCGGCGGCGGCGCTCTGGGGCGCGGTCGGGTTGCCCACCAAGCGCGATCAGGAGCGGACCCTCCACGCGCTCAACCAGCTCCAGAGCCGACTGCTCGACATCGAGGAGCGGCTCGCGGACGCGCCGCCCGCGCCGCCCGCCCGGAGGTCCTGAGCCGTGGACATCTCGCCCTACCGCGAGCTGAAGACAGCCCCGCGCGCGGTCTTCGACAGCCTCCCCGAGCGGCAGACGCGCGTCCGCTTCCTGGTGCCCGCTCCCGGGGGCGACTGGCGGACGGTCACCTGGGGCGCCTTCGCGTCGGAGATCCGGCGCGTCGCCTCCTTCCTTTCGGCCGCCGGACTGCGCCCGACCGAGCGTGCCGCGATCTACGCGCACAACCGCGTCGAGTGGCTATCGGCGGCGCTCGGCGTCCAGGCCGCCTCCGGCGTGATGGTCCCGGTCTACCCGGCGAGCACGCCCGACCAGCTCGCGCACGTCGTCGCACACAGCGACGCCAGGGTCGTCTTCACCGACGGCCCGGCGCTGGTCGAACGGATCCTCCGGGCGTGGCCGGCGTTCGCGGCCGTCGAGCGGATCGTCCTGCTCGGCGAGGGCGTCGATCTCGGACCGCTCGTCGAGCGCGCGCGCGCCGCCGGCAGCCCGGTCGCGTTCGCGGAGGCGGAGCGCAAGATCGTCCCGTGGACCCGCGCGCTGTCGATCGGCGAGGCGCACGACCGCGAGCACACGGGCGCCTTCGAGAGGACGCTCGCCGCGGTCTCGCTCGACCAGCCCGGCACGATGCTCTACACGAGCGGCACCTCCGGCCCGCCGAAGGGCGTCCCGCTCACCCACCGCAACGTCGCCGTCAACGGCCTCGACTGGCTCGAGTGCAACGCGCCGCTGATCGACGAGGGCGCGGTCGATCTTCTCTGGCTGCCGATGAGCCACATCTTCGGCTACGGCGAGGCCTGCCTCGGCAACACCCTCGGCTTCACCACCTACCTCTGCGAGCCCGCGCAGGCGATCGAACTGCTCCCGAAGGTCCGGCCGAGCGTCTTCATGAGCGTGCCTTCGGTCTGGGAGAAGCTCGCGCGCGCGGCCGCCGCCGAGGCCGCGCCCGAGGGGCGCAGGCGCAAGCTCCTCGAGGTGACCGGCGGTCGGCTCCGCTTCTGCCTCTCGGGCGGCGCCGGCCTCTCGCGTGAGGTCAAGGAGCAGTTCCACGCGGCGGGGCTGCTGATCATCGAGGGCTACGGGCTCACCGAGACCTCGCCGACCCTCACCCTCAATCGGCCCGATGCCTTCCGCTTCGACTCGGTCGGCAAGCCGCTGCCGTCCGTGCAGATCCAGCTCGCCGAGGACGGCGAGATCCTCGCCCGCGGTCCGTCGGTCTTCGCGGGCTACCACAAGGATCCCGTGGCCACCCGCGCCGCCTTCGCCGAGGGCGGCTGGTTTCGGACCGGCGACGTCGGCCGCTTCACCCCGGACGGGTTCCTCCAGATCGTCGATCGCAAGAAGGACATCCTCGTGACCGCCGGCGGCAAGAACGTCCCGCCCGCCAACATCGAGGGGCGCTTCGCCGACGATCCCTTCATCGCCCACGTCCTCGTCTACGGCGA
>DAIDIT010000125.1 GCA_027451705.1 Pseudomonadota bacterium
TCGACGCGAGCGTCGGGAGATGCGCGGCGGCGCGGATCGCTTCGGTCCCGCTGTGCGAGAAGCCGGCCGTGGAGGCCGCATGCAGCGGGCCCACGACGAGCCAGGAGTTGATCAGGTGGATCGCGATCCAGTTGAGGAGGATCGTCGAGATGACCTCGTGGACGCCGCGGCGGACCTTGAGGACTCCGGCCAGGGCGCCCCAGGCGCCGCCCGTCGCGCCGGCGAAGGCGAGCACCAGGGCGACCTCGAGGGGCGCAGGCAAGTCGAGCGCCCGACCGGCCCAGGCGGCGGCCACGGCCCCAACCAGGAACTGGCCCTGCGCGCCGATGTTGAAGAGCCCGGCGCGGTAGGGCAGGGCGACGGCGAGTCCGGTCAGGATCAGCGCGGTCGCCTTGAGCGCCGACTCCCCCACCGGCACCCAGCCGCCGAAGGCGCCGTCGGCGAGTGCCGCGGCGGCCAGGACGGGCGATCGGCCGAGGGCGAGGATGGCGAGCGCGCAGAGCGCGAAGGCGGCGACGACGGCGAGCACCGGCAGGCCGACGGGCTCGAGGCGGCGCCAGTGCGCGCGCCAGCCTCCGTTCTGTCGATCCGGCCTCAAGCCGCACCCGCCATGAAGCGCGACAGCTCGGCGTCGGTCGCGCTGTTCGACGCTTCGCCCGCGACCTGGCCGCCGCAGAGGACGACGAGTCGGTCCGCGACGGCGCGCAGTTCGTCGAGGTCGAAAGAGACGATCAGGACGCCGGCCCCGCGCCGCGCCTGGTCGCGGAGCCGCGCGTGGACCGCGGCCGCGGCGCGCAGGTCGAGACCGCGGGTCGGGTGCACGGCGACGACGAGCGCGGGGGTGCCGTCCAACTCGCGGGCCAGCACGACCTTCTGCTGGTTGCCCCCGGAGAGGTCGCAGGCGCGCGCCGACGGATCGGGCGGACGGACGTCGTAGGCGCGCACCAGCTCGTCCGCATGGCCGGCGAGGAACCGCCGGTCGATCTGCGGAAAGAGGCGGCCCTCGCGGAACGGCGGCCGCCAGGCCCGGCCGAGCGCGAGGTTCTCCGCGACGGTCAGCGCGCCGCACAGCCCGCCGCGCTCGCGGTCCTCCGGGACGTGCGCCACGCCGAGTGCGCGAAAGCCCGCGGCGCCGAGGCCGCGCGCGTCGCGGCCCCCGACCTCGACGCGCCCCGCCGCCGGCGGGCGCAGGCCCGTGCAGACCTCCGCGAGCTCGCGCTGGCCGTTGCCGTCGACTCCGGCGATGCCGACGACCTCTCCGGAGCCGACCGACAGATCGACGCCGCGCAGCGCCGGGGCGCCGCGGTCGTCGTTGCAGATCACGCCGCCGAGCGACAGCACCGCCCCGGCCGCGCGCACCTCGGTCCGGGAGGGCGGTTCCTCGCGCGGGGCTGCCTCCCCCACCATGAGCGCGGCGACGCGGCCGAGGTCGGCGCCGGCGGCCGGAAGGACGGCGACGATCCGGCCGGCCCGCAGGACGGCGATGCGATCGGCCACCGAGGCGACCTCGCGCAGCTTGTGGCTCACGAAGAGGATCGAGCGGCCGCCCTTCGCGAGGTCGCGGATCGTCGCGCAGAGCGCGGTCGACTCGTCGGGGGAGAGCGCGGCCGTGGGCTCGTCGAAGGCGAGGATCTCGGCGCCGCGCCAGAGCACCTTGAGGATCTCGACCCTCTGCCGGCTCGCGACCGAGAGGTGCGCGACCTTCGCGCGCGGGTCGATCGGCAGGCCATGGCGTTCCGCGGCCTCGGCCACCTCACGCTCGGCGCGGGCCCGGTCGAAGACGGGACCGCGGCGCGGCTCGCGTCCGAGCACGACGTTCTCCGCGACCCCGAGCGGTGGGACCAGGGTGAAGTGCTGGTGGACCATGCCCAGGCCGAGCGCTTCGGCGTCCGCGGGGCCTCGGAGCACGACGGGCGTTCCGCGCACCCGGATCTCGCCCACATCCGGCCGGTAGAAGCCGTTGAGGAGGTTCAGGAGGGTGGTCTTGCCCGCGCCGTTCTCGCCGACGAGGGCGAGAACCTCGCCTCGCCCGAGCGCGAACGAGACCCGGTCGCACGCCCGCGCCCCGCCGAACGACTTGCCGAGCTGCGCCGCTTCGAGGGCGGGAACCATTCCCGGTCAGCGCGCAGCAGACGTTGCGCCGGGCCGCGCGGGAACGGAGATGCGGCCCGCGACGATCGCCTGCCGCAGCGACTCGACGCGGGCGAGGGCTTCGGCGCGGCCGGGAAAGTCCACGCGCACCGGCGCGAGGCCGATCCCGCCCTCGGCGAGGCCCAACTCGCGGTTGCCCGGGTCGAACTTCCCCGCGGACACGTCGCGCGCGGCGAGGTAGACGGCGTAGTCGACGTGCTTCACCATCGAGGTCAGCACCGAGGCCGGCGCCAGCTGGGACTGGTCGCTGTCGACTCCGATGATCCACTTGCCGGCCTCCTTGGCCGCTTCTATGGCGCCCAGGCCGTCGGCGCCCGCCGCCTGGAATAGCACGTCGACTCCGCGGCCGTAGAGTGCCTGCGCGACGCGCTTGCCCGCGCTCGAGTCGTCGAAGCTGCCGGTGTACTCGACGGCGAGCCGCGCCGCGGCGGCGGGGTTGGTCGCCGCGAGACCGGCCCGGAAGCCGGCTTCGAAGCGCTGGATGAGCGGGACCTGCATGCCGCCGACGAAGGCGACCTGGCCGGTCTTCGTGACCAGTCCCGCGAGCGCGCCGACGAGGTAGCTCCCCTCCTGCTCGCGGAACGTGACGCTCGCGACGTTCGGGAGCGCCATCGTCTTGCCAGCGGAGTCGAGGATCGGGCTGTCGATGAGCATGTAGTGCTGCTCCGGGTGCGCTCGCGCTTCCGCCGCGACGGCGTCCTCGAGCATGAATCCGACCCCGACGGCGAGCGCGACGCGTCGCTGCGCGAGCCGTTCGAGGTCCGGCCGGTAGTCCTCGGCCGCGCGGGCCTGGAGAACGTACGGCGCGAGCCCCGGCAGCGCGGGGTTTGCGCCCAGTCGGTCTCGCAGGTCGGCGGGGACCGTGTCGAGGAGAGCGGCTGGTGCGAGCGGGCGGTAGCCCGACGCCGTGTAGCGCAGCGCGCAGGCCCAGCTCTCGAGCCCACGAAGCGCGCCGTCGTTGAAAGACTGGTCGCCGCGGCCTCCCACGTCGGTCACGACGCCGATGATCTTCTTGCCGCCGTCCGGCGAGGGGCTCGCGGCGTGGCAGGCCGCCGCGAGGAGCCAGGCAAAGGCAGGCGCCGGATGGAATCGCACGGCCTGCCCTTGTATCACGGATGCGGCGGCGGGGCCCACGCAGGATGATCTGGAGTACGGGCGGGCCGCATGCTAGACGTGCGGCCGCTTGCGCGCATACGACCTCATCAAGAAGAAGCGCGACGGGGGCGCGCTCCCGACCGAAGAGATCGACGCGTTTCTCGAGGCGTTCACGTCGGGCGAGGTGCCCGACTACCAGGCCGCGGCACTGCTGATGGCGGTCTACTTCCGCGGCCTGACGCCGACCGAGCTGTCGGCCTGGACATCGGCGATGCTCCAGAGCGGCGACGTGCTCGACCTGTCGGACATCCCCGGCCGCAAGGTCGACAAGCATTCGACCGGCGGAGTCGGCGACAAGGTCTCGATCTGCCTCGCGCCCCTCGTGGCCGCTTGCGGGGTGCGGGTGCCGATGATCTCGGGCCGCGGACTCGGGCACACCGGGGGCACGCTCGACAAGCTCCGCTCGATCCCGGGGTTTCGGGTGGACCTCGGCGTCGAACGCTACCGCGAGCTGATCGGGGAGGTCGGCGCCTGCCTCGTCGGGCAGACCGACCGCCTCGTCCCGGCCGACCGGAAGCTGTACGCGCTGCGCGACGTGACCGCGACGGTCGAGTCGATCCCGCTCATCGCCGCCTCGATCATGAGCAAGAAGCTGGCGGAAGGGATCGACGGCCTGGTGCTCGACGTCAAGGTGGGCAGCGGTGCGTTCATGAAGGACGTCGGCTCGGCGCGCGAGCTCGCGCAGACCATGGTCGGCATAGGCCGTTCCATGGGCAAGCAGACCGTGGCGCTCCTCACGGACATGGAGCAGCCCCTCGGCCGGACCGTGGGCAACGCCCTCGAGGTGATCGAGGCCGTCGACGTCCTGCAGGGGCGCGGCCCGGACGACCTCGTCGAGGTCACCCTCGCGCTCGGGGAGGAGATGCTCTCGCTCGCCGACGTCGCCCGAGGGACGCCCGCACGCGACCTACTCCGGCGGGCGATCGAGGACGGGCGGGGCTTCGAGAAGTTCCAGCAGATCGTTCGCGCGCAGGGCGGCGACGCCGCGGCGCTCGAGGACGGCTGCCGGGGTCTCCCGCACGCCGCGCTGCGCCGGCCCGTCGCGGCCACCGAGGCCGGGGTCGTCGTCGCGATCGACGCGGAGCTCGTGGGAACCGCCGCCGTCGCGCTGGGCGCCGGCCGCGAGCGGATCGACGACGAGGTCGAACCAGCGGTCGGGATCGTGCTGGACCGCAAGGTTGGCGAGTCGGTGGCGGCGGGCGAGCCGCTCTGCACGGTCCACGGTTCGGACGAGGCCCGGATCGGGCGCGCGATCGCCCTCCTGGACGAGGCGTTTACCCTGGGTGACGCAGCCCCGGAGGCCCGGCCGTTGATCCTCGAGCGCCTGGTCTAAAGTCCCTGCGCTTGATGGACAAAGAACCGGGCCTTTCCTACACTGGCTTCGCCCAAAGCTCCCAGAGGACCTTCGGAATGCGATCGACGCTCGCGGCAGCCTCGCTCTCGTTGCTCCTCGCTGCCTGCCCCGGCAAGGGTGGCGGAAACGACGCGGGTGCCGGCTGCCCGGGCGGTTGTCCGATCCACGAGACCTGCACGGCGGGGACCTGTCAGTGCCTCGCGGGCTGGATAACCTGCCCCTCCGCCGACGCCGGGCAGGCCTGCACCGAGGTGCAGGCCGACAACCGCAACTGCGGCGCCTGCGGGACCGTCTGCCCGGCGGGCGAGACCTGTCTCGGCGGAACCTGCAGCTGCACCGCCGCGCAGTGCCCCGGGCCGGACGGCGGCTTGACCTGCTCGGATCTCCAGTCCGACCCGGCCAACTGCGGGGAGTGCGGACAGGCCTGCCCGCCCAACGAGACGTGCGTGGGCGCCTTCTGTCAGTGCCCCTCCGGCAACAGCCTCTGCCCGCTTCCGGACGGCGGCGCGGTCTGCACGGACCTCTCGACCGACCCGAACAACTGCGGCCAGTGCGCGGCCCTCTGCGACGGCGGCGACTGCCAGTGCGACCCTCAGACTCAGGTCTGCTCGGCGCCGGCCGAGGGCGAGCCCGGCGTCTGCACGTGCCTCGGCACGCTCACCGCCTGCGGCGCGAACGGCGGCGACTGCGTCGACACCAACAGCGACCCGCAGAACTGCGGTGGCTGCGGCCAGGTGTGCCCGACCGGCAACTGCGCGGGGGGGACGTGCGCGTGCACGCTTCCCTACCACGAGTGCCCTGCCGCGGGCGGAAAGGTCTGCACGGACTGGGAGCAGGACGTCCACAATTGCGGCAGCTGCGGGAACGACTGCGCCCTGCAGGGCGGGAATCTGCCCGGGATCACCTGCGCGAACGGGGAGTGCGGCTGCGCCGCCGACGGCGGAGGCGGGGCCAACTCCGGGACCATCTGCCAGAGCGGTGGGGCGCCGGCTTGCGTCGATCTCACCTCGGATCCGGTGAACTGTGGCAAGTGCGGGAACGCGTGCCTCGCGCCGACGACGGCGTGCCAGAACGGCAACTGTTCCTGCCCGAGCCCGCAGCAGCTCTGTGGTGGAACGGGGGCGTCGTCCTGCGTGGACGTGACCAGCAGCGCGACCAATTGCGGAGCCTGCGGAAATGACTGCACGGCTGTCTATGCCGCGCAGTCGACGTGCGCGCAGGGCCACTGCGGTTGCAGCGACAAGCAGGTTCTCTGCCTCGACGGCCTGTCGCCGCTCGCGTGCAGCTGCGAGGCCGCCGACGGGGGCGGCGCCTGTGTACAGCCCAAGATTGCGTTCTCCGACGTGGCGGCGATCCTGACCGACGCGACCTCCGCGTACGGCTGTGCGACCTGCCACTCGCAGAGCGCGCACCAGGGCGGGCTCGATCTCTCGTCTCCGTCCGCGGCGTACGGCGCCCTGCTCGGCGGCGGCGACGGCGGATCCGGCCCGCCCGGGGCGTGCGACGGAGGACCCGGCGGCGGCTTCGGCGCGGTCCCGTCCGAGGCATGCCCGTGTACGGCCCGCGTCGTCCCCGGGCTGCCCGGCAATTCGTTCCTGATCCAGACGCTGACCGATTCACCGAGTCTCTGCGCGGGCGCCCAGCCGATGCCGGTCGACGCCGACGGGGGCTTCCACGCGCTTTCGCCGTGCCAGATACAGCTTCTGACCGTCTGGATCGCACAGGGGGCGGTCGGCCCGCCGTAGATGCCACGGCCTTCGACGAACCGCGCGCAGCGGAAGCAGACGCGGCGCGAGCCCTCCGGGCCACCCCCGGCCGCAACTGAGTACGACCGGGTTGCGGAGGTGGCTCGGCACGTGCTCGCGCTGTCAAAGGTCGGCGCGCCGCGGCTCGGTCTGGTGCTCGGCAGCGGACTGGGCCGCTACGCCGAGCGGTTGAGTGGCGCCACCCGCCTCCCGTACTCGGAACTGCGGGGCTTCCCCGTCTCGACGGTTCCGGGACACGCCGGTTGCCTCTGGATTGGCCGCCTCGGGTCGGTGCCGGCGGCCGTGATGCAGGGCCGCGTCCACCTCTACGAAGGACGCAGCACCGCCGAGGTGGTCTTCGGGGTCCGCGTCCTCGCCCAGCTCGGAATCGAGACGCTCTGCGTGACCAACGCCGCGGGCGGCATTCGGCCGGATCTCGAGCCCGGGGACCTGATGAGGATCACCGACCACGTCAACCTCTCGGGCCAGAACCCGCTCGTCGGCCCGAACGACGACCGCTTTGGACCGCGCTTCCCCGACATGACCGCCGCGTACTCTCCCGAGCTGGCCCGGCACCTCGACGCCGCAGCCGACTCGGTCGGCGTACGCCTCGCGACCGGCGTCTACTGCCAGTTCCTGGGTCCGTCCTACGAGACGCCCGCCGAGATCGAGATGGCGCGGCGGGCCGGTGCGGACGCCGTCGGGATGAGCACGGTCCCCGAGGTGATAGTCGCCAACCACATGGGGGTCCCGGTCGCGGCGGTCTCGTGCATCACCAACCGCGCGGCTGGGCTCGCGTCGCGCCCCCTCTCGCACGCCGAGGTGGCCGAGACCGCGGCCCGCGTCGAGCACTCCTTCGGCAACGTCCTCGATGCCTTCGCGGCCCGCCTAGCTTAGCCCGAGGATCTCCCGGACGCGGGCGCGCAGCGTGCCCGCGTCGACGGGCTTGATGATGTACGCGTTCGCCCCGGCGGCCGCGAGCCGGCGCCGGTCTTCCTCGGCGCTCTCGCTGGTGACGACGACCACCGGGAGCTCGCGCGTGGCCGGCCGGTTGCGGATGAACTGGACCAGTGCCAGGCCGCCGAGAAGAGGCATGTTGAGGTCGGTGACGACGATGTCGAACGCCTCGGTTCCGAGGATGCGAAGTCCCTCGGCACCGTCTCCGGCCTCGACGCAGGAGCAACCGTCGATCGCGCGAAGGGCGGCGACGACCTCGGCGCGCATGGCCGGCGAGTCGTCGACGACCAGGGCCCGGATCGAAGGCATGCCCCATCGTGCGCGAGCACCGCGGGCGCGTCAACCGCCCGGCGTTGACGCCGCAGTGTTTTCCGCATACATCCGTGCGCGACATGGCGCGTTCCCTCGCGAAGCCCGCCCGTCCGCGGGCGGACGCCTCGACCGTCGAGGAGCTGATCGAAGCCGCGGCCCGGATCCGCGAGCACGCTTACGCTCCGTACTCTCGATTCAAGGTGGGAGCCGCGGTGCTCGCGGGCTCCGGGCGCGTCTTCACCGGCTGCAACGTCGAGAACGCTTCGTATGGCCTCGCCCTCTGTGCGGAGCGCGGTGCCGTGGCGGCCGCAGTCGCCGCCGGCGAGAGCGAGATCCTCTCGGCGGCGGTGGTCACCGCCTCGGACGAGCCGAGCCCACCGTGCGGGATGTGCCTACAGACTCTCGCCGAGTTCGGCGCGCCCGAAACGCCGATCATCCTCGTGAATCTGCGCGGCGTTCGCCGCCGCCTGTCGCTCCGGGAGTTGATGCCGCACGCCTTCGACCGGTCGTACCTCTGAACCCGCGCGATCCCGCGCGAGTCGCCGCCGCCTCTGACATGCGCGTCTTTCGTTCGATCGAGCAGGCCCGTGGGCAGATTGCTGGTGCGGCGCTCGCCATCGGCAACTTCGACGGGGTCCACCTCGGGCACCAGGCACTCCTCGCGGCGACGCTGGAAGCATCGAAGCGCCGGGGCACACCGGCGGCGGCTCTGACGTTCGAACCGCACCCCGGCAGGTTCCTCTCTCCGAAGGTGGCACCGCGACTGCTCACGACGCCTGGGCGCAAGCTCGAGCTCTTGCAGGAGGCCGGCCTCGACGCCGTCGTGGTCCAGCCCTTCGACCGCGCCTTCGCGGCGATCCCCGCCCGGGATTTCGTCGACCGGCTGCTCGTCGCGGACCTGGGTGTCGGCGACGTCGCGGTGGGGGAGGACTTCACGTTCGGCCGGGGACGCGCGGGACGGGTCGCCGACCTGGAGGCATGGTTGAAGCTCGGGGGCGCGCGGCTCGTCGTCGTCCCGAAGATCCGCTGCGAGGGCGTCCCGGTCTCGTCGACCCGGATCCGGGAGCTGGTGCTCGAAGGGCGGGTCGAGGCGGCCGCACCCCTGCTGGGACGTCCCTTCGACGTCGATGGGACGGTCGTCGCCGGGATGGGCCGCGGACGTACGCTCGGCTTTCCGACCGCCAATGTCCAGCCGGACAGCGAACTCCTCCCCCCGAACGGGGTCTACGCAGTCACCGGGCGCTGCCCCGCGGGCGAGTTCCCGGGCGCGGCCAACCTGGGGCGCAAGCCGACCTTCGGCGAGGGCGCGCCGCAGTCGCTCGAGGTCCACCTCGTCGGCTACGGGGGGCCGAGCCTGCTCGGTACCCGCATGCGCGTCGCGTTCGTCGCGAGGCTACGGGACGAACTGCGCTTCCCGTCGGTCGAAGCGCTGGTGGGCCAGATCCGGGCCGACGTCGAGACCGCGGTCGCGCTCGTCGCCCGTCCGCATCCTTGACAGCCCGAACGACCGGCAGCTATCGTTTCGGAAGTCTGATCGACCATTCCCGCGAAAGAGGTCTGCATGCCTGAGGGACAAGCCCCGCCGGCGGCGGGCGCCGGAAGGCGTCTCGGCGAGTTGTTGGTTCGCCAGAACCTGATCTCCCTGGCGCAGCTCCGCAAGGCGCAGGACGCGCAGAGCAAGGACGGCGGTCGCCTCGGCTACCACCTCGTCAAGACCGGCGCCATCGAGGAGCACAAGCTCACCGACTTCCTCTCGAAGCAGTACGGCGTCCCGGCGATCAACCTCAAGGATTTCGAGATCGATCCCGACGTCATCAAGCTCGTCCCGAAGGAAGTCGCCGAGAAGCACCTCGTGATTCCGGTCAACCGCGCGGGGCCGGCGCTCATCGTCGCGATGAGCGACCCGTCGAACATCCTCGCGATCGACGACCTCAAGTTCCTCACCGGCTACAACATCGAGACCGTCGTCGCCTCCGAGCTGGCGATCCGGGACGCGATCGAGCACTACTACGCCGCCAAGGGCCCATCGGTGGAGGACGTCCTCGGTGCCGCCGAAGACGAGATCTCGATCGCCTCGTCCGAGGAGGAGTCGGTCGTCGACATCGAGAAGGCCGCCGACGACGCCCCGGTGGTCAAGCTCGTCAACCTCATCCTCCTCGACGCCATCAAGAAGGGCGCGAGCGACATCCACGTCGAGCCCTACGAGAAGGACTTCCGGGTCCGCTACCGGATCGACGGCGTCCTCTACGAGGTGATGAAGCCGCCGCTCAAGCTCAAGAACGCCCTGACATCGCGCCTCAAGATCATGGCCGAGCTGGACATCGCCGAGCGCCGGCTGCCGCAGGACGGCCGCATCAAGCTGCGCATCGGCCAGGGCAAGGAGATGGACTTCCGCGTCTCCGTCTGCCCGACGCTCTTCGGCGAGAAGATCGTCCTCCGGCTCCTCGACAAGTCCAACCTCCAACTCGACATGACCAAGCTGGGCTTCGAGGAGACGCAGCTCAAGTGGTTCATCGACTCGATCGAGCGGCCCTACGGCATGGTGCTCGTGACCGGGCCGACGGGCTCGGGCAAGACCACGACGCTGTACTCGGCCCTCTCGCGCCTCAACCAGGTCTCGGACAACATTTCGACCGCCGAAGACCCGGTCGAGTTCAACTTCTCGGGCATCAACCAGGTGCAGATGCACGACGACATCGGCCTGAATTTCGCGGCCGCCCTCCGCTCGTTCCTTCGGCAGGATCCCGACATCATCATGGTGGGCGAGATCCGCGACTTCGAGACCGCGGAGATCGGCGTCAAGGCGGCGCTCACCGGCCACCTCGTCCTCTCGACGTTGCACACGAACGACGCGCCTGCGACCGTGAGCCGCCTGCTCAACATGGGCATCGAGCCCTTCCTCGTGGTCGCCTCGCTCAATCTGATCCTCGCCCAGCGCCTCTGCCGCAAGCTATGTCAGGAGTGCAAGAAGGAGGCGGCGCTCGACGAGCAGGCGCTCATCGACGCCGGCGTGCCTCCGGAAGAGGTGGGCAGCTTCACGGTCTACGAGCCCGGCGGCTGCAAGGTCTGCAACGACCGCGGCTACAAGGGGCGACTTGCGGTGTACGAGGTCATGCCGTTCTTCGACCCGCTCAAGGAGCTGGTGATCAACGGCGCCTCGACGGCGGAGCTGAAGCAGGAAGCCATCCGCCTGGGCATGCAGACCCTTCGCATGTCGGCCATCGGTAAAATGAAGGCCGGCATCACCACCCTCGAGGAAGTGGTCGGCAACACCGCACCCGATCGCTTCTGATTTTCCCCCCGCGCCGGAGCCCTCTTGGCCAACCTACACCAGCTGCTGAAGGCGATGGTCGAGAAGGGGGCGAGCGACCTCCACATCACCACCAACTCGCCGCCGCAACTCCGAATCGACGGCAAGCTCGTTCCGCTGAAGACCGCGCCGATGACGCCGGTCGAGACCAAGCAGCTCTGCTACTCGATCCTGACCGACGCCCAGAAGCACAAGTTCGAGGAGGAGAACGAGCTGGATCTCTCCTTCGGCGTCAAGGGGCTCTCCCGGTTCCGCGCCAACGTCTTCATGCAGCGTGGAGCAGTCGCCGGCGCCTTCCGGCTCATCCCATTCAAGATCCTGACGTTCGCGGAGTTGGGGCTGCCGCCCGTCGCGGCCGACCTCGCCAAACGCCCGCGTGGGCTGCTGCTCGTGACGGGGCCGACCGGGTCGGGCAAGAGCACGACGCTCGCCTCGATCATCGACAAGATCAACACCGATCGGCACGAACACATCATCACGATCGAGGACCCGATCGAGTACCTCCACCCGCACAAGAACTGCATCGTCAACCAGCGGGAGGTCGGGGCCGACACGGCGAGCTTCAAGAAGGCGCTCAAGTACATCCTGCGGCAGGATCCCGACGTCGTGCTCATCGGCGAGATGCGCGACCTCGAGACCATCGAGGCCGCGCTGGTCGTCTCGGAGACCGGCCACGTCGCCTTCGGCACCCTGCACACCAACTCGTGCGTGCAGACCATCAACCGCGTCCTCGACGTCTTCCCGCCCTACCAGCAACCTCAGGTGAGAGCCCAGCTCTCGTTCGTGCTCGAGGGCGTCATGGCCCAGGCGCTCCTGCCCAAACAGGGCGGCGGACGCGTCCTCGCCGTCGAGGTCATGGTGCCGAACCCCGCCATTCGGAACCTCATCCGCGAGGACAAGGTCCACCAGATCTATTCGCAGATGCAGATCGGCCAGGCGAAGTTCGGAATGCAGACCTTCAACCAGGCCCTGCTCGGGCTGGTGCAGCGGCGCACCATCAGCCTCGAGGAGGCGATGGGCCGGAGCGGCGACCCCGAAGAGTTGCGGAACATGATCGGCGGCGGCGGGATGGCCGCGCGGGGCCCGGGCACGTCGGCGCCGGCGGCGGTGGGGCGATGAGCGGAAGGCTGGTCGGGAACTCGCACCGCACGCCGGCCTGTGCGATAATCCGGGTCGGTCTCTCGCCCGAGAGGTTCTGACCGGATGGCCACGACCGCCGCAGCCGCCGCTCCCGCAAGGAAAAAGAAAGCCGCACCGGTTTGGCTCTGGACCGGCGTGTCGAAGGAGGGGCAGGAGCGCAGCGGAGAGATGGAGGCGGCAGACGCCGGGGTCGTCAACGACCGGCTCCGGCAGATGGGGATCAACCCCTCGAAGGTCAAGAAGAAGCCGCTCGAAATCAAGATCGACCTCAGCTTCGGTAGGGTCCCTCGCAAGAACCTCATCATCTTCACCCGGCAGCTCGCCACCATGATCGACGCGGGCCTGCCACTCGTGCAGTGCCTGGACATCCTCTGCACGCAGCAGGACCACGCGGGGTTCAGGAAGGCGCTCGGGGAGATCAAGGCGCGGGTCGAATCCGGGTCGACCTTCGCGGACGCGCTTCGCGAGCACCCCAAGGTCTTCGACGAGCTGTACCGCGAGCTCGTGGCCGCCGGCGAGGTCGGCGGAATCCTCGATACGATTCTCAACCGCCTCGTGGTCTACATCGAGAAGGCCGCGAAATTGGCCGGGAAAGTGCGGGGCGCGATGGTTTACCCGGCCATCGTCCTCGTCATCGGCGTCGGCGTCACCATCGTCCTGATGGTCTTCGTGACGCCGACATTCGAGAAGATGTTCAAGGATTTCGGCGGGACACTCCCTGGCCCCACCCAGGTCGTCGTCGACATCTCTCACTTCCTGGTCGGAAACGGCGTGAAGATGGTCGTCGGCCTCGTCGCCTTCGCGTTTGCCTTTGGGGCGGCCCTGCGAACGGAGAAGGGGACGCGGATCTGGCACAGGGTCGTCCTCTACATACCGATCGTGGGCCAGGTGGTGCGCAAGACGGCCGTCGCCCGCTTCACGCGGACACTCGGCACGATGATCTCCTCGGGCGTTCCCATCATGGACGCCCTCAACGTCGTCGCCAAGACTGCTGGCAACAAGGTCGTCGAGGACGCGATCCTCCACGTCCGTGCAAAGGTGGGCGAGGGCAAGACGATCGCGCAGCCACTGGGAGAGACAAAGGTATTCCCGACCATGGTCGTGCAGATGATCGGAGTAGGCGAAGCGACTGGCGCAATGGACCAGATGCTCTCGAAGATCGCCGACTTCTACGACGAGGAAGTCGACGCGGCCGTTGCGGCGATGACCGCGGCCATCGAGCCGATCATGATGGTCTTCCTCGGAGGGGTGGTCGGTGGCTTCCTCATCGCCATGTACCTGCCGATCTTCACGATTGCCGGCGCGATCAAGTAGCGTCGTGGCGTGAGCGCCGCGCCCGATCCCGTACGACAGGAGGCCCTGCAGGTCGTCGAGGGCGGGAACGAAGCGGGGACGCTCGATGTGGGCGCGGGCGAACGGGACGATTCCCGCCGTCTCGCCCTGTTGGTGCTCCTGCGGGTCCTGGTCGCCAGCGCGCTGTTCGGCGCTGCGCTTTCGGTCTTGTCGACCAGCGCCCAGGAAGTTGCGATCCGCAATCGCCTGTACGGCTTCCTGATCGCCGCCTACGCCACGGCCGCGCTCGAGTTCATCTGGTTGCTGCTGGACTGGGAGCTGACGGCGCTCGCGTGGAGCCACCTCGCCGTCGAGACGGTCCTCGCGGGTTGGCTCGTGGCGCTCACGGGCGGACCCACGGGTCCCTTCAGCTTCCTCGTCCTCCTGAGCACCGTGCACGGGGCACTCGCGGCCGGCAGCGTGGGCGCGCTCGCTTCCGCGCTGCTCGCGACCGCGGCGCTCGGAGGCCTGGCCGAGTTTCCCGGGTTCCAGGCCTGGCTCGGGACCGTCCCGGCGGCGGTCGAGACCGGCCGGCTCGCGGCGGCGGTCCTCGCCAACGCCGGAGGCTGCTTCGCGACGGCCGCGCTTTCCTCCTACCTGACGGAACGGCTTCAGCGCACCGGTCGAGCGCTCACCGCGCGCGTGGCCGAACTGCGCAGTCTGGGCGATCTGTACAGCCGCGTCGTTCAGTCCCTCGGCAGCGGCCTGCTGACGCTCGCCTCGGTCGACGGCGCGTGGCGCGTGAGCCTTCTCAACGAGGCCGGGGCTCGGATTCTCGGGCTCCGACCCGAGGCGGCCCGTGGAAGGAGCCTCGACGATGTGGCGCCGGCGCTGGCCCGGAGCGTCGCCTCGTTGCCAGCCGGGATCCGCGACGGCTCGTGCGAGCTGTCGCACGGAGGGGGGAAGATCCTCCTCGAGTTCGCGGTCTCGTCGCTTCGGGGGCCTGGAGGGGAGACCCTCGGAACGATCGTCACGTTCGAAGACGTGACGGAACTGCGGCGACTCGAGGCCTCCGTGCAGCGCCAGGCCCATCTCGCGTCCCTCGGCGAATTGTCCGCCGGATTGGCCCACGAGATTCGGAACCCGCTCGCGTCTCTTTCGGGCGCCGTCCAGATGCTCTCGACCGCGGCGGCCAGTGGCGACGACGCCCGGCTGCTCGATCTGATTCGCAGGGAGAGTGGCCACCTCGGCAAACTCGTCTCCGACTTCCTCGTCTTCGCGCGCCCGCCGCGGCCCTCGCTGCAGGCCGGGGATCTCGGCGCCTTTGTCCGCGATTGCTGCGAGGCCTTCGAGCCGGAGGCCAGAGCCAAGGGTCGAACCCTCCGGTGTGACGCCGCTCCCGCGCCGTGCCGGTTCGACCCCGATCAGATGCGCCAGGTCGTCGGGAACCTGCTCCGCAATGCCCTCGAGGCGACGGCCTCCGGCGGACATATCGAGGTCTCGCTCGGACCTTCGGATCGCGGCTGGCGGCTCGCCGTCGGCGACGACGGCCCGGGCGTCTCCCCGGAGATCGCACCGCGCCTCTTCGAGCCCTTCTTCACGACCAAGGAGAAGGGCACCGGCCTGGGGCTCGCCCTCGTTGCGCGGATCGCCGGCGCCCACGGCGGCACGGTCGACCTGGACCAGCAGCCCGGCCGCGGCGCCTGCTTCGTGGTCACGCTGCCTCGCGCCGCGATATGATGTAGAGACGTGTCCGGAATCTCCGCCAGCCAGAAGGCCGCCCTCGTCGACGGGATCCACGTCCCGGCGTCCAGCGCCGCGACCTTCGACGTGTCGCAGCAGGCCGGACGCGTTCGCCCCGATCTCGGGGCAGCCCTTCGAGCCCGGGTTGGATTTCGAAACGTCGCGCACCGCGACCGCGTCGACTTTTGTGCGGCCCTCGGGCTCGGGATCGCCTAGATGCCGGCGCTCCTCGTGGTCGACGACGAACGCTCGATGCGGGAGATGCTCGACGTGTACCTGCGCCGGCAGGGACACGACGTCACCTGTACTGGAAGTCTTTCGGAGGGTCTGATGCTCCTCCGCGACCGCCGGTTCGATCTCGTGCTCAGCGATTTGCGGCTGGGCAAGGACTCGGGCCTGTCCGTGCTCGACGCCGCCCGCAATCACGAGCCGGCGGCAGAGGTCATCATGATGACGGCCTTCTCGACGATCGAGACGGCCGTCCAGGCCATGAAGGCCGGTGCCTACGACTACGTCCAGAAACCGTTCGACCTCGACGAGCTGAAGATCGTGGTCGACCGCGCCCTCGAGCGACGGCGGCTGGTCAACGAGAACGACAGGCTCCGCGCGGAACTCGACCGCCATCCCCGGCCCGGCGCACTGATTGCGCAGAGTTCCGCCATGCGCGACTTGCTGAAGACGATCGACAAGGTCGCGGCCGTCCGGGCGAACGTCCTCATAACCGGCGAAAGCGGTGCAGGTAAGGAGGTCGTCGCCCGCGAGATCCACGCGCGCGGGCCCCGCAGGGACGCACCGTTCCTCGCCATCAACTGCGGGGCGATGCCACAGGGCCTCATCGAGAGCGAGTTGTTCGGCCACGTCAAGGGCGCGTTCACCGGGGCCGTCGCCAGCCACGAAGGCCTGTTCGCATCTGCCAGCGACGGAACGGTGTTCCTCGACGAGATCGGCGAACTCCCGAAGGACACCCAGGTCAAACTCCTGCGCGTCATACAGGAGCGGCGTGCGCGCCCGGTCGGCAGTACGCAGGACTTCGAGGTACAGGCGCGACTCGTCGCCGCCACGAACCGGGAACTCGGTGCGGAGGTCGCGGCGGGTCGCTTTCGTGAGGACCTCTTCTACCGGTTGAACGTGATCCACCTTCGAGTGCCGCCGTTGCGGGATCGCCGCGAAGACGTCATCCCGCTCGCCGAGCACTTTCTCGCGCGCATCGCCGTCCCGGGGCGTCAGCCTCTGGCCCTGAGCCGGGCGGCCCGCGCCCGCCTCCTCGATCTCCGGTTCCCCGGCAACGTTCGCGAACTCGAGAACCTGATGGAGAGATCCGCCGCGCTCGTCGATGGGCAGGAGATCGACGCCGACCTCCTGGTCGTCCCCGACGTTGCGCCCGTCGAAGACGGGTTTCGACCCCACCTACCGTCCGACGGCATCGACATCGACCAGGAACTCCTCCGCATCGAGCGCGCCTACCTGGAGCAGGCCCTCGGTCGGACGGGCGGCGTCAAGGTCGCGGCAGCCAAGCTCCTCCGGACGACATTCCGCTCGTTTCGTTACCGGCTGGAGAAGGTCGGCCTCAAAGGCGATGGCGGTGACGATCCAGAGCCCGGTCCATGACGCCTGCCTCCCGTCGATAGACCACCCAGATCACTGCGTCTGGCCCGAAATTTGCACTTTTTCTGGCAAATGCCACGACATCGACGGCGCAAATTGGGGGATCATCGGGTCCGAGGCTTCACGCTGATCGAGCTGATGATCGTGGTCGCGATCATTGGCCTGCTGGCGGCGCTTGCGATTCCGAACTTCATGAAGTTTCAGGCGCGGGCGCGCCAGAGCGAGGCGCGGGCCAACCTCAAGAACATCTTCGTGACCGAACTGGCCTACTACCACGACCAGCAGGTCTTCTGCGACCTGCTCAGTACCATCGGCTTTGCACCCGAGCGCAACAACCGATACCTCTACAGTTTGGCGACGGGCGTGACATCGCCCGCGGGGCTGAATCGCACCACGGCAGGCGAGACGGGACAGTTGTCCGACATCTCGCTGAACTGCGGCGGTCAGACGGGTGCGAAGGGCTACATGACGGTCAGCGACGATACCTACAAGTGGGGTTTGCCGGCGGCGGCCTACACGACAGCGGCCGCCACGGGTGTCAGCCTCCAGCCCAACACGGGAGGAATCACCCCGGTTGCCGCGCCCGGGGTTTCTGGGAATGCCGGTTGCCCGGCCGGCCAGTGCGAGTTCGGTGCCGAGGCGATCGGCAACGTCGATGGCGACTCGACGAACGACGTCTGGTTCGTCTTCTCGAATTCGGGACGGGATACGAACACGGCGACGGGAACGGGAGCCTTCGCGACGGGCGAGCCCGAGAACAACGTCAACGACGTGGTCAACTGAGCAGGCGGGTGACGAAAAATGTCAGGCCGAGCGACCAAATGCGCGCGCAGGCATCTTCTCGGCGCCGCAACTTGCCGAAATTCGGGTTGCCAGATTGGACCTGAAGTTGCATCCTAGGGCGCTCGAGCGGCGGTTGACGCCCACCCAAAGGAGATACGACGTGAAAAAGTCGGAAGGCTTTACCCTCATCGAATTGATGATCGTGGTCGCGATCATCGGCCTGCTGGCCGCGCTGGCGATCCCCAACTTCATGAAGTTCCAGGCCCGATCGAAGCAGAGCGAGGCCAAGTCCAACCTGAAGTCGCTCTTCACGGCCCAGAAGGCCTACTACGGCGACAAGCAGGTCTACTGCGACCTGCTGAGCAACGTCGGCTTCTATCCCGAGCGAAACAACCGCTACCTCTACAGCATGGCGAACGGCGTGACCTCGCCTGCGGGTCTCAACCGGACGACCTCGGGCGAGACGGGCCAGACGGCCGATACCTCCCTCAACTGCGGCGCGTCGACCGGAGCGAAGGGCTACATGACGGTCAGTGACGACACGTTCAAGTGGGGCTTGCCGCCGACCGCGTACTCGACGGCAGCCGCGACCGGCATCACGCTCACGCCCAACACGGGAGGCATTGCACCGGTCGCGCAGGCTGGCGTTGCCGGAACCGCAGGTTGCCCGGCCGGCCAGTGCGAGTTCGGGGCCGAGGCGATCGGCAACATCGACAACGATGCCACGAACGACATCTGGTACATCTTCTCGAACTCCGGGAAGGATGCCAACGTTCAGAGCGGCACCGGTCTGTTCGCGGAAGGGGAGCCTGAGAACAACGTCAACGACGTCGTGAACTAGGCGTCGAGGCAGGTGGTACCAGAGGCCGAGGCGGCGTCATCGCTGCCTCGGCCTCTCTCGTTGAGCCCAGCGACAGGTCCTCACCAGATGCACAGTCGGTGGACAGTGACGGGAGGCGGCGCCATCGGCCTCGCGGCCCTGTTGGCGGTTGGCCGCGCCAACGGGCGCGCGCTGTCGGAGGGCCGGGTGCGCAGCGTGGCAGCGGTCCACCTGCCGGACGCGCAGACCGTCCGATTGCTCGCGCCAGGTTTCGATCAGCTCTCGGCCGATTACTTCTGGCTCGCCGCGATCCAGTATTTCGGCGAGCCGACCAACGAGCGGGAAGAGTATCGCGCGCTCGGAAGCTACCTCGATCTGACGACGGAGCTGGATCCGCGCTTCTGCTACGCCTACGTCTTCGGCGGCAGCGCGATGCCCTTCCACCGCATCGACGGCCGCTGGTCGAGCACCGGCGCGACGATTCACCTGCTGAAGCGGGGAGCGGAGCAATGCCCCGCGGAGTGGAGGATCCACTTCCTGCTGGGCTACTCGCTCTTCACCTTCACCGACGACTACGAGGGTGCTGCGCGCGAGATACAGCGCGCCGCGGCGCTGCCGCGGGCGCCGCGGTACCTCGGTTCGCTCGCGGCCCGCCTCTACAGCCAGGGGGGCGACCTCGAAAAGGCCCTGAGCTTCGCCATCGCGCGCCTCCGGAGCGAGACCGATCCTTTCGCCATCTCGGAGATGAAGAAGCGGATCGCGCAGATCGAGCTCGAGCTCGACCTGCGGCTCTTGCGCGCGGCGGCGAAGGCGTACGAGGTGCGGCGCGGCGCACCGTTGCGCAACCTGCGGGATCTCGTGGCGGCGGGCCTCCTCCGCGACATCCCGGACGATCCGATGGGTGGCAGCTTCTTTCTGGACGAGTCCGGGACGGTCGCCTCGCGCCACGAGGACCAGCTCCTTCGGCTCCACGTTCATCCCGGGGGGCATCTCCGGGAAGAGGTCGTCGACTGACGATGCGGACCTTGGTTCAGCTCGGGACGCTGGCGGCGCTTTCGGTCCGGGAGCTCGTTCGGCGCAGGCTCTTGTACGTCCTGGTCGTCTTCGGCGCGGGAATGATTCTGCTGTCCCTGCCGCTCGTCCAGCTCTCGGTCGGGCAGTGGCGGCGGCTGATCGTCGACGTGGGACTCGGCACGGCAAACGTGGTCCTCGACCTGCTGGCCGCCGTGCTCGGGGCCTCGTTGATCGCCGGTGACGTCGAGCGCCGGAGCATCTACGTCGTCATCGCCCGTCCGATTCCCCGCTGGGTCATCGTCCTCGGTCGGTTTCTGGGGCTCGCCGTGGTCCTCGCGGGCCTGCTCGTGGCGATGGCGGTCGGGGTGACCGTCGCGCTCCGGATCGTCCGCGCCGAACCGGGCCTCGGGCTCTACCAGGCGTGGCTGGGGCTGGGCCTGGAAGCCACCGTCGTGGTCTCTATCGCCCTCGTCTTCTCGAGCTTCTCGTCCAGCTTGCTCTCGGGCCTGTTTGCCATCTCGCTGGCCGTCCTCGGGCACCTCGTCTCGGATCTGTCCTTCTTCTCGAACCGTGCGCACGCGCCCGTCTCCCGCTGGGTCGGCAACGCCGTGGCGCGGGCGCTGCCCAACCTCGAGCAGTTCAACTTCAAGGCGGTGGCGAGCTACAACGAGGTCCTGGCCCGCTCCGCCGTCACGAGCGCCTGCTGGGCCGCTTTCGCCTATGTCGCGCTCTTCGTCTGGCTCGCGTCGGTAATCTTCTCTCGAACGGACCTGAAGTAGCGATGCCGTCCATCATCGAGGCCCGCGGTCTGCGGAAGGTCTACTCGCTCGGTCTGGGCGCCCGGAAGATCGTCGCCCTGGAGGGGCTCGATCTCGCCGTCGAGCGCGGCGAAATCTTCGGCCTGGTCGGACCGAATGGCGCGGGCAAGAGCACGACGATCAAGCTGCTGCTCGGGTTGATACGGCCCACCGCCGGTGGGGGCACCGTCGACGGGCACCCGCTCGGCTCCGTCGAGAGCCGAGCGCACCTCGGCTACCTTCCCGAGACCCCGTCGCTCTACGACTTCCTCACGCCCATCGAGTTCCTCCGAGTTTGCGGCCGACTCAACCAGGTCGGCGGCGCAGCGATCGAGCGCCGTGCCGAGGAGTTGCTGGAACTCGTCGGCCTCGGCCACGCGCGCGACCTCCGGGTCCGCAGGTTCTCGAAGGGCATGGTCCAGCGCCTCGGACTTGCCCAGGCGCTGATCGGCGATCCCGCGGTGGTCGTCCTCGATGAACCGATGTCGGGCCTCGATCCGATTGGCCGCAAGGACGTGCGCGACGTGATGTTCCGCCTCCGGGACGAGGGCCGGACGGTCTTCTTCTCGACGCACATCCTCCCGGATGTCGAGGCGATCTGCGACCGCGTCGCCTTGGTGTCGAAGGGAAAGCTGACCGACATCGGCCGCCTCGACCGGCTTCTCGGTAGCCAGATCCGCGCCGTCGAGGTGACCGTCTCCGGCCTGGCCCGCGAGCAGGCCGAGCGCATCGCCCGGGAGCGGGCGGCCCGGATCCGTGGTGAGGGTGGCCTGATCGCGAGCTTTCCGACATACGAGGAGGCGAATCGATTCATGTCCGAGATCCTCGCCGCGGGTGGCCGCGTCGAAGCCGTGGCGGCCCTGCGCGAGAACCTCGAGGAGCTATTCATGCGCCGCGCCACCGAAGCCCGGGAGGCCCGGAGGTAGGGATCAGCGGTCCGCGGCCGCAGGCGGAGCAACGCGGTCGGAAGTCAATCCGCCGCTCCAGTCGCCGGGACGACGGAGCCGAAGCCGCTCGGGATGATCGCTGCAAGGGACCTCGAGGCAGCACCCCAGGTAGCGGTGGACGGCTTCTCCGGACGCGAGTGTGGCCGGCTCGAAGTGCTCGCGGGGCAAGGGGGCGAAGCGATCCAGCGGGACGTCGGGTCGAGCAGCCACGAGCGCCCCGGCCACCGCGGGCACCGCCAGGAAACCCCAGAGCAGTTTACGTCCCACGTCGGCGCGGGCGTAGAACCCGACGAGCGCGAGGATCTCGGCGGCGAGCACCCACTGTAGGGGCGTGGCGAAGCGGGGATCGGGGGCGACCGCCCACCAGAAGACCACGGCGGCCAGCGACGGCAGCAGACATGGCCACGCCGGCGGGAGACGGCGGGTCTTCGCCGCCGCGATCGCCAGCGTGACGAGGCCGAGGGCGATCGCCAGCGCCGGGATCAAGAAGACGCGATCGTCGAGCCACTCGATCGCGAGCCAGTGCCGCACCCACGGGTAGGCGGAGCGGTGCGCGAAGTCGACCGTGCTCTGGAACCTCGCGAAGGCGCGGTCGTAGAGCAGCTCGTGCCGGCTTTCCGCTTCCGGGACGCGCCAGGGCAGATGGAGGTCCAGGAGGGTCGAGGGATAGAGGGGGTAGCCGCTGAGGCGCAGTCCGCGCAGCATCCACGGGAGGTCGGCGACGGTGCCGGAGAAAGCAGCCCACCGGAGGAGCGGTCCGAACCGCGATCGGACCTGCGGCCAGGCCCACACGGCCGACAGAAAGATCACGAGCGGAAGGGCCACGAAGACCGCGAGGGCCTTCACGGTCACGGCCACGGCGGCTCCGAACAGGGCGAAGCGGACCGTCCCCTCGCGAACGGCGAGGCCGCCGTCGAGAAGCGCCGCGGCGCCCTCTGCGGCGAGGAGCGCATTCATCGACCAGAGCGCGCCGTCCGCGGCCGGGCTTGCGAGGTCGATGAAGCCAATCTGGTCGAGGGCGGACGCCAGCACCGCGGCCCAGACCAGGTCGGAGGCTCGGGCGCGCGCACCCGGTGTGACGAGGCGGACGGTGCTCGCGAGGCCGCGCAGCCCGAGCGCCAGGAACAGCAGGCCGTTGCCGAGGTGCTGGCCCAACCCGCGGAAGGGTCCGACGTCGACGAGCGCCGCGTAGAGGTAGTAGCTGTGGTTGAAGCCGAGCCCGTGCTGGAGATTGCCGAGGCCGACGACGAGCGGATAGGCCTCCATCCACCGGATGGTCTGGACGAAGTAGAGGCACGTGTCGAGGTTGCCGGGGGGGGCCAGCGAACGGGCCGCGGTCCATGCGACCAGCGCGAGGCCGAGGCCGGCGAAGAGCCAAGTTTCCCGGGACCACCGGGCGGGCGGTCGCCTCTGCCGGCCGCGCGCCCACCCGCTCCAGCCGGCGACGGCGAACGACAGCAAGACGAGTTGCGTCCAGGTGTCGATCCGGAAGAAGAGTTGCCAGACCTGCAGGAACGCGACGACCCCCAGCCAACCCAACCAGAAGCAGCCGTGCAGCGATCGGGGCTCGTCCCCGAAGAGGGTTCGCCACGCGAGGGAACCGATGCCGGCGAACAGGAGCGCCAATGCCGACCAGGCGACGCAGATCCAGACGACCGGGGGCGACACGCGCGGTCGTAGACTAGCGCGGCTGGCGCGGCCGCTCAACCGAGGGCGGAGCCCGCCCACGGATTGGCCCGCGCGGCCGAGGCGCACGAGGCGCGCAAGTAGGGTTCGCGCCCGACCGCGCCGGCTGACGCGCAATCGGCGCGGGTTGTCGCGCTGCCGGCGCAGGTTGAAGGCAAGCCTGCGCCAGATGGGCGCCATCCGGCGCAGGCTGGAGCGCAGCCTGTGCCGGATGGGCGCCAATCGGCGCTGGTTTGAGCGTAGCTGGCGCAGCCATTCGAATAGCCGGCGCCATAAGTGCGTCAGCTGACGCCGGCTATCCGGAATCCTGCGCCAGCTACGCCCAAGCCTGCGCCAGATGGCACGAAGGTGGCGCGGGCTGTTGCACAGGCCGCGCCAGGTCGGCGCCATCCGGCGCCGAAGGCGCCTCACGCCGCTTCCTCGGCGAGCATTCCCGCGCTAAGGCGCCGTCCGAAAACAACCGAGTCGAATTTCATGTGTTGCGAGCATCGAAAGGAGCAATGGTGTAGTTCCAGTCGCCATGGAAGTGGGATGGCGCCAATCGAACTGCGCGAAGCTCATCTTGGGTGACCTGCCT
>DAIDIT010000126.1 GCA_027451705.1 Pseudomonadota bacterium
CCGGCGCCGCCGCGGCAGGCTGGGCGGGCGGAGGCAATTCCGTGGCCGGGTGATCGTTCGAAGAGGCCGTGTACGTCTTGCACGCCGCGACCCCGGCGAGCAGTCCAATCGGTAGGAGGACGAGGGCTTTCACGCGCGGCATCTTACGTAACCGTCGCCCCGGGTCAATCGCCTCGCCCCTCCGGTGGGCGAACGGCGCGTGGAAGGGGGACGCGGGCTCGCATTGACGATCGGGCCCTCGGGTACCTTGAGACGGCGCCGAAAGGCCTGCGCGGGTCCGCCGATCGACCGCTTCCCCCCCCCGGCGCGTCTTCTCGATCGTACCGCCTGG
Source organism: Pseudomonadota bacterium (assembly GCA_027451705.1). Classification (GTDB taxonomy): domain Bacteria; phylum Myxococcota; class Myxococcia; order Myxococcales; family JAKAPL01; genus JAKAPL01. The sequence goes on from DAIDIT010000126.1 coordinate 332, forward strand.
TCGTGGTCGGCTTCCATGGTCATTTGCTTGGGCCCCTGCCCGGTGGCTCGGGTTCGCTCCTTCGCGGCGCCTCGTAGTAGGATCTCCCTCGTGAAGCCCGACCTGCTGCGCGTGGTCGAGTCCGCCCACGATCTCGGGGGGCAGGACCGACACTGGCTGCAGGGGGTGACGGACGCCGTGGGGCCGTTCCTCGACGACGGCTACGGCGCGTACGGCACGTTCGTCGACGCGAGCCGTCCCGCCCGGCTGCGCTCGCGGGTGGTCGTCCGCTGGCGGGGTCACGACGCCGGCGCCCACGCGATTTTCCTCGTCAACAACCGCGAGAGCAACTCCGCGGCGACGGGCGAGCGGGCGGCGAGGGCGTTCCGGCCGACGCAATCCATCGCGACGGCGTCCGAGACCTTGGGGGCCGAGACCTTCCGCGCCGTCGTGGGAGACACCGTGCAAGTGTTCCCCGGCTGCCAGGACTCCGCGGCGGTGCTCGCGCTCAGCCCGCGCGGCGTGGGCTGCCTGGTGACGGCGCCGCTGTCTCGCACGCACCGCTACCCGCGCTCGGCCAAGCAACTCTGGGCGCGTCTCGTCGCGCACGTCGTCGCCATGCAGCGGCTGCGGTGTTCGCTCGAGGCGGCGGCGGTGCGGCGCCGCGACGAAGGCGAAGCGGTTCTCTCGCCGAGCGGACGCGTGGAGCACGCCGAAGGTCCGGCGCAGGCGGTCTCGGCGCGCGAGTTGCTCCGCGCCGCCGCGGTGGAGAGCGAACGCGCCCGCGGGCGGCTGCGGCGCGAGGACCCGGCGACGGCGGTGGAGATGTGGCGCGCGCTCGTCGCGGGGCGTTGGTCGATCGTCGACCGGTTCGACCGCGACGGCAAGCGCTACCTCGTCGCCCACCAGAACGAGCCCGACGCAATCGGCCCGCGAACGCTGACCGACCGCGAGCGGCAGGTGGTCGCGTTCGTCGCGATGGGACACTCGAACAAGCTCGTCGCCTACGAGCTGGGCCTGTCGGAGAGCGCGGTCGGCGCGTACCTGTGCGGCGCCCGCCGCAAGCTCGGGATCCGCTCGCGGCTCGACCTCGTCCGGCTGCTGCACGGGATGCGGGGATGAGCGGCGCGAAGGTACGGCCTTTCACGGCGGGCGGCCGGCGCTTCGCGGCGATCGTGCTGCCGCTTCGCGCCGAGGCGGAGGCACGGCCGCTGACCCCGGCGGAGCGCGAGGTGGCCGAGCTGTTGCGGCTGGGGCTGACCAACGCGGAGATTGCCCGCCGCCGCGGCCGCTCGCCGCGCACCGTCGCGAACCAGATCGCCTCGCTGATGCGCAAGCTCTCGGCCGATTCACGGCTTCAAGTCGTCCTGCGGATGTCTGGTGGCTGAGGACGCCGGGCGGACGGGCGCATCGCGGGCGAAGGCAACGCCCTCGCGGATCTTGCTGGACCCTGTGCCGACGTTGACGAGGCATTCGCGGGCCCCTCTGACCGCTCGACCGAAGTCGACGAGGGATTCGCGAGATCTTTTGAGGTCTGGGTGGGCGTTGACGGAAGATGCGCCGGTCCTTTCGAGGTCTCGACCGATATTGACGAGGGACGCGCGGATCGTTCTGCGGTCTGGCCCGACATTGACGAGGGACGCGCGGGTCCTTCTGCGGTCTCGACCGGCCCCTCCGCGGCCGCTCGCCACGCACCGTCGCGAACCAGATCGCCTCGCTGATGCGAAAGCTCTCGGCCACATCGCGGCTTCAAGTCGTGCTGCGGCTTTCCGGCGGCTTAGGCCCCGCGCCTCTATTGATCGACGAGGCCGGTCGCTCACGGCTTTCGCACCAGCAGTCCGAGGACGACCACCACGCCGACGGCGAGAATTGTGACCATCGCGCCTTCGTAGATTCGGCTCCAATCGGGTGGCTCGGGTTCGAACCGGACGCGAGCGCCATGGCGCGTGAGCGCCGTGAGTAGCTCGTCGGGCGGTTCGCGGCGGCCCACGACGTGGAAGGCGGCGCCGCCGATCAGGTGGCCCAAGTAGTTCTGCCCATCGATGGTGATGTCACTGACCTTCCCCGCCTGAGCCGAGGAAACGAGGTCGCTGTAGCAGAGCGTCGAGGGGGCTCCGGCGCGGCTGTTGAAGAACTGGTACAAGGCCACGAACATCACCAGGATCACGCTCCAAAGGAGCAGGTTCTTGTAGAGCTGCTTCATGCGAGCCCTTCCAACTCCAGCCGTTTCCGCCGCGTGCACGTGGAATCGCACCCCTGGCGCCCGGACAGACCGCGTCGATTCTACCACGCTGTGCTCGGCGAGCTCTCCCATCGGTGGCCATGTCGAGTCCGCTTCGGCGAGCCCGCCGCCGCGGCCGCTCGCCGAACCAGATCGCCTCGCTGATGCGCAAGCTCTCTGCCGATTCGCGACTTCAAGTCGTGCTGCGGCTGTCTGGTGGCTGAGGAAGCCGGGCGGACGGGCCCATCACGGGCGAAGGCAACGCCCTCGCGGATCCTGCTGGACCCTGTGCCGACGTTGACGAGGGATTCGCGGGCCCTTCTGACCGATCGACCGAAGTCGACGAGGGATTCGCGAGATCTTTTGAGGTCTGGGTGGGCGTTGACGGAAGATGCGCCGGTCCTTTCGAGGTCTCGACCGATATTGACAGGGACGCGCGGATCCTTCTGCGGTCTGGCCCGACATTGACGAGAGACGCGCGGGTCCTTCTGCGGTCTCGACCGACGTTGTTCAGGGATGCGCCGGTCCTTTCGAGGTCTCGACGGACGTTGATGAGGGATGCGCCGGTCCTTCTGAGGTCTGGACGGACGTTGACGGGGTCAACGTCCCTTCTCGTGACCTTTGGATGGACGTTGGTGAGGTCAACGTCCGCTCGCGTGACCTTCGGATGGACGTTGGTGAAATCAACGTCCGCGTTGCTGAACCCAGGATGGACGTCGATCGGATCAACGTCCGTCCCGACCTTTCCAAGTCGCCAGCAGGGTCCATTCCGACGGCCCGAGGGCGGACAAGAGTCCCGTTGCACCCGGTCAGGCTGGCCACGGGCGGTCACTTCGTGCCATCATCGAAGGACATCCCCGGAGGGAAAGCCATGGACGAGCGCGAGATCTCCAACTCGAACCTGGAGTTCTTGCTCGAGTGCGTCGAAGAGGGCGGCTGGCCGCAGAACCAGCTCGCGAGCGTCCTGGGCGTGTCGGCGCGAACCGTCTCGCGCTCGAAGCACGGCGTCGCCTGCTTCCTGGCGCCCCAGCGGTACCAGGACCTCGCGCGCGCCCTGGCCGCCCGGGGCGACATGGCGCGCGCCGCCGAGAGCGCGCGGAGGGGCGGGACGACGCTCGAGGCGCTCGGCCTGGTGGCGGTCCCGTCCGCTGCCGCTCCGGCTTCGAGCCCGGCGACCGCTTCCGCGCCGAACCTCGCCTTGCCGCCCGGCACGCCGGGCGATCGCGCGTCCCGCGCCAACGCCGTCCTGCTCGCCGCCGCCGAGCGACTGGACGTCTCGCCGCGCCGGCTCCGCGCGGTCCTCGCCGCGGCCTGTGAGCACGCGCACGCCCTCGGCCTCACCGCCCCGGATCTCGCGCGCGGCCTCGCCGAGGGCGGAGAACCGTAGCTCTACTTCCCGCCGGCGCGCGCGAGGAGCGCGTCGACCCGGGGGCGCAGCGCGGCGGGTGCCTCGCGGCGCAGCTCCTTCAAGGTCTCGAGCGCGGCCGAACGATCCATCGGGGGCATGCCGGACATGTCCTCGAAGAGCGAGAAGCCCGAGGCGTCGCCGAGGCGGACGAGGTAATAGCCCGCGAGCATCCGCTGCATCCGCATCTGCGAGGGATCGCCCATGAAGGCATGCAGCCCCGCCGCGTCCTTTGCGAGGAAGAGGCCCGAGAGCCGGTGGGCGACCTTCTCGTACGAGCCGGGGTCGATGAGGCTCGACTCGGACCGGATGCGCTCCCAGAACGCGTGCTCGGGCGGCGGTAGGTCCTTCGCGAGCTCGCCGGGGGACATCTGGATCAGCTCGTCGAAGCAGGCGCGGTTCGTCCGGGCGACGAAATAAAGATCGTCGAGCTCACCGGCCGGCAGGCCGCGCGAGACGTCGCGGATCACGGCGCCCTCGGTCGAGTGGCCGGCGTACGCCGCGGCCACCAGCGCCTTTGCGCCGTACCCCTGCGCGAACTCGACGCGCGCGAAGCCCGGCCACGCCGGGCCCGCGACCTTCGCGGTCCTGCGCATCAGCGCGAGCCAGTCGGCGGGCCCGTGAATCTGGGTCAGGGCGATGCCGACCTCGGCCCGCTCGACCTTGCCCCGCCACCGGTCGCAGCCCGCGAGCGCGGCGACGGCGGCGGCGATGCAGATCGGCGTCGCGCTCACGAGGCCCCGGACCCGTGCGCGACGGCGACAACGTCAAGCTCGCGAGGCAGAGCTCGCCGCCGGGGGCCAAGAGCGGCGGCGTGCGCGACCAGGAAGTCGATCGCGCGATCCTCGTAGATGTTCTGCCAGTCCAGCTCTCTGCCGAACCGGTCGTAGAAGCGCCGCGCCTCGCCGTGCGAGAGGAAGTGCTCCGGGCCCACGGCCGCCATCGTAGGCCGCGCGGTCCGGGCTGGCAACGCGGTGGCTCTCAGGACCAGCGGCTCAGGATGCGCTGGCGGTCGAAAAGGCGGACGGCGAGGGCGAAGAGCGCTGCGTCGAGGACGGCGGCGCCGAGGCCGAGCCAGACGAAGAACCAGGGGCCGGCGAAGAGCAGCCCGACGAACTGGACGGTCACGATCGCGAGGAAGGGCACGACGAGCAGGGCCGAGAGCTGCTGGGCGAGGCGCGAGTCGCCGACGCGCGAGGAGACGAGGACGGTCACGGTGTTGCCGAGGAAGCAGAGCAGCGGCGCGAGCACGAGGACGGCGAAGCTCCACGCCGCGTCGGGGAGCAGCGGCCGGCCGTAGAGGGGCCGCGCGGCCCAGTCGACGCCGACGGCGAAGAGCACGAACGCGGTCCACGTGATGCCGAGGGCCGGCACCACGGCGGCGAGACTCTTGCCGAGGACGATCTCGGCCGCGGAGAGCGGCGAGGCGAGGAGCGGCTCGATGGTGCGCCGCTCCTTCTCACCGGCGACGCTCTGGGCGGCGATGAGCACGGGGATGAAGAGCGGCATCACGAGGAAGAGGCCGACGCAGTTGCGGATCATGACCCCGATGACCTCGCGGCGCGGATCGGCCCCGGCGACCGCCGCCCCCCGGTAGAAGGCGAGGAGGTTGACGGCGTCGCCCTTCGAGGCGTGGACGCCCATCCAGACGAGGAAGATGGGCACGGGGAGCATGGTCAGCGGCAGCGCCGACATCGAGAGGAGGAGCCCGCGGCTCCGGCCGATCTCGCGCAGGTCCTTGCGCAGCAATGCCATCACGCGCCGCCTCACGCCGCGCCCCTCTCGGCGACGAGGGCGAGGTAGGCGTCCTCGAGCGCGACCGCGCGCGGGACCACGAATTCGACGCGGGCGCCGGCGGCGACGAGGGCGGCGACGATCTCCGGCACGGGCGACGGCGCGCCGCCGGCCGCGGCGAAGGACACCTCGAGCCTGCGTCCGTCCGCCTCGGCGGAGGTCACACCGGCGACCGCGCGCGCGGCGGCGGCAAGGGGCGCGGCCTCTCCGGCGAGCGCGATCGCGACGCCTCCCCTCCCCTGCCGCAGCCGCTCGAGGTCGGCCGCGGCGACGAGCCGGCCGCCCTCGTTGCCGGGCCCGGGCCGCAGCACGGCGAGGCTGCGGCAGAGCCGCTCGGCCTCGTAGAGGTTGTGGGTGCAGAGGACGAGAGTACGGCCGGACTGGGCCAGTTCGGCGATCGACTCGCGCACGGTCCGGGCGGCCTCGGGGTCCAGCCCGCTCGTGGGCTCGTCGAGGAAGATGACATCGGGCTCGTGGATCAGCGCGCGCGCGATGGCGACCTTCTGCCGCATGCCCTTGCTGAGCCCGCCGGCGCGGCTGTCGCGGGAGTCCCAGAGGCCGAGCAGGCCGAGCAGCCGCCGGATGCGCCGCTCGCCCTCGGCGCGCGGGACGCCGTAGAGCTGCGCGAAGAAGGCGAGGTTCTCTTCGGCGGTGAGCCGGTCGTAGAGGCCGGGTTGCTCGGTCAAGAGGCCGACGCGGGTGCGGACCTCGCGCGACCCCGCGACCACGTCGAAGCCCGCGACGGACGCCGTTCCCTCGTCGGGCCGCAGCATCCCCGCGAGCATCCGCAGGGTCGTGGTCTTGCCCGCGCCGTTCGGGCCGAGCAGCCCGAACACCTCGCCCGGGGCAACCTCGAGGTCGAGCCCCGAGACCGCCCGCTTCGCCCCGAAGCGCTTGCCGAGCCCGCGGGCCGCGATCGCTGCCGGGGGCACGCGGCGTCAGTCGACCAGGACGAGGAAGAACTTGTTGTCGCTGTCGTCCCGGATCTCGAACTGGTGGGCGTCGCCGAGCGCCTGGTGGAGCATGTTGAAGCGGGCCTGCTCGACGATGACCCAGTGGCGGTTGCCGGGGCCCGAGGGCTCGGCGATGAACTGCCGCAGCTTGTTCGGGTCCTTGATCTGCCGGACGTCGTTCTTGCTGTAGAACGTCTCGCCGCGCCAGTTCATGAAGTAGGCCGCGATCGGCTCGCCGGGTTTGCGCTCGGCGTAGTAGGTGTGGAAGATGTCGCGCTGGCTCCAGTTGGGCGAGAGCTGCTCCCAGTGGACCCAGGAGAGGTAGGTCGCGAAGGCGACCGCGCAGCCCGCGAACGCCGCGATGAACCACTGGCGCTTGCCGAGCGCGATGGCGACCGCCGAGAGCACCGCGCCCGCGACGAAGATGCCGCCGAAGACGTCCGCGGGAATCCAACGCGACATCGCGGCCTGCGACCAGGAGTAGCCGCCGCTCGGGACCGCGACGAGGTGGCTCCAGAGGTAGACCAGGAAGCCGGCCGCGAGCGCCACCGCCCCGCCGACGACCGCCTTCCCCTTGCCGCCGAAGGCGAGCGCGATCAGGCAGGCCGCGCCGCCCGCGACGAGGAGCGCCCAGACGATCGGCGACGGATCCGCGATGAGGGAGGTCGGGTACGGCCGGTCGTAGTTGTAGACGAACATGTCGGTCAGGTGCTTGGCCGCCGGGTAGCCGCCCGAGGCCACCGACAGGTTCTGGCCGATCATCGCGAAGAGCGCGCCGCCGAAGAGCAGTGGGACGGTGCTCGCCTCGAGCCCCTCGCGCCAGAGCTGGTCGACGAAGAGCGCGATCAGGATCGCGAGCGGAGGCAGGCTCGGGAAGCCGTAGTGGTGGAACTTGGTCGCGGACATCGAAACGACCAGGAACGGCACGAGCGCCCAGATGGCCACGAAGAGGTGCGGCCGGTGGCGCTTGATCGAAGGCCGCAGCTTCGCCGCCGAGACCAGGGCGCCGGGGACGAGCACGCTCCACGGGAAGAGGCCGTAGCCGAGCTGCTCGAAGAAGTAGACGAAGGTGGTCGACGGGGTCGTGGTGTGGACGCCCTCGAAGAGGCGGTAGACGTTGTCGTGGAGCCAGTAGCGGTAGGCGAAGGTCTTGCTCTCGTCGTCGACGCCCCGGAAGGCGTCCATCACGAGCACCCACGGGAAGGCGACGAGGCAGCACAACACGCCGCCCGTGAAGAGCCGGACCCGCTTGAGCAGCGCCCAGTCCCAGGTGAGGAGCAGGTAGAGCAGCACGACGCCGCCCGCGACGCCGAAGCCGAAGGGGATCTCCTTCGCGAGGGTGGCGAGGCCGACGAGCCCGTAGAACGCGTAGAGCCAGGGGTCGCGGTTCTTCACCTTCGGATCGAACTCGGCGATCAGGAAGCAGCAGAACGCCCCGGTGAGGAGCGAGACGAACGGCATGTCGGTCACGGCCTGCCGCGCGAGCAGGTCGTAGATCGGCATCGTCGCCATGCCGAGCGCGGCGAGCAGCCCGACGCGCCGGCTGAAGATGCGGCCGGCGGCGAGGTACACCATCACCACCGCGAAGATCGAGAGCAGCGCGTTCGGCGTCCGGATACCCCACTCCGCCCAGGGTCCGAGCTCGGTGTGGGGCACGGTCGCACCGGCCCCGGAGAGCCAGAGGCCGATGTTCGTGAGCCACATGGTGAGCGGCGGCTTGCTGAAGAAGTACGCCGACTCCCAGTAGGGGTGGATCCAGTCGTGCCGGACCATCATCTCCCGGCCGACCTCGGCGTAGTGCGGCTCCCAGGGATCCCAGAGCCCGACCGCCCCGAGCAGGGGGAAGAACATCAGGACGCAGCCGGCCGCCACGAGGAGGAGCTGGCGCCGCTCCTCCGGCATCGCGAAGTACCAGGCGAAGAGGCGGCTCTTCAGGATCCCGTCGCCGAACGCCTCGCCGAGGAGCTGGTGGGAAAGCGGGCCGGGATCCGCTTCGGTGGCCTCGGCGAGCGCGGGCGCGCCCTTCTCGGGCTCCTGCGCCTGGAACCTCTCCGCCCTCTGGTCCTTGCCCTTCGCCATGCGCCGCACCGCCGTTTGAGCCGCAGACCGGGAGCCGCGTCGGGGCCGGGCCGCAGAAGAAAGCGTCGGGTCTCATATCCCCGAACGCGCGCGAGGTCAAAGGTCGGACGATGCGGCACCGCCCGCCCGCTCGATCAGCGACCGGGGCGGAAGGCGGTCGCCACGAGGTAGATCTCGCGCGAACCCTCGCGCGTCGCCTCGGGCCGGACGCGCCGGAAGCCTTCGAAGCAAGGGCGCAGCTCCCGGGCCACGAACGGATCGAGGTCGGGTCCCATGAAGACCTTGGCGAGGAACGCGCCGCCGGGGCGCAGGAGGACGCGCGCCGTGGAGAGGGCGGTCGCGACGAGGTCGAGGGAGCGGGCGCAGTCGGTGGCCGCAATGCCCGTGGTCTTCGGCGCCATGTCCGAGGTGACGAGCGCGAAACCCGCCGGTGCGAGCCTCCGCAGCGCCTCGAGGGTCTCCGCCGCGCGCATGTCGGCTGCCAGAGTCACGACGTTGGGCCCGAGCGGCGCGATCTCGACGAGGTCGACGCCGACGACGCGGCCGCGCGGCCCGACGAGGTCCGCGAGGATTTGGAGCCAGCCGCCCGGCGCCGCGCCGAGGTCGAGCACCGGCGCGCCGGCGAGCCCGCGGATGCCCGCGCGCTGGAGCAGCTCGACGAGCTTGAAGGCCGAGCGGGCGCGCAGCCCCTCGGATTTCGCCTTGTTGAAGAAGCGGTCTTTCGGCTGGTAGCGCGCCACGGAATTTGCCCGGCTGCCCGGTGCGCCGTAGCATATCCCGACCGTGAGGTCCGATCGACCGCCGACCCTGGCGTTCAGGAACGGCGAATCCCCAGTCGCCGAACCACCAAGGGACCCCCTGTCGGGGGTGGCGGACGCGCCTCCGACAATCCCGCCGGCGAGCGGGGGCCGCGGCCGCGCGGGCGCCTGGGCCGCCTGGGCCTACCTCGCCGTCACCCTCGCCTGCGCCGGCACCGGCGGGGCCGCGACGTGGCGGATCGCCCGGCTCGAGCGCTCCGTCCGATTCCTCGCGGGCCAGCTCGAAGGTGAGGCGCAGACCTACGCCGCCACGCTCCAGACCCGCTACGCGGACGGCGAGATGGCGAGCTTCCAGGAGCGGCGCGTCCTGATCGAGGCTGCGTCGACCTGGTGGCAGATCCGTCTCGCGTGCCTGATGGTGTGGGTGCTCGCGACCTTCGCCTTCTACATCCAGCGCTCGATCTCGACCCTCGCGGAAGAGATCGCGTAGCGCGGGGGCCGGCCCTTCTCCGGCCGGCGCAAACTGGGGTTGAAACGCGGCGCGGAGTCCCCCAGAATGATCGGCGGAGACACTCCCATCCGCGACCTCTTCGGCAACACGCTCGGGCTCAAGCAAGGACAGATCCACCGGCTGCTGGCGACCTACCGCCGGCGCGTGCCGCCGACCGACCTCGTCAGCCCCGAGCTGGCCCGCCACCTGACCGAGATCGCGGCCGAGCTGAACCGGCAGGTCGGCGTCCTGCTCTCGCGCAAGGGCGAGGTCGAGCGCGTGATCGTCGGCGACGCCTCGCGCCTGTGGCTTCCCGATGTCGGCCGCGCGCGCGCCGGCCAGGCGCGCCTCCGCGGGCTGCGGCTGGTCCACACCCACCTCAAGTCCGAGCCGCTCTCGCGCGACGACCTGACCGACCTCGCGCTGCTGCGCCTCGACCTCGTGGCGGCGATCGGCGTCTCCGAGCGCGGCCTGCCCGGGGTCGTCCACTGGGCGCACCTGCTCCCCGAGAACCCCGCGCAGAGCCTCTGGCTCGTCGAGACCGCGCCGTCGCTCGCGGCCGCGCCCGGCGATCTGATGGCCCGGGTCGCCGCACTCGAGGTGGAGTTGGCGGACGCGGCGCGGGCCCGCCCGGTCAACGGTGCCGCGCGCGCCGTGCTCGTCACGGCGGCCTCCTCGCGCGCCGAGGTTGAGCGGTCGATGGAGGAGTTGCGCGAGCTGGCGCGGACCGCGGGCGTCGAGGTCTCGGGCGAGATCGCGCAGGTCCGCCCGCATGTCGACCCCCGCTACCTCGTCGGCAAGGGGAAGCTCCAGGACATCGTGCTGCGCAGCATGCAGTCGTTCTCGGACACCCTCGTCTTCGGACGCGAGCTGTCGCCCGTCCAGGCGGCGGCCATCGCCGAGGAGACCTCGCTCAAGATCCTCGACCGAACCCAGCTCATCCTCGACATCTTCGCGCAGCGCGCCGCCTCGCGCGACGGCAAGCTCCAGGTGGAGCTGGCGCAGCTCCGCTACCGCCTGCCGCGGCTCGCCGGCCGCGGCGACAGCCTCTCGCGGCTGATGGGCGGCATCGGCGGGCGCGGGCCCGGCGAGACCAAGCTCGAGATCGACCGGCGCCGCGCCCGCGACCGGATCGCGCGGCTCGAACGGGAGATCGACTCGCTCTCGCGCGTCCGCGCCGTGCGCCGCTCCCGGCGCGAGCGCAAGCGGATGCCCGCCGTGGCGCTCGTCGGCTATACCAACGCGGGCAAGAGCACCCTCCTCGAGGCGCTCACCTACGCCGAGACGTTCACCTGCGACGCGCTCTTCGCGACGCTCGACCCGCTGAGCCGGCGCATCAAGTTCCCGGTCGACCGCGAGGTCGTGCTCACCGACACCGTCGGCTTCCTGCGCGACCTGCCGCGCGACCTCGTCGCGGCGTTCCGGGCCACGCTCGAGGAGCTCGGCGAGGCCGACCTCCTGATCCTCGTCGTCGACGGCTCGGACCCCGACTGCGAGGGGAAGCTCGCCGCGGTCGAGGGGACGCTCGCCTCGCTCGACCTCGCCGCGACGCCCCGCGTGATCGCGGTCAACAAGTGCGACCGCCTTCCGCCCGGCGAGGGCGAGCGGCTCGCCGGTCGTCTCGGCGGAGTCGCGATCTCCGCCGCGGAGCGCGAAGGGCTCGACGCGCTCCTCGGCCACGTCGAGCGCGGCCTCTTCCAGCCCGGCGCCGCGGCGCCGCGCGTCGACGCGCTCCCCGAACCGGAGGAGGCCACCCGTGCCGCAGTTTGACGAGCAGATCGCCCGGCTGGTCGAACACGACGGCGCGGTCGTCTACGTCGCGGTGGCGGCGTTCGTCGCCGCGCTCGTCCTGTGGGCCGTGGGTCGGGCCGCCCGCGAGCCGAGGATGCCGGTCGAGCAGCGGCGCAAGGTGAAGGAGGAGATCGTCCGCCTGATGCGCGGCGAATACCGCGGGCTCACGGCGGCCGGGATCGGCAAGCGGCTGGGCATCGAGCTGCGCGAGCTCCGACCGCTGCTCGCCGGGCTGATCGAGGACCGGTTCCTGACGACCGAGGGCGACGCGGACGACCCGATCTACCGGCTCAAGGGCGTCGACAACTACTGAGGCACCCCCCTGCCCCGTGTCGGACACTTCACACGTCCGGCCGAGCGTTGTATGGAGTTTCCTTCGAGCGATGAGCCAGCACGATCGGAACGGCGAGCGCGGGACGGCGGAGTGGAGCGTCGAGCGCGCCCTCGCCCATTACAACGTCCCCGGCTGGGGCTCGGGCTTCTTCTCCATCAACGCGAAGGGACACCTCTGCGTCCACCCGCACGGACCGCCGACGCCCTCGGTGCCCGGGCCGACGATCGACATCATGGACGTCGTCGAGGACATCCGGGAGCGCAAGCTCGGCTTCCCGTGCGTGGTCCGCTTCCAGGACGTCCTCCGCGCGCGCGTGAAGATGCTGAACGAGACCTTCCGCGGAGCGATGCGCGAGCTGGGCTACCAGGGCCAGTACTTCGGCGTCTACCCGATCAAGGTCAACCAGATGCGCGAAGTCGTCGAGGAGGTGCTCGACGCGGGCGCGCCGTACCATTTCGGCCTCGAGGCCGGGAGCAAGGGCGAGCTGCTCGTCGTGCTCGCGCTCAACTCGGACCCCGAGGCGCTGACGATCTGCAACGGCTACAAGGACGAGGAGTTCCTGCGCCTCGCCCTGCTCGGCCGCAAGATGGGCCGCAAGGTCGTGGTGGTCATCGAGAAGCTCTCCGAACTGCCGCTGCTGCTCCGCCTCGCGGAGGAGCTGAACGTCCAGCCGCTGATCGGCCTGCGCAGCAAGCTGACCACCAAGGGGACCGGCAAGTGGGAGTCCTCGAGCGGCGACTTCGCGAAGTTCGGGCTGACCGCGCCGGAGCTGATCCGCGCCGTCCAGATCCTCGAGGAGAAGGGGCAGAAGCAGTCGGCGGTCCTCTTCCACTTCCACGTGGGCAGCCAGCTCACCGACATCCGGACCGTCAAGGACGCCGTCAACGAGGGTACGCGGATCTACGCCAAGCTGCGCAAGATGGGGCTCGGAATCGAGTACTTCGACGTCGGCGGCGGCCTCGGCGTGGACTACTCCGGGTCGCGCAGCACGTACGTCTCCTCGATGAACTACACGCTCGAGGAGTACGCGGCGGACGTGGTCGAGAACGTCATGCAGGTCTGCGCGAGCGAAGGCGTCTCGCAGCCGAACCTGGTCTCCGAATCCGGCCGCGCCGTCACCGCGCACCACGCCTGCGTCCTGATGAACGTCTTCGGCCACATCGAGATCGGCGCCGAGATCCCGGAGCTCGGGCTGTCGGAGCCCGAGTCCGACGTCGTCCGGCAGATGCGCGAGATCGTCGAGAGTCTCACGCCGAAGAACTCGCGCGAGACCTACCACGACGCCGTGGCCAAGAAGGAGGAGGTGCTCTCGCGCTTCCAGCTCGGCCTCGTCGGCCTCGAGGACCGCGCCAAGGTCGAGGGGCTCTTCTGGAAGCTCTGCCGCGCGCTCGTCGAGATCAACCGGCGCCGCAAGCGCGTGCCCGAGGACACGCGCGAGCTGGGCGACCGGCTGGCCGACCAGTACCTCGCCAACTTCAGCCTCTTTCAGTCCGCGCCCGACCACTGGGCGTTCGACCAGCTCTTTCCGATCGTCCCGTTGCATCGGCTGGACGAGGTTCCGGCCCGAGATTCGACGATCGTCGACATCACCTGCGACAGCGACGGTAAGATCGATCGCTTCATCGAGGGCGATCAAGTAGACGAAACCCTCTCGCTTCACGCGCTCAGGCCTGGCGAGCCGTATTTCCTGGGCATGTTCCTCACCGGTGCCTACCAGGACATCATGGGCGACATGCACAACTTGTTCGGTCGGGTGAACGAGGTCCACGTCTACGCGGACGACGATGATCCCGAGGACTACTACCTCGAGACCGTCATTCCCGGCGATACGGTGGAAAAGGTGCTGGCCCGCGTGCAGTACGAGCCCTCGGATCTCGCCAAACGCGTGAAGGGGGCTCTCGACGCCCTGGTTCGCGACGGCGCGCTCAAGCCCAAGGAAGGCGTGAGCTTGACCGACTACTACGACGCAGTGATGCGCGGCTACACGTACCTGGCCGGTCTCTAGTCCAGGGAACGCCGCAGGCGCCGCAGCCCTTCGGCGAAGCTCGCCTCGGGGCCCAGCAGGCTGATCACCACGTACGCTTCGCCGGCAAAGTCGTAGAAGTAGCCGGGCTGCACGAGCAGCCCATCGCGATCCAGGAGTTCGAGGGCCCAGGCTTCGCCCGTCCGGATGGCCGGAAGTCGCAGCGGCAGTGACCAGCCCCCGTCCACGTGCAGGGGCGTCGCAGGGGCGGGCGGCGCGAGGATGGACCGCGGTTGCTCATTTATCATAAAACACAAGTACGTGGCAGAGCAAGCATTAGT
>DAIDIT010000127.1 GCA_027451705.1 Pseudomonadota bacterium
GTGCCCGACGGCCGGCGCGAGTTCCTCTTCGCCTACCTCCCCCTCGACTGGGCGACGCTTTCGGGCGAGCGGCTGGAGCAGGGGGCGCGCGCGTTCGTGCTCTCGCGGGGCGGCGGCGACTCGGGTGGAAAGCGGCGGTTCAAGAACGGCCTCGCGCTGCTCTTGCCGACCGCTCCGCTCGCGGACCAGGCACGGGCCATGGCGCGCCGCACGCTCGCGCTGACCGCGCTCTCGCGCAGGGTGAAGGGGAAGCAGGTCAGCCTCTCCGAGGAACAGCAAGCGGAGCTCGCGGAGAAGCTGACGGCGGCCTCCCGCGAACTCGGCGCCGCCTGCCGGAACCTCTACGGTCGGCTCCTCCTCCCGGTTCGGGGAAAGGCCGGGGCGGAGCCCGTGGCCTTTCGCGAGATCGACGTCGGCGGCCTCGGCGCCTCGGCCGACAACGTCCACGAGCGACTTCTCGACGTGCTCAAGAAGCAGGTCTACCCGTCGATCACGCCCGAGCGCTTCGTCGAGATCCTCCGCCTCGGGGCGCCGGGCGGACCGGACTTCCTGCCGCTCGCGGGCACGCTCGACGCGTTCTTCTCCTTCCTCGAGTACCCGAAGATGCGGTCGGACGCGCCGCTGCTCGACGCGCTCGCGCAGGCCGTCGAGGACCGGCGCCTGGGCTACCTCCCGGGCGCGAGCGTCGAAGGCACCTCCCTGAAGCCCCACGACGGCGTCCGGGTCCGGTTCGGGGAACGCCACGGGCCGGACGAGTACGGAAACGAGGAAGACGCTTTCCTGGTGGCGCCCGCGCTCGCCGAATCGTTCGCGCCGACGTCGGTTTCGCCCGTGTCGCCTGCGCCGGCCGCTGCGCCGACCGTCGCAGAGCGTCTCCAGCAAGCGGCGCTGCCCCTGCCCGAGACGCCGGCGCCCGTCGCCCGCGGAGAGCGCGGAACCCACTACGTCTTGACCGCGAAGGTCGACGGCCGCGACCTCTGGTACAAGCTCGGCCAGGCGATCTCGACCCTCGCGGGCAAGTCCGCCAAGGACGGGCTGCACATCGAGGTCTCCGTGGAGGCGCGCAACCCCGCCGGCTTCGATCCAGTCGAGTTGCGAAACGCCGTGCAGGAGCCGCTCGAAGAGGCCGACATCCCCCACCAGGCCGCGCTGGGGAAGTGACAGCGAGCCCGAGCGCCGGAGTTCTGAAACGGTGCGACCGCAATGAGCCCGGAGGGACGATGGCGGCCCACGATGGTCGATCAAGTGATCCGTGTCCTCGAGACGAGCACCGGAACGGCGGTCGTCGAAACCGATGCCGGCACGGGGTATCTCAAGGCCCTTGGCAATCCAGAGGGACCCCACGCTCTGGTGTGCGAGCTCATCGGGACGCGGCTCGCTGCTTTTCTCGGCCTCCAGACACTCGACTGGGCACTCGTCAACCTGCCCCAGGGCAAGGCGATCAATTACTCGAACGGGACTCACTCGAAGGCTGGCACGGCGTTCGTCACCCGCGACGAGAGCGCCAGCGAAGAATCGAGCAGGCCCTGGGACGGCACCGAAGCGGATCTCGAGTGCCTCGAAAACCCAAGCGATCTTGCGGGACTCGTCGTCCTGGATACCTGGACCCGCAACTGCGACCGGTTCTCCGAGTCTGGCTTCGCCGGGGAGGCCCGACGAAACCTGAGGAACGTGCTGCTCTCACCCGTGGGGACGGCCCCTGGCATGCTCCGGCTGCTCGCGATCGACCACACGCACTGCTTTACCTGCGGAAGAGAGATCACCCCCCGGATCGCAAACCTTGCCTCCGTGCGGGATTCCAAACTCTACGGCCTCTTCCCGGAGTTCTCCCGGTATGTCTCACGAGAGGCCGTGAAGAGGCCCCTCGAGCGCGCACAAACGCTGTCGCGGGAAGCCGCGAGCCGAATCACCGCGGTCCCCGCCGACTGGGGACTCGGCGCCGAAGCGCGGGAGGCCCTCGGGACCTTCCTCCTCGACCGGGCAATCTACCTCGGCGAGAACCTGGTCGGATCCCTGGCTGCACGGCTCGATTGGCGCTAGGATTGCCGCATGAACCGCTGCGCCGGCTTCTATACGCTCGTTCAGTACTGGCCCGATCCCGAGCGGGCCGAAGGGGTCAACATCGGGGTTCTTCTCTTCGAGACGGGAAGGGGCTTGGTCGAACAGAAGTTCCTCCCAGATTTGGTCGCGGTCCACGAACGATTCCCATGGGCCATGTTCGACGAGGTCCGGTTCGAGCGAGCGTGGCGGGCAGTCGTCGAACGCATTCGCCGAGAGCCCGTCCGCACCCGAGAAGATCTCCGCTCATTTGCTGCGAAGGAGGCGGGCAACCTCGTCATGACCGAGCCTCGCTCGATTGCCTTCGAAGACGCCACCGCGATCACCGCGGTCCTGCATGCGAAGCTCGTTCAGCCACCCCAGGCTCATCTCCCGAAAGGATACCGCTCCATCCCTGACGAATGGAGCAATGCTGCGGGTGAAGGTTACATCATCGTCCGGCCCGTCCCGAGGTCGCGCGCAATCTCTGCCCAATCGAAGCGAGCCGGCGAAGCATCGCGAACCGATGACTTCAGTTGGCTCCCCACCGTCTCACCGAATCCGAGCAGGGGACCGCAGTTTGTGGCGTCCCCCGCGCTGACCGGCCCTCTTGTCAGCCGATCGACAACCTAGCCCATGCCTGGACTGATCGATGCTCTCCGCGAGCGCGTCACCGCGGCACTCCTGGGGGTGAACCTGAACTTCGAGACGCGGTTGGTGCCGTCGGATGACCCTCCAGGGCCTCCGGTACGGATCTGGCAGTTCACGATGAGTGGGCCGCTTCCTCTCCCGGAGGGGATGGCCGCCCAGGCCCTGACCGTTCCGGTGCTGATCGTCGCCAGTGAACGCATGGTCTTTTGCTGGGTTGCCATCAACAGCGCCCGTCCGCTCGACGATATCCTTCCCGTGGCGCTCCAGAGCGTCGTCGAGAAGGTTGCTCTTGCGCGCCTTCTTCGGACTGGCGACGGGCCCCATCCCGTGTGGATTCGCTCCGAGGTCCCAGTCGAGGATTCGGCCGATCATCCGGTGACGAAGACTGCAATCACGGCGGCGTGGCAGAGCGTTGTCACGGCGGCGCATTTGCTCGCGAGTTCGTACCCCGAGCGGTTCGAGTTCGTTCGCGCCGAAGTACTTCCCGTGGTCGACGCCGTGCCGCTCCATCCGCCCCCCCACTAGACCAATCCTCCGATGTCCGATCAGACGCTGCCCGCCGCGGTGCACACCCTCGAAGAGATCCAGAGCGCGCTGGAGGCGGTCGAGCGGGTGCACCGGCGGCTCGTGGGGGTGAACTTCTACGACTTCGTGCGGATCCCAGAGCTGGCGATGGCGATCCAGGACGGGGCGGACGAGGTGGAGCGGATCTCAATCGCCTTCCCCGAGTTCCGCTGGAACTACCGCCTCTCGCTCAGGCCGGGCATCGACGGGGAGACGTGGGACTGGCTGTTCAAACAGATCCCGCGCCTCGAAGACGGGTTGCGCGCGCTCGGCGGGGCTTCGGCGCTGGACGCCGCGGTCCCGGCGCTCGATTTCAAGAAGAGCATCCGATGGCCGTATGCGGCGGGGACCCCGCAGGACGTGGAGCTGAACGATCTGCTCGCCCTCCACAACGCGGGCGAGAGCTGGCTGAGCCTCATGCGGCGGCGTCCGTTCGCGTCCAGATGACGGATGGAGCCGCGCCCGCGGGCGCGGTAGAGCCGGGGGATGCAGATCCTCTTCCTGCTCGACGGGGTGACGGTCCGGGCGCGGACGGTGGACGTCGGAAGCTACCTCGCAGGGACGGGCTCCGAGGTGGACATCCGGCTTCCCTCGGGGAGCGGCCCGGCGCGGCTCTGCCGGATCGCGATCGACCGGGTGGCGTCCGGGGAGGCGAAGGGGCAACTGCGGGCGACGGTCACGGAGGAGGAGCCCGAGCAGGCGCCGCTCTCCTGCCCCGACGGGACGACGGTGCGGGCGCGGCTCTACAACGGCGACCACTGCCGGGTGGGCCGCACCAAGATCCTCGCGCTCGAATCACTCGAGACGGGGGACGCAATCGTCGACGACCCGTTCGACCCCCAGGAGCCGACGGCCGCCTCGGACGGGGTCGCGGCCCCCTCGAAGGAGGGGCTCGTCTTGCAGGTCGAGGGCGAGCGGGGGGTGCAGACCATCGGCGTGCGCGACGGCCTCCTGATCGGCCGGCACAAGGAGATCTTCCGGCTCGGGGGTCTGCGACTCCCGAATCGCGCGGTGTCGCGCAAGCACGCGCGAATCGACGAGGACGTCCGGGGCTTCCTCCTCCAGGACACGGGCAGCCGCCACGGCACGTTCCTGAACGGGGTCCGGCTCGAGAAGGGCGAGGCGAAGCGGCTCGAGGACGCGATGGTGCTGACGCTCAGCCGCAACCCGAAGGTCCCCCGGGTCCTCGTCCGTTCCGCTCAGAAGCTTCTCGCGCGGCCGCCGGCCAAGGTCGCGGGCGCGGTCCTGATCGGCGAGAGCCCGGCCATGCAGAAGCTCCGCGCCGGCCTGATCAAGGCCGCGCGGGGCAAGGCGGTCGTCCTGCTCCTCGGGGAGACCGGGACGGGCAAGGGGCAGGTCGCGCGCTGGTTCGCGAAGATGGTCAACGGCAAGCTCGATCTCGTCAAGGTCGACTGTCCGACGCTCCCCGGCCCGCTGTTCGAGCAGGAGCTGTTCGGCCACGAGGCCGGCGCCTTCACCGACGCGAAGACCGAGCAGAAGGGGCGGATCTAGCTGGCCGAGGGGGGCGTACTCCTCTTCGACGAGATCGGCGACCTGCCCCTCGAGAAGCAGGCGAAGCTCCTCGGGCTCCTCGACGGCCAGGGCTTCTACCGCGTCGGCGGCACGAAGCTCCTCTTGCCGAGCGTCCGCTTCTGCTTCGCGACGCTCCAGGACCTCGACCAGATGGTGAAGGACGGCCGCTTCCGCGCGGATCTCTACCAGCGGATCAAGGGGCTCCCGTTCACGATCCCCCCGCTGCGGGAGCGCAAGGAGGACATCGCGGCGATCGCCGCCCATGCCCTCGCCCAGCGCGGGCTGCCCGATCCGCCGGCGCTCTCGCAGGGGGCGCTGATCGCCCTGCACGACCACGACTGGCCGGGCAACGTCCGCGAGCTGATCCACCTCGTGGACGCGGCGGCGGACCTGACCGACGGCGACGAGATCGAGGAGGCGACGGTCCGGCAGCTCCTCGCCGCCGGCGAGAGCAAGCCCAAGCCCCGGCCGAACCTCCAGTCCGTCGACCGCGCGTCCGACCTCATCGAGGACTACGAGAAGTCGCTCATCGCCGAGGGGCTGCGCCGCGCCGACGGGAAGATCAAGAAGGCGGCGCGGCTGATGGGCTTCCGCTCGCCGATGACCTTCCGCCGCAAGGCCATCGCCTACGGCCTGCTCCCGAAGTCCGCGCCCCGGGATCCCGAGGAGCCCGGGGAGGGGTAGCGGACGATGCCGCTCGACCTCGAGCAGCGGGCGTTCATCGGGCGCGGCGGCCAGGGGGCGGTGCTGCTCTGCTACGACCGGCACCAGCGGCGCTTCCTCGCCCTCAAGATCGTCCGGCTCCGCGGCGGCGAGGCCGAGGCGCGGCTGGTCCTCGACTCCCAGCTCCGGCGCTCGGGCGGCGAGCCCGACCCCTGGCTCAATCCCTGGGAGGACCTCGGCGGCAGCTTCGACGTCCCCCCCGGCGTGTTGCGGGCCGTGCCGCCGGAGCTCCGGACCGGGACCTGGCTCTGGTTCGCGATGCGCTACGTGCACGGCCCCAACGCCGCGGAGCTTTCGGCCGGCGACCCGGACTTCGGCTTTTCGGAGGCGGCGGCCCTCGGGGCGCAGATCGCGCAGCGGCTCGCCCGCAGGCGCGCGGGCGAGCTGCACCTCGACCTCAAGCCCGAGAACGTCCTGTGCGACCTCGACGGCCGGGCGTTCCTCGTCGACGGCTGGCTCGACACGAAGGCGGGCACCGCGCCCTACGCCGCGCCCGAGCAGCGCGGCGACGGCGCGAAGGCCGGCGCCGAGGCCGACCTGTTCGCGCTCGGCCGGATCCTCCGCTGCCTGATCGCCCGCAACTTCCCGGGAGCCGGGTCGCCGCCGGACCTCGTGCCGCCCCTCCCCGAGATACCGGCCGACGCCCCGCCCGAGAAGCGCCGCCTGTGCGACGCGCTGGTCGCGCTCGTCCAGAAGCTGTGCGATCCGTCGCCGTCGGCGCGGGGCGACGCGGGCGCGGCGGCCCGCGACCTGCTCGAGATCGCGGCCGGGCTCGGCGGGGTCGACGTCGTGGCGACGCTGAAGGCGTCGATCGCCCGCGCGACGCTGCCCGAGCGGCTCTCTCGGCTCGGCGAAGAATTGGGGAAAGAGGGGGCGGCGCGGGAGGCGCCGCGCGAGAAGCCCCAGCCCTCCCACGAGAGGCTGTGGCGGGTCCTCGGATTCGCGACGGCCGCGCTCCTCGTCTTCGCGCTCGCGCTCGCCTACTGGAGCACGCGGCCCGAGAAGTCGTGGCGGGAGAGCTGGAAGCCGTCGCCCCCGCCCGAGAGCCGATCGGCCCGGGACGGCAGCGAGGAGTTCTGCGACGACCTCCACAGGAGCGCGGAGGTGACGCTTCTGGGGCCCGGCGCCTGCGCGGACGCCCGCCACGCGGGGCTCAAGGTCATCGCGAGGGACCGGGTGAGGTCGGCCGCCTTCCTTCGGAGCGACGAGTCCATCCTCTGGAAGCAGGACGATCCGCAGGGGATCTACCGCTTCGACGTGAGGCCCGGGACCTACCACTGGCAGGTCGCGCGCGACAATCCTTACGACCCCTCCGGAAGGCCGAGCCTCGACACCCGGGAGTTCGAGATCGGGCCCCACAGCTTTCGGAGCTTCGACACCCACGACCGCATCGAGTCCGCCCCGCATTCCCCGTACGCCGCCCGGCAATCGAAGGCGCGCGACGGCGGGGTGGCCGCCCCCCTCCGCTGAAGGACCGCGCTCCCGAAGCGGAGGAAGACGCCCCTCTGCCGGTCGGACGCGGGCGAGAAGCGGAGGACCCGCCACGAGAACCGTCCGTGGCGGACGACTCGCCTTTCGATCGCGGACGAGAAGTGTTCGGACGCCCGCGAGAACCTTCCGCGGGCCCACGAGAGGCGGTCGACCGAGGGCGGAAACGTTCCGTCGACGCGCGAGAACCTTCCGTCCCCGGCGAATCGCTTCTCGTGCGCCGACGGAAAGTTTCCGCCCTCGACGAGACGCTTCTCGCAAGGCCGCGAGAGGCGTCCGCGCGCCCGCACCCGCTTCTAGCGGGCGAATTTCATGACGAGAACCAGGATCATCGCGAGGCCGATGGCGCCGAGGAAGATGATGGCGTAGCCCCCGAAGTACGCGCCGAGCGACAGCTCGGGATCGGGCGGCTCCGCCGGCTCGGCGGGCGGGGCGGCGGGCTTTTCGGGCTCGGGGGAGGCTTCGCTCATGGGCCTTTCCTGTAACGGGCCATGGCCCCGCGCGTCAATGACGGTAGGCGAGGCCGAGGTAGACGACCTGGCGCCGGTAGGCGAGGCTGTTCTGGAAGAGCTCGTTGACGTAGTAGCCCCAGCGCAGCTCGACCGAGAAGCCCTTCCCCACGTCGCGGCTGAGCTTCACCGACAGCTCGTCGAGGTCGTCGTCGTCCTCGAGCAGGAGGATCTGGGGCGAGAGGTAGAGGCCGTCGGGGTAGCTCGTGAGCTGGAGGGCCCCGGTCGCGACCGCGTAGATCTCCCAGGGCAATACGACCCCCACGAGCAGCTCGAGCCGGTGGCGGAGGAAGCTCTCCCCGTAGGCGTTCGAGGCGTCGTCCACGAAGCTGTAGCCGGCGGTGAGGACGACGGGCCCGGTGAGCGTGTAGTCGAGGGAGGCGACGTGGTACCAGTCGAAGCGGCTGCCGTACGCCGTGCCGTCGGGGGCAATCTGCGGGCCGCGGTAGAACTGCGGGAAGAGGCGGTAGCCGAGCACGAAACGCTGGCGGCGCCACGGGGCCGCGATGAGGTCGGCGGACAGCGCGGGCCCCTGCTCGCTGAAGTCCGTGTCGGAGAAGTAGTCGAAGGCCCGGTAGCCGGCGCGCAGCTCGAGCCGCGTCTTCCAGTAGGGACCGATGGCGAGGGTCGCGCCGCCGCCGTAGTCGGCGTAGGTCCGGTTGTCGTCGCCGGGCCAGTCGCCCGCGGGGCCCGCCCACTTGTCCTTGCCGTCGAGGTCGAGCCGCAGGACGAGCTTGGGCGAGAGGCCGAAGGCGTGGGTCAGGGTCCCCTGGCCGACGGCCGTGTCCGCGGGCGACTGCGTCGCGAAGAGGCGCGCGCCGAGGTCGGCGAGCAGCTCGGTGCGCTGGCGGCTCGACGGCCGGGCGAGCAGATCGAGGTGGCCGTCGGCTTGCACGAAGCCGTCGCCGAGCACCGGCGCGGCGGGGTCGCCCTCGAAGTCGCGGAAGACGTTGCTGTCGTAGCCGGTGTCGGTCTCGACGCGGCCGTCGATCTGCACGGCCTCGGCCGCGGCCGGCGCCACCGCGACGAGGACCCACACCGCGAGCGGCAAGACCGGGCGCACGCGAGGCCGAAGCTACCACAGCGCTTCGGCAATGCCCCTCCTCCGCGAGGCGGGGGTGGCCGCGCGGGGAGGGACGCCGGGCCGCGCGGCTGCGACCCCCATTCTGGCCTTTCCCCGCCTCGGGGGGGAGGGGAGGACCCGCTCCGTCGACGGACCGGACGACGCTCAGCGGCCCATCGCGCGCCGGAGGGCCGCGCGGGCACGCAGCTCACCGTAGCGGGCGCGGACGAGGTTCAGCTCGGCCTGCGCGAGCGCGGACTGGGCGTCGAGCAGGTCGGTCGTGGTCGCACCTCCGGCCGAGACGAGCGCGGAGGTCACCCGGAAGGCCTCCTGCGCCTGCGCGATGGCGTCGTGGGCGACCGCGACGGCCGCCGCCGCGGCGCGCTCGTCCTCGATCCGCCGATCGACCTCGAGGGCCACCTCGCTCCGGGCCTGGCGCAGCTCGGCGGCGGCCGCGTCGTCGCGGTCCTCGGCCGCCAGCGAGCGGTAGTACGTCTGCCCCCAGTCCCAGATCGGCCAGGTGAGGCCGAAGCCGAGGGTGAAGTAGTCGGCGGGGAGCGCCGACGGGAGCCCGGCGAGCCGGACGTACATCGCGTTCGCGTCGATCTCGGGGAGCAGCGAGAGGCGCGCCGCGAGGACGTCGTGGTGCGCCGCGGCCTCGGCGTGGGCGGCCGAGGCGATCTCGGGGCGGTGGCCCTGCGCGAATTGCTGCGCCTCCGCGGCGGCCGGCCCTTCGGGCTGCGCCTCCGGATCCGCGGGCGCGGCGAAGTCGAGGCCGGTCGTCCCGGGCGGCAGCCCCATCGAAGCGAGCAGCGCCGCCCGCGCCGATCGCTCCTGCACGTCGGCCTGGATCCCCTGCTGCCGGGCGTTGGCGATGGCCACCTGCACGCGGAGGAGGTCCGCGCGGGTGGCGACGCCGTGCGCGAGCTTCACCGCGGTGATCTGCGCCTGCTTCTGCAACTGCCCGAGGCTCGACTTCGCGATGCCGGCGAGCGCCCGCGCCTCGAAGACCGCGAGGAACTGCGTCTCGACCTGCTCGCGGACGTCCGCCTCCGCGGTCTTCAGATCCTCCTGCGCGGAGGCGGCGCGGTCCGAGGCGGCCGCGAGCTCGTGGGCCCGGTGCCAGAGGCCGAGGAGCGGCTGCGAGGCGGTCACGGTGCCGAAGCCGACCTGGAAGCCCGAGATCGACAGGGTCGACGGGGCGCCGGACTTGGCGGCCGCCGGGCCGAGCAGGCCGGCGAGGTCGAAGCTCTCGGGCGAGTTCGCGTCGTAGTAGTTCGCCGACACCGCGACCTGGGGCAACAGGCGGCCGCGGACGGACCGCCGCTCCTCGGCCACCGCGGCGGAGCTGGCGCGCCGGGCGGCGAGGCGCGGGTTGTCCGCCAGGGCCCGCGCCACGGCCTGCTCCATGGTGAGGGTCTCGCCCGCGGCCCCGGCGACCCACAGGAGCGCGGCGGCGAAACCGGCCGAGCGGGTGGCGCGAAGGGCGCCGGCGAGGGCGGTCGTGCCGGGGTGGGCGCGCGAGGGGCGCGGGAGACGCGGGGTCATCTTTCAACCTCCCGAGGCCGCGACCAGGGCGCCGGCCTTCAGGGTCGGGGCCGGGTGGACGATGACCTGCGTCGAGACGGACAGGCCGGAGCGCAGCTCGGCCTCGAGCGGGCCGCGGTGGCCGACGGTCACCGCGCGCAGCGCGGCGCGGCCGTCCTGCACGGCGAAGACCGCCCAGCCCTGCCCCTCCCGGAACAGCGCGCTCGTCGGGAGCTGCGCGACGTCGGGCGCGGACCAGGTGACGATGTGGGCCTCGAGGGCGTAGCCGTCGCCGAGGCCGCGCGCGGCCGCGGGGTCGTCGAAGTCGAGGAGCGCGTTGACCCGCTGCTCCTCGACGCCCAGCGCCGAGAGGCGCGTGAACGCGGCCGGCTCGACCCTTCGCAGGTGGGCGTGCAGGACGCCGGCGCCGCCGAAGTGGTCGAGCGTCGCCGGCATGCCCGGCCGCAGCTCCACCGCGTCCTGCGAGAGGACCGGCACGACCACCTCGAGCGAGGCGGGATCGCCGATCTCGACGAGCGCCTGGCCGGCCGCGACGACGCCGCCGTCCTCGCGCAGAACGTGGAGGACGGCGCCGTGGACCGGCGAGGTGAGCACGAGCTGCTGGCCGGCGGAGGTCCTGCCGGAGAAGCTCGCGAGGGCGAGCTGTGCCTCCTCCACCGCGTGGGCGGCGACCTTCTCCGCGAAGCGGAGCGAGGCCAGCTCGCCCTCCTGCATCCGCTGTTCGGTCTGGGCGCGCTCGAGCCCCTGCGGCGGCACGGCATTCGCGCCGACGAGCGCGCGGTCGCGGTCGGTGGTCTGGCGGGCCAGCTCGAGCGAGGCCTCGGCGCGGGCGACGGCGGCCTGCGACTGGCTGTGGGCGTCCTTGGCCGAGGCGAGGCGCTGCTCCGCGATCTGGCGCGCCCGCGGATCGAGCAGCGGGCTCGGCAGCGGCGCGAGGCGGGCCACGACGGTCCCCGGCTCGACCGGGTCGCCCGGGCGCAGCGCGATGCGCGCGAGCGTTCCGGCGAAGGGCGCCGAGACGGTGTAGCGTTCGCGGATCCGCGTCTCGCCGTCCTCGTCGACGGTGAGCTGGAACGGCCCGCGGGTGACCGCGGCGACGTCGACCGGGAGCGGCTTGGGCCGGGAGCCGACGGCGACGAGCGCCAGGACGTCGACCCCGATTCCGATCCAGACGAGTTTCTTCTTCATGGGAAGCTCCTAGTCGCGGGCTTTGAGGACCGCGACGAGATCCAGCCGGTCCGCCTCCCGGCGGACGTAGAGCGCGCAGGCGAAGCCGGAGAGCAGGACGACCAGGGCGGCCTCGATGAGCGACCCCGGCGACAGCCACGCCGGCACCCGGAACAGGTCGGGGGGGATGGAGGCCAGCATCGCCGCGCCCATGGCCCATCCGAGGGGCAGGCCGAGGGCGACGCCCAGGACGAGCTGGAGCGCCTGCTCGCCGAGCAGCACCGTCGCGACCTCGCCGCGCGAGAAGCCGAGGATGCGGAGGGTCGCGAGGTCTCGGGCGCGGACCGCGAGCGCGATCCGGGCGTTGTTGAAGACCAGGCCCACCGCGATGATCGCCGCGAAGATGGCGAGCATGACGCCGAGGGCCCGCAGCGCGTTCGACTCCTGCGACTCGAACTGCTGCCGATCGAGGTCGGGGCGGCTGAAGCCGGCGACGGCGGGCAGCCGCATCAGCCGCCTCTGGATGTCGGGAAAGCGGCTGCGGTCCACCGCGAGGAGCGCGCCCGAGACGGCCCTCGCCCCGCCGAGCCAGTGGTCGAGATCGTCCAGATCCGCGTAGGCGGAGAGGCCCGTCATGTCGTCGACGAAGGAGGCGACGGGAAGGCGCAGGCGCGGCTGCGCGCCCTCGAGGACCCGCACGTCCAGCGCGTCGCCGGGGCGGACATCCAGCATCTTCCCGAGCGGGCGCGACAGCACGAGCCCCCCGGCCGGCACGGCGAGCCGCCGGCCTTCGACGTCGCGGAAGCGCCGCAGCGTGGCGTTCCGCGGGACGCCCACGATCGAGAGCGTCCGCTCCCGCCAGCCGGACCGGAGCCGGGCGGGCACGACCCGCTGCGCCTCGGCGCGGACGACCCCCGGCACGTGGTCGAGGTCCGCGAGCGCCCCGGCGCTCCGCGGCCGGTCGAAGGCGACCGCGAGGTCCTCGCCCTCGACCTGCGTGAACTGCACGGTCAGCGCCCGGTCGAGCGAGTCGACCATCGTGCTCCCGACGAGCAGGATCGCGGTGGCGAAGGCGACCGCGACGGCGGAGAGGGTGAGGCGGAACGGGTGGCGCTCGACGTCCCGCAGCACCATCCGGCCCGCGACCCCGAAGAGCCGGTCGATGCGCAGCCGCTCGATCACGGTCGGGGCGAAGCTCTCGGGGGCCTCGGGCTGCATCGCCTCCGCCGCCGGAAGGCGGACGGTCCTGCGCACCGGCGCGAGGGCGCCGAGCAGCCCGGCCGCGACGCTCGCCGCGATCCCGGCGCCCGCGGCGGCCCAGTTGAATCGGTAGACCAGGAGCGGCAGGTTGAAGTACTTGCCGAGGATCCGGATCGCGTCGCGGGCCTCGACGCTCCCGAGCCCGAGCCCGAGGGCCGCGCCCAGGACGCCGATCGCCGCGGCGAGCAGGAGGTAGTGCCGGGCGAGGGCCGCGGTGTCGTAGCCCAGCGCCTTGAGGGTCGCGATCTGGTCGCGCTGGGTGGCGACGAGGCGCGAGAGGACCAGGTTCAGGATGAAGGCCGCGACGCCGAGGAAGATCGCGGGGACGACCTTCACCATCTTGCGGTACTGGTCGATCTTGAGGTCCAGGACCTTCGCCGAGGGCTGGTCCGCGCGCAGCACGGCGCCTGTGCCGCCCCAGGGGGCGAGGAGCCGGTCGAAGGCCGAGACGGCGTCTTGCGGGTGGGCCGCGGCGGCGAACGACGCGGCCACGTCGTCGAACGCTCCGCCGAGGCCGAACGCCGTCGCGACGGCCGTGCCGTCCATCCAGAGCACGCCGTAGTTCTCGCTGTCGATGAAGCCCGTGCGGGGGTTGGCGACGTAGAGGAACTCCGGCGAGACACCGACGCCGACGATCGAGAGCCGGACCAGGTGTCCCCCGAGGACCGCCGTGAGGAAGTCTCCGGCGTGCAGCTTGCGGGCGTCCGCGAAGAACGCGCTCACGACCACCTCGCCGCCGTGGCCGGGCGCGACGTCGCGGCCCTCGACGATCTGCAACCGATTCAGCCGCCGATCGGGATGGTCGGAGAGCCCGACGAAGTGGCCGAGGACCGGTGCGCGGGATCCGGGGATCACGAGCGGGGCGTCCTGGACGACCCGCCCCTCGACCTGCGCCACGCCCGGGATCTCGGCGAGCCGCGAGAGCACGGCGCGGGGCGCCCGGTCGAGGTGGTCGAAGAGGTCCGCGAAGCGGGACTGCGCGCAGTAGACGTCCCGGCTCGCCTCCAGCGACTGGTACATGGTGACGAACGCGAAGAGCTGCGCGATGCCGACGCCCATCACGAGCGCGATGGTGATCGCCTGGCCCCGCATCC
The DNA here is from genome assembly GCA_027451705.1 of Pseudomonadota bacterium. GTDB lineage: Bacteria > Myxococcota > Myxococcia > Myxococcales > JAKAPL01 > JAKAPL01. The sequence continues at coordinate 13,638 of DAIDIT010000127.1, forward strand.
GCAGCAGGTCGCGGACGAGCTTTCGGTCGAGCGCCTTCACCACCGAATCTCTTTCGGCGAGAGGCGCCGGGCGTTCGGGACGTCGGAGGCGATCCGGCCGTCGTGCAGGGTGATCGTCCGGTCGGCCATCTGGGCGATCGGCGCGTTGTGGGTGACGATGGCCGTCGCGGTGCCGAGGTCCCGGTGGACCCGCTCGATCGCCTCGAGGACGAGGCGGCCGGTCTCGGCGTCGAGGGCGCCCGTCGGCTCGTCGCACAGGAGGATCTCGGGCCGCTTGACGATGGCGCGGGCGATGGCGATGCGCTGCTGCTGCCCTCCCGAGAGCTGCGAGGGGAAGTGATCGAGCCGCTCCGAGAGGCCGACGAGGTCGAGGGCCTCCTCGGGCTTCATCGGCCGCTCGGAGATCTCCGAGACGAGCGCGACGTTCTCCCGCGCGGTGAGGCTCGGGATCAGGTTGTAGAACTGGAAGACGAACCCGACGTGGGCCCGGCGGTAGCGCGTCAGCTCGGGCTCGGTCGCGCGGGAGAGGTCCTGGCCGCGGTAGGCGATCGTGCCGCTCGACGGGCGGTCGAGGCCCCCGAGGAGGTTGAGCAGCGTCGACTTGCCGCTGCCCGAGGGCCCGAGCAGGACCGCCAGCTCGCGGTCGCGCAGGTCGAAGTCGACGTCGTGGAGGGCGACGACCTGGACGTCGCCCATCTGGTAGCGCTTGGCGAGCGGCCGGCCGCTGAGGAGGACGTCGGCCATCGATCATTTCCTGGCCTCGACCAGCCGGCGAAAGACGTCGAATGCGATGCGGATGTGCTCGGCGAGGTCCCAGTGACCCGCCGTCCCGGCGAACCGCTCGTCGACCGCCTGGTCCGCCGCGCGCGTGATGGCGACGAGCCAGTCGACGTCGATGTCGGCGCGGACGCAGCCGAGCTTGCGGCCGGCCAGGAGCAGCGCGCGGTACTCCGCCATCACCTCGGCGACGAAGGCCGGAAAGTGCTTTTCGGGCGAACGGAAGATCGCGAGGGCTTCGCGGGCGAGGGCGATCACCTCCGGGTGGCTCGCGGTCACCCGGACCGACCGCGCCGACCAGGCCTCCAGTTCCGGCCAGAAGTTCGTCGCGTCGAGCCGGGCGAGATCGGGGCGTGCGCTCTCCCGTTCGATCTGGTGAAAGAGGTCCTCGAGCACGGTGACGAGGAGGTCTTCCTTGTCGGCGAAGTAGTAGTAGTACGAGCTCTTCCCCAGGCCGGCCGCCGCCAGGATGCCGTTCAGCGAGGCGCGTTCGAACCCCTTCTCGGCGAACACCTTCGCCGCCGTCCGCAGGAGCGCGGCCCGCTTTCCTGCGTCGAGTCGTTGGAATCGAGGCAGCGGCACGCTCCTGTACTAGCGGTCCACACCTGCGGTGTAAAAATAAAGTTCGGACGGCCGGACCACGCGGCGGACCCGGCCAAGAAGCCTCGCGCCTTCAGGATGTCGGGATCGTCGTGGCGCCCGCGGGCGGCGCTAGCGCGCGAGGGCGCGGTCGCGCGAGAGCCGCTCGAGCGCCTCGAGGCCCTGGCGGGCGACGGCGTTCCCGCGCGTCACGGCCTGGTCGAGCGCCCCCCGGGCTTCGGGGGTCGGTTCGCCGAGGGTCTCGGCGACATCCCAGACGAGCTGGGCGGCCTCCGGGTCGCGGGGCAGCCCACGGAGCGCGGCGCAGGCGTGCGGCAGCGCGCGCTGGACGGCCCCCTCCTCGACGCGGATGCGCGCGAGCGCGAGGTGGCTCGTCGCGGCGAGGAGCGGATCGAGCGCGGGGTCGGCGAGGGCGCGTTCCAACTCGACGCTGGCCCGCGCCGAGGCTTCGCAGGCGAGCGCCTGGCCGAGCATCGCGTGCGCGGCCGGGAGATCGGGTCGCCGCTCGAGGGCGGCCTCGATCGAGGGACGGGCGTCCGCGCAGAGGCCGACGGCGAGGTGGGCCCAGGCGATCTGGAGGAGCGCGCAGACGTCGCCGGGATTGGCCGCGAGCTTCCGGCGCGCGGTCGACACCTCGTCCCAGAGCGGCCCCGCGACGAGTTGCAGCCGCGCCCCGGCGGGTCCCCGCCGCGCCTTCCACAGGAGCCCGACGGCGGCGAGGTGGACGGCGAGCAGAGGCGCCGAGACGGGCGCGGTGTCGAGCCGGTAGATCGCCTGGAAGTCGCCCGGGAAGCCGATGAGGCACATGAGCGGGTAGAAGACCAGCGCCATCGAGAGGTGGATCTCGGCGATCCGGAGCCAAAAGAGGTTCCACGCGGCGTTCGCCGGCCGGCGGAGGACGTGGAGGAGGGCCGCCGCGCCGATCGCGACGGTGACGAGGTTGCCGGCGAGCGCGACGGCGAAGTCGCCGTAGTCGCCGAAGCTCCGGTTCGGGACGACGTAGCCCCAGTAGAAGAGGAAGTGCCAGTCGACGATCCGGCCGCCGAAGAGCCAGACGACGACGCAGTGGCCCAGTTCGTGGAGCACGACGCCGATGGGAGTCGCGAGGTAGAAGGCGGCCGCCCCCACGAGCCTCCGGTCGGAGAGCGTCAGCTCGTCGTCGAAGGTCGCCTTCCCGGCCCGAAGCAGCCGCACGATCGTCCAGCCGGCGATCGCGACATAGCCCCAGGCAATCAGGTTGAAGGCCGAGGCCCATGCGCCCATGGGGACGATGTAGTCGGACGCCCCCTCCCGGTCAACGGGCCGCGGCCCGCCGCCGCCGATCAGGCCTCGCGGCGGCGTCGCCAGATGGCGGCGCCCTGCCGCTCGAGCGCCTGGCCGCGCCGCAGGTTGCCGAAGACCTCGGGGCCCAGGGCGCCGACGAGTCGGTCGCCGTCCACGACGGGCATGCGGGGGAAGTGCGCGCCGGCGAGGTCGCGCAGCGCGGTTTCGAGCGGCTCCTGCGGGGTCGCGAGCGGGAGCTGCGACTGCATCAGCACGGTCACCTTCGCCGCCTGCGCCTCCGGCGCGGGCATGCCGAGGACCTGGCTCGCGAGGACGCCGCCGAGGAGGTTCCCCTCGGGCGAGACCACGAAATAGACCCCTTCGCCCGTCGCCCGGATTCGGTCGGCCAGCTCCGAGATCGTGGCCATCGGGTCCACCATCGGCGGGTGCCGCTCCATGACCTGCCCGACCGTGAAGCGGCGCACGAGATCGTCCAGCTCGACCTGCTGCGACTCCCCGCCCGCGGCCACGAAGATGAAGACCGCGATCAGCATCAGGAGCACGTTGCCGACGTAGAGGCCGAGCAGGCCCAAGAGGACGGCGAGCGTGCGGCCGACGAGCGCGGCGCCGCGCGTCGCCCTCACCCGTCCGAAGAAGTGCTGGAGGACGGCCCGCAGGATCCGGCCGCCGTCCATCGGGAAGGCCGGCAGGAGGTTGAAGATCGCGAGGACCAGGTTGATCTCCGCGAGGTAGAACGTCCCGAAGCGGAGGTCGACGGCCGCGCGGGGCTCCATCCGGTAAGCGAGCCCGCAGAGGGCCGCGAGCAGGCCGGAGGCGAGCGGGCCGGCGAACGCCATGAGCCCTTCCCATCCCGCCGACCGGGGCAGCCGGGTCATGTTGGTGACGCCGCCGAGCATCATCAGGGTGACGTCGTGGACCTCGGCCCCGGCGTGCAGCCCGACGGCGATGTGCGACAGCTCGTGGAGGAGCACGCAGACGAAGAGCGCGACGGCGATGGCGAGCCCCCAAACGTAGGGGCCGACCGTCAGCCGCTGGGGCGCGACCCCGGCGAGGTGCGCCGCCCCTTTGAACTGGTAGCCGATGACGAACGCCAGGTAGGGGAGGATGAGCAGCATGCTCCAGTGGAGCCGGATGGGGATGTGGCCAATCTTCAGGATGGTCCACGAGCCTTTGAGCGCGCCCACGATTGCCCTCCCCCCCGCGAGCCGGCCGGCGGCCGATCCGGGTTCCGCTACAGGATGTGAACGCCCGGGGTGGCGCTGCCCGCCCGCCCGCCCGTTCCTCGGCGGAGCGGGGGGCGAAGCGATGGCGTCACGCCTCTTTCTTGAGGGGCGTCGGGACCGCGAGCGCGGGCTTCTGGGCCGGCTGGCCGAGCTGCTCCATCTTGCAGCTCCCCTCGAACACGACGCCCTTGTCGATCGAGAGCGCCGGGGTCTCGAGGTTCCCGCGGACCTTCGCCGGGTGGTGCAGCTCGATCGAGGTCTTTGCCTTGATGTTGCCCTGGACCTCGCCGTTGACGACGACGGATCCGGCCACGATTTCGGCCTGCACCCGCGCCCCCTCGCCGATCACGAGCACGTCGTTGGTGTGGATCTCGCCCGAGAACTTTCCGTCGATGCGGACCGTGCCCTCGAACGAGAGCTTGCCCTCGAACTCGCTCCCGCGGCCGAGCAGCGCGTTCAGCTCGCCGCCGCCGGCGCGGCCGGCCAG
>DAIDIT010000128.1 GCA_027451705.1 Pseudomonadota bacterium
ATGACCTACATTTGCTCGTCCTCCCTCCCCGCAGCACGCGCCGCTACGCCCGTGCCGTGAAGATCAAGATGAGCAACTACGCACGAAACGTAGCACGCGGGAGCACTCGCCTTGCTTAACTCACCGGCATTGGGGCTAGCCCGCTCGCGCCTTGGCGGCCCGATGAAGGGTCCAAGCATGCACGTCGTAGCCGAGCGCCTCGCGCAGGGAAGCCCGCGCGAGGCGCCGCATGCGCGTCGTCACCGCAGAGCCGTCGTGCCGCAGGACGATCGCCTTCCGGTCGGGCCGGATGGTCGCACAGAGCCGATCGACCTCCAGACCGGCCGGGGCGAAGAGGAAGTCGCCGATCTCCCCCTCCCGGTAGTAGCGGGACTCCCACAGGTCGTCGGGTGGAAGGTTCGGCCAGTGCAGCTCCGCGTGCCGGTCCTCCCACTCGATGACCGGCAGGTCGATCACGACCCGACCTCGAGGGGCAAGCGCCTGGGCAAACCGCGCGAGCACGAGCCGCGCCGAGATCGGCGGCATGTGCTGGAGGACGAGGAAGGAGACGATCAGGTCGAAGGGGCCTCCGAGCGCCTGGCAGGGGCGGACGAGGAGCGTGTCGTGGTGCGGCGCGGTTCGCTTGGCCTCGAGCGCGGCGAGCATGTCGCGCGAAATGTCGGCGGAGACGAGCGAGGCAGTGCGCTTCGAGAGCGGCAGGCTCAAGCGCCCGATTCCGGCGCCGTAATCGAGGGCCCTGGTTCCCGGCGGCAGGAAGCCCTCCTCCGCCATCCGCTCGATCTCCTCTTCGCCGCTGCGCCAGAAGACCTCCTCGTCCTGGGTCGCGAAGACCGCCTCGAGGGGATCGCGGCGCGCGCGCCCATCCCAGTAACGACGTGCCTGAAGGACGCTCATGGTTTACCCCGACAGTGCGATGCGCGCGGTCCCTGCGAGAGACCGGAAGTGAGCGAGCGCTTCGAGGTAGCGGTCGATCACCGCGTCCCAGGTGTAGCGCGTGGTCACGTAGCGTCGGCCGGCGATCCCCATGCGCCACGCCTGCTCCGGGTCGTCGCGGAGTCGGTCGCAGGCGGCATCGAACTCGTCCTGTGCCTCGAAGCAAAGGCCGCCGCCGCACGCCTCGACGTGCCCCCGGGTCACCGCGCAGCCGCCGTGCACGATCGCCGGGCGCCGCGCCAGCCAGCTCTCCATCAGCGTGAGCGAGAACGCCTCCAACCGCGACGGCTGGATCAGCGCGATCGCCGCCGCGAGTGCCTCTCGCTTCTCCGGCTCGGGCAGGAAGCCGAAGTCGACGATCGAACCGCCGTCGGCGGCGTCGGGCTGGAATTGGCCAGGGCCGACGAGCGCGAGCTTTGCTTCCGGTCGCTTTCGCCGGTAGGCGCGGAACCGCTCGATGAGGAGAGGGAAACCCTTCCCCTCCTCCTTGCGGCCGACGTAGAGGAAGAAGCCGTGGAGACCGAAGCGCCGGTCGGCGTGGCGGCGCCGGGAAAAGGCATCCGGGGCCACGACCCAATCCATGTCCAATCCGTCGCCCACGACGGCGCAGCGCTCCGGGTCGACGCCGTAGAGGCGCTGCGCGAGGTCGCGCTCCGGCGCCGACTTGAAGAGGAGCCCGCGCGCCTCTCGGAACATCCGCCGGTACGCCGGCAGGCGCGCGTACGGCTCGTCGTGAAGGCAGGGCACGAGGACCGCGTTGCCGGCGCACGCCGCCGCCGCCTCGAAAGTCGGTTGGAACATGTAGGAACCGAGCATCACGAGGTCGACCTGCCGCGACCGCCGCGCGACGGCCACGGAGAGACCTGGGCAGCGGAGCATCTGGGTCTCGAAGGCCCGCAGCTCCTCCGACGTCGGCTGCTCCCCCCGGCAGATCTTCGCGTTCGCCGCTTCGTAGGGCACGACGTCCCGGGGCTCGACCGGGTAGCGGTGGACCGGGATCCCACCGACGATCTCGTGCGCCGGCCGGGCGTCGACCGCCCAATCGCTCGCGTAGCCGCGGACGGCGGTCGTGTGCACCTCGACTTGGGCTCCGCGACCGGCCAGCCGCTCGACGACGCCGCGGAAGATCGTCTCCGCCCCGCCCTCGACGTCCGCCCCGTACCACGGCACGACCGCGGCAATGCGCAGGTCATCACCTCTCGGGCTTGCCCGTTTCGGACCGGGCTTGCCGCCCGCCGCGGCACGCAGGCAGTTCTCCAGCTCGCGATCGTCCCGGAAGATCATGTCCCCGGGACCGAGCTGCGCCGGCACGCCGCCCACGTCCGCGGCGATGACGGGCCGGTCGAGCAGTCGGCTCCGGGCGACGACGCCGGACGACCAGATCTCGCGATACGGGATGAGCACGGCGTCGGCCGCGGTGATCCAACCGTCGAAAATCTCGTCGGAGACGAAGCGCTCGATCAGACTCACGCGCGGATCGAGAGCGGCGAGGCGGCGCAAGAGCGCGACGTAGTCGACGACCGGAGCGTCGTCGAGGCGGGTCGATCCGACGATGTACAGGCGCGCGGACGGGTCGTCGATCCCCGCAAAGGCGTCGATCGCCCGGTCGAACCCCTTGTGGGGCTGGAGGAAGCCGATGCAGAGGAAGACCTTCGCGTCCCGCGGGACGCCGAATCGATCGCGCGTGACTTCGCGGTCCAGGCTCCAGCGCCTCACGAAATCGGCGTGGTGCTCGCGAAGTTCGATCGGCAGGCCCGGCAAGAGCCGCCGGAGGTTCTCCGCCTCGACCGACGTGTGCACGACAATCTTGCGGGCTGCGCGCCACTTGGCGTGCTCGAGCGCCATGTTGATCCGGCCGAGCGCGCGGGTGAGCCTCGCGTCGTCCAGTTCGTGGCAGACGACCTCGACGCCCTGCCGGAAGAGCTCGGCGAGCAGCACGTTCTTGACCCACAGCTCGCGCTTGCGGAGGCTGCGGAAGAAAAAGCCGCTCTGGTAGTGGAGGATCGTCCGGTCGTAGCGGGGGACGATCCGGCTGAGCCGCGCGATCTCGGCCGGCTCGACGAGGCAGAAGTGGAGGTCGGCGTCACCGCGGCCGTCCAGCGACGCCACGGTGACCTCATGTCCCTGCCGCCGGAGCGCCTCGACCTGCTGCGCGGCGTACGCGGCGATACCGCAATGCGTGGGGGGATAGCTGGAGACGACCAGGATCCGCTGGGGAAGGCCCTCTGCGGGCTGGGTGATGGTCGAAAGCCGAGCGGCCATGAAGGGAGCGGTGTATAGACTCGCACCCCATGTCGGTCAAGGCGGTGCGGCGCGCGGGTGACGTCCGCGTCATCGCGATCGACCTGCGCATGGTCTCGGCGCGGCCGCACGGGATCGCGCGGTACGCGCAGGCGATCTGGGAGGGGTTGCCGGCGGTCCCGGGGCTCTCTTACCTCGGCCTGTGCCGCCGCGGCGCAACGCTCTCCCCCGTGCGCCCGACGGATCGGCTGGTCGAGGCGCGGGCGGCGTTCCTCTCGCCGGCGGAGCAGATCGAGCTGCCGTGGCTCCTGCGGCGGGAGGGCGCGGACCTCTTCCACGCCACGAGCTTCTCGGTCCCCGCGGCCTGGCACGGGCCGCTGGTCCTCACGCTCCACGACGTGAACCACCTCGCGCTGCCGGGCTGGTCGGGTCCGGGACGGGGCAGCTACTACGCGAGGCTCGTGGCTCCGGCGGCGCGGCGCGCACGGGTCCTCACCGTCAGCCGGTTCGCGGCCGCCGAGATCGCGCGCTGGTTCGGCCTGCCGCACGACCGGATCCGGATCGCGCCGAACGCGGTCGGACCGCAGTTCGCCCCGCCGCCCGAGGGGCGCGTCGCCGGCGTCCGCGAGAAGCTCGGCCTGCCCGCCTCCTACCTCCTCCACGTCGGCAACGGCCGTCCGCACAAGAACGCCGGGTTGCTCCTCGACCTCGCGCCGTCGCTCCCGCTCCCGCTCGTCCTCGCCGGCACGGGGTTCGGCCCGGCCCCGGGGATCCAGCTCCTCCCGCGCGTCGAGGACGACGATCTCCCCGCCCTCTACGCCGGCGCCTCGATCTTTCTCTTCCCCTCGCGCTACGAGGGTTTCGGGCTGCCGCCGCTCGAGGCCGCGGCCTGCGGGACGGCGGTGCTCGCGGGCGCCGGCTCGGCGCTCGACGAGATCTGGGAGGGCAGCGGTGCGCTCCTGCCACCCGACCGGCCCGCCCGCTGGAGGGAGGCGATCGCGGCGCTGGTCGCGGAGCCGGCGCGGCGTTCCGCGCTCGCCGCGGCCTGCTCGGCCCGCGCCGCCCGATACCGGAGTTGGACGCCCGCGGTGGACGCGGCGCTCGCGGCCTACCAGGACGTCCTGCGCCCCGCGTGACCGAGCAAGAGCAGCCCGAGCGCCAGGCCGGCGGCTTCGGGCGCGAACGCGCAGACCACGGGCGGAAGCCGCCCCGAGACGGACAGCGCCCGCGCGACCCCGAGCAGCCCCCAGAGC
>DAIDIT010000129.1 GCA_027451705.1 Pseudomonadota bacterium
CCAGAGCACCAGGAGCGTCGTCGCAGTCGTCATGTCCCCTCCTCGGGACGGGGGAAAGCGGGCAATCTAGCGGCCACGCCGCGGCTCGGCGACACGCGCGGTGCGTGTGCGGAGCCGGGAACTACCAGTTCGTCAGGTCGACGTGGTCGCCGGTGAGGCGAAGGTTCTGCGCGGTCTGTCGGACGAAGAAGTAGAGCGGCACCGCGCCCGCGACCACGAAGAAGAGCAGGTGGAACGCCGACACCGCGGCCGAGGGGAGGTAGGAGAAGCCCCACATCCAGAGCGCGGTCAAGAGGACCGCGCCCATCTCGATCGGCACGAGGTACTTCCAGCAGAGGATCATCATCTGGTCGACGCGGATGCGCGGCAGGGTCCAGCGCAGCCAGACGACGACGTTGACGAGGAGCAGCGTCTTGACGACGAAGATCAGGACCGAGGCGAAGACGAGCCCCGCGCTGTGGTCGACCGCCGCCGGCGCGACGCCCGGGATCTGCCAGCCGCCGAGGAAGAGCAGCGTCGCGAGCGCGGACATCACCCAGACGTTCGCCCACTCCGTGAGGAAGAAGTAGGAGAAGCGCATCCCGGAGTACTCGGTGTTGTAGCCGGCGACGAGCTCGCTCTCGGCCTCGGGCAGGTCGAAGGGCGTCCGGTTGCCCTCGGCGAGGGCGGCGGTGAAGAAGACGAAGAACGAGACGAAGGCCATCGGGTCGTCGAAGCAGAACCAGTTCCACGGCCAGCCGCCGATCTGCCAGAAGCTGCCGGAGTCGGGGCCGCCCTGGGCGCGGATGATCCCTTGGGTCGAGAGCGATCCGGCGAGCAGCACCGGCACCATCACCGCGAGGCCGGCCGGGATCTCGTAGCTGATCACCTGCGCGGCCGAGCGGATGCCGCCGACGAGCGACCACTTCGAATTCGACGACCAGGCGCTAATGATGATGCCGACCACGACGAGCGCGGTCACGGACAGGACGTAGAACAGGCCGAGGTTCATGTCGGCCGCGATGAGCCGGTCGCCGAAGGGCAGGGCGACGAAGGTCAGCACCAGCCCGGTGACCACGAAGTACGGCCCCATCCGGAAGAGGATCGGGTCGCCCTCGGCCGGGATCACGTCCTCCTTGGTGATCAGCTTGAGCGCGTCGGCCACCCAGACGAGGAAGCCGCCGGGGCCGACGCGGTTCGGCCCGATGCGGCTCTGCATCCGGGCCGCGACGCGCCGCTCGTACCACGAGAGCACGCCCGAGAAGACCGCGGCGAAGGTGGTGAGCGCGCCGCCGACGATGAGCATGAAGACGAGGTAGACGAGCTGCGTGTACGCCCAGGTCGAGGGGTCGTGCCCGAGCGAGTGGATGAGCCTGTCGGCGAGCGCTTGCATGAAGTTCCTACTGGATTTCGGGGAAGGCCCAACGGCGTTCGTGGAGGTTGCCGAGAAGGGTGCGGATGCGCGGCGCGTCCGAGCGAGCAGCGGAAGCGTACGATGTTGAACGCCGAGCAGCGCAGCGACCGAGCAACGAAGCAGATGCGCCCTTATCGGCGACCGACATCAACGGTCGATCTCCGGGGCCACGACGTCCAGCGAGGCGATGAATGCGACGAGGTCGGCGATCATCATCCCGCGGCTGAGCGGCTCGATGATGCCCATCGCGGTGAACGAGCCGGTGCGGATGCGGACGCGCCAGGCCTTCTCGGAGGCGCCGTCCGCGACGACGTAGTAGCCCATCTCGCCGCGCGCGCTCTCGACCCGGGCCCACGCCTCGCCGGCCGCGGGCTTGATCTTCTTCGGGACCTTCGGGTGCAGCACCTCGCCCGGAGGGAGCTTGTCGAAGGCCTGCCGCAAGATCGCGACGCTCTGGCGCATCTCGAGGATGCGGACGTAGTAGCGGTCGAAGCAGTCGCCGATCTTGCCGACCCAGCCCTTGCCGACCGGCACCTGGAACTGGAAGTCGCGGTAGCAGCCGTAGGGGGCGTCGCGCCGCAGGTCCCAGTCGACGCCGGAGGCGCGCAGGTTGGGCCCGACGAGGCCGTAGTCGATCGCCAGTTCGGCCGGGATGACCCCGAGGCCGGCGAGCCGCTTCACGTAGATCTCGTTCCAGGTGAGCAGCCGGTCGTACTCGTCGAGGATCTTCTCGAAGTGGTCGAGGAAGCGGCGGGTCTCGTCGATCCAGCCGTCGGGGATGTCGAAGGCGACCCCGCCGACGCGGTGGTAGTTGTAGGTGAGCCGGGCGCCGCACAGCTCCTCGATGAGGTCGTTGATCTTCTCCCGCTCGCGCAGGGCGTGAACGAACGGCGTGAGCGCGCCGATGTCCTGCCCCATCGTGCCGACCGAGATGAGGTGGCTCGCGATCCGGTTCAGCTCGCAGGAGATGGCGCGGCAGTACTGGCCCCGGACCGGGACCTCGAGGCCCATCAGCTTCTCGACCGCGAGCGCGTAGCCCTCGTTCGCGAACATCGCGGCGAGGTAGTCCGCCCGGTCGGTGTACGGCATGAACTGGGGGTAGGTGACGATCTCGCCGATCTTCTCGATGGCGCGGTGGAGGTAGCCGACCACCGGCACCGCGACCTTCATGATCTCGCCGTCCGCCTTGACGACGAAGCGGATCACGCCGTGGGTCGAGGGGTGCTGCGGCCCCATGTTGAGGACCATCTCCTCGTCCGTCACCGTCCCGAGCTTCTGGATGACCAGTTCGTCCATCCTCGTCCTCTGTCAGTGGACCGTGCCGGTCGGGGCGAGCGGGGCCGCGGCCGGTGCCGGCGGGGCGGCCTCGGCGGCCTTCTTCTCCGCCGCCTCGCGGACCGCGTCGTCCATGCGCCGGTACTCGACGAGCGAGCTGTCGCGCACGTTCGAGATGTTCTCGTAGCCGCCCGCCTCCTGGTAGTCCTTGCGGAGCGGGTGGCCGACCCAGTCGTCGGGCATCATGATGCGGCGCAGGTCGGGGTGGCCCTCGAAGTTCACGCCGAAGAGGTCGTAGACCTCGCGCTCCATCCAGTCGGCGGTCTTCCAGACGGGCTCGACCGACGGCGCCTTCGGAGACGCCCGGTCGCACTCCACCTTGACCACGATGCCGTGGCGGAGCCGGTAGCTCCAGAGGTGGTAGACGACGCGGATCAGGTTCTCCTTCGGGTGGTCGACCGCGGTCACGTCCTCGAGGAAGTCGAAGGCGAGCGCCGGCTCCGTCTTGAGGAACCGGCAGACGTCCAGGAGCGCGTCCGCTTTCACGGTGAAGAAGGGGTCCTTCGCCGGCGGGGCGAGCGCGCCCACCGCCTCCCCGAACTTCGCCGACACCGCGGCGTGAATCTGCTCGGCTGTCAGTGCCATCGAGGACCTCGCTCAGACCGTCTCCGGGACGTCGTACTGCACGCCCAGCTTCTCCTCGTGGTGCGGGCGCATCTTCGCCTTCCAGCGCTCTCGCATCATGAGGTCCTGGATCCGCATGAAGCCCTCGGTGAGCGCCTCGGGCCGCGGCGGGCAGCCGGGGACGTAGACGTCGACCGGGACGATCTTGTCGACGCCCTTCACCACCGAGTAGCTGTACTGGAAGAGGCCGCCGCAGGTGGCGCAGGAGACCATCGAGAGGACGTACTTCGGCTCGGGCATCTGCTGGTAGAGAAGCCGGCAGCGGATCGCCATCTTGTAGGTCAGCGTGCCGGCGACGATCATGAGGTCGCTCTGGCGGGGCGTCGCGCGCGGGACCGAACCGAAGCGGTCGAGGTCGGCGCGCGGGCCGCCCGTCTGCATCAGTTCGATGCCGCAGCAGGCGAGGCCGAAGAGCAGGAACCAGACCGAGCTCTTGCGGGCGAGGTTGAGCATGTCCTCGACGACGGTCGTCCGGGTCGTGAGGACCTGGGCGCCGGCGCCGGGATCGTGGGCGTAATCGCTGGCCATCGTCGTCCTCGTTCAGTTCGCCTGAGCGGCCTTGCGCGCCGAGGGCGCCGGCGCGGGCTCCGCGAGCCGCTTGATCCACTCGAGGTCGCCGTGCGCCCACGCCCAGACGAGACCCACCGCCAGGATGACCGTGAACGCGAGGATCTCGGCGAAGGCGAGGCCGCCGTGCCCGCGCGCAATCCAGGCACGGTAGACGAGCGCGACCGGGAGCATGAGCGCGATCTCGACCTCGCAGATGACGAAGACGAGTGCGATGACGTAGAAGCGCGGGTTGAAGTTGAACCAGGCCTCGCCGGTGGGGATCTCGCCGCACTCGTAGGTGAGCGCCTTCTCCTTGCTCGGGAAGCGGGGGCGCAGGAGCGCGCCGACGAGCAGGTTCACCAGGCAGAAGCCGATGGCCGAGGCGGCGAAGACGAGGACGGTCGCGTACTGAAATCCCATGCGAGACTCCCGGGGAGCCGAAACCAGACCCGTATAGACGACATTCGCCCGGGGGTGTCAAGGCTCGGGTGGGCCATGCTTACTTCGCGAGTACTCCCGGTGGGTTATGGTCACCGACAGGCGACCGAGATGGGTTGAAATCCAGGCGCCCCGCGAGCACTCCGAGCAGGCGTCGCAGCCGCCGGGACCGACGGTCGGCCCGTTCGCCGGAACGGTCCTCGGACGGGCCGAGAAGCGCCCCGCTGGCTCGGGCTCCCGACGGGCGAGAAGTCGCTCGCAGGCAGCCGGAACGAACGGCTACAATGAGCGATGCTCGCGGTCGCGCTCATGCTCCTGTCCGCGCTCCTGAACGCGGGCTGGAACTTCGCGGTGCGGCGGCACGGGGACGCCGAGGCGGCGACGGCGCTCGTCGTCCTCGGCAGCCTGGGCTGGGCGCTGCTCTCGACGCCGCTCTGGCCCCTGCCGGTGGACGCGGTCGACCGCTCGATCGCCTTCGGCGTGCTCGCCGGGGTCTCGGAGGGCTTCTACTTCGTCGCGCTCGGGCGGGCGTTGCGCATCGGGCCGCTCGGCGCGGTCTACACGATCACCCGAGGCGCCTCGCTGTTGCTCCTCTGGCCGCTCTCCCACCTGCTCCTGCGCGAGCCGGCCGGCTCCCGCTCGTTCGTCGCGGTCGCGCTCCTGCTCGCGGGGCTGCTCTTGCTCGCGCCCTCCGGGCCCGGCCGCGCGACGGGCCGCGCGGCTTACGGCTGGGCGGCCCTCTGCGCCTGCTTCATCGTCACGAACCACCTGATCTACAAGGAAGGGCTCGCCCGCGGCGGCGCGCCGGTGCCCCTTTACGCGATCGCGCTCGCGACCTCGCTGCCGATCGTCCTCGCCGGGCTTGGCCGCGGCCGCGCGGCGCGGCTCGCGCGGGCGCTGCGACCCGGCGACGGCCGGCGGGCGCTCGTCCTGTTCGGCTCGGCGGCGGTCGCGGCCTCGTTCCTGATCGCGCTCTACGTCCTGCAGCGCCACGGCGCGGCCTGGATGATGACGGTCCGCAACAGCTCGATCGCCTTCGCGCAGCTCTTCGGCTGGACGCTCCTCGGCGAGCGGCCGCGGCCGGCGGCGGCGGGCGGCGTCGCCCTGGTCTTCGCGGGCGCGCTCCTGATCGGACCCTGACCGGGCCGTGCCGGCGCGGCCCGCCGTGGCCATCTTCCCCCCTCTACGGAGGTCTTCATAATATGAACTGGCGCGAAACGGTCGTGCTCGTGACGGGCGCGGGTTCCGGGATCGGCAGGGCGGCGGCGCTCGCATTCGCCGAGGAGGGCGCGCGCGTCGTCGCGGCGGACCTGGCGATGGACGGGCTCGAGGAGACGGTCGAGCTCGTCCAGAAGCGCGGAGGCGAGGCGCGCGCCGTGAAGGCGGACGTCTCGCGCGCCCAGGACGTCGAGGCGATGGTGGCGCAGGCGGTGAAGTCGTACGGCCGGCTCGACTGCGCCTTCAACAACGCGGGGATCGAGGGGGCGCTGGCCTCGACGGCCGACTGCACCGAGGAGAACTGGAACCGGGTCCTCGCGGCCAACCTCAAGGGCGTCTGGCTCTGCCTGAAGTACGAGTTGCCGAAGATGGCGGCGCAGGGGCGCGGCGCGATCGTCAACACCTCCTCGGTCGCCGGGCTCGTCGGCTTCCCGGGGTTGCCGGCGTACGTCGCGAGCAAGCACGGGATCGTCGGGCTGACGCGGACCGCGGCGCTCGAGTACGCCGGACGGGGCGTGCGCGTGAACGCGGTCTGCCCGGGGGCGATCGAGACGCCGATGCTCGATCGGCTCGAGCGGAGCGAGCCGCGGATGCAGACGCAGGTCGTTGCGTCGGAGCCGATCGGGCGGCCGGGAAAACCCGAGGAGATCGCGGCGGCCGTGCTCTGGCTCTGCTCGGACGCGGCCTCCTTCGTGACCGGCCAGGCGATCGCGGTCGACGGCGGCTGGGTCGCGCAATAGCTCCGCGCCCGCTACGATGGCGGGGTGACCGCCGACGGCGAGGCGTTCGAAAACCGGCTCCGCAAGCGGGCGAGGCACCTCGACGCCTGGGCGCGGCGCGAGGGCGTGACCGCTTACCGGCTCTTCGACCGCGACATCCCCGGCTGGCACTTCGCGATCGACCGCTACGCCGACTGGCTGGTCGTCCACGAGTACCCCTGGAAGCCGGGCGACGCCCTGCACGGCGCGCGGCGGGACGAGCTGCTCGCCGCGCTCCCCGCGCTGCTCGACGTGCCCGCGTCGAGGACGGTCGTGAAGGTGCACGCGCGCCACCGCTGGGGCGAGAGCCAGTACGGGCGCGCCGGCGGGAGCCGGAAGCTCGTCGTCGCCGAGGGGCGGCTGCGCTTCGAGGTCGACCTCGGGCCCCGGCTCGACACGGGTCTCTTCCTCGACCACCGGCGGACGCGCGCGCTGGTCGGCAAGCTCGCCGCGGGCCGGCGCGTCCTGAACCTCTTTTCGTACACCGGGGCCTTCAGCGTGTACGCGGGGGCGGGCGGCGCCCGGGAGGTGACCTCGGTCGACCTCTCGCGCACCTACCTCGACTGGCTCGGACGCAACCTCGCGCTCAACGGCCTCGGCGGACCGCCGCAGCGGCAGGTCGCCGCCGACGCGCGGACCTTCCTGCGCGAGGCGGGTCGGGGCCGCTACGACCTCGTCGTGCTCGATCCCCCGTCGCATTCGGCGAGCCGGCGCGCCGGCTCCGATTTCGAGGTGCAGCGCGACCACCGCGCGCTCGTCGAAGCGGCCCTGGGCTGCCTGGCGCCGGGGGGCGTCCTGATCTTCTCCTGCAACCTGCGCGACTTCACGCTCGATCCCGCGCTCGCGCCCTCGCGGCCCGTCGAGCTGACCCCGGGTTCGCTCCCCGAGGACTTCCGCGGGCAGAGGCCGCACCGCGCGTGGCGGTTCGATACCCGGGCCGGGGGCGTGCATGGTATAGCTGGGTCTCGATGAACCCAGGGACGCAGCTCGGCCGCTACACCCTGCTCGGGAAGCTGGCGACCGGCGGCATGGCGGAGGTCTTCCTCGCTCGGCAGGAGGGGCCGCAGGGCTTCGCCAAGACGCTGGTCATCAAACGGATCCTGCCGCACCTCGCCAAGGACGACCAGTTCGTCAAGATGTTCCTGGACGAGGCGCGGCTCGCCGCGCTCATCAACCACCCGAACGTCGTGTCGATCTTCGAGCTGGGCGAGGACCCGGCGACGAAGACCTACTACATGGCGATGGAGTACATCGACGGCTGCAACCTGAAGCGCGTCATCCACGACGCGGTCCGGGCCGGCAAGCCACTCGCCCAGGAGATCTGCGCGCGCATCATCGCCGACGCCTGCGCGGGCCTCGACCACGCGCACAACCTCAAGGGCGAGGACCGCAAGCCGCTGTCGATCGTCCACCGCGACATCTCGCCCGAGAACATCCTCATCACCTACGGCGGCCTGGTGAAGGTCGTCGACTTCGGCATCGCCAAGGCGGCGTCGATCGAGGGGCGGACGCAGGCCGGGCAGGTGAAGGGCAAGTTCAGTTACATGCCGCCCGAGCAGCTCCTCGGCAAGCCGCTGGACCGGCGCGCCGACATCTGGGCGCTCGGGGTGGTGCTCTACTGGATGTGCGCCGGCGTCAAGCCGTTCTCCGGCGACAGCGAGGGCGAGATCATCCAGAAGGTGCTGGGCGAGGAGCCGCAGCCGCTGCTCTCGCGGGTACCGACCCTTTCGCCGGGCCTCGCCGAGATCGTGCACAGGGCGCTCAGCAAGGACGCGGCGAAGCGGCCGCAGAGCGCCCGCGAGCTGCAGGGCGAACTCGAGGCCTGGATGGCGGGCGAGGGCAAGATCGCGACCGCGGTCGTGCTCTCGGACTACATGAACGCCCGCTTCCCCGAGGCGACGGACCGCGACCGGCTGCTCGTGCGGGCCCTGCTCTCGGGCGAACTGCAGCAGTCGACGCCGTCCGCGACCGACCTCGCCTCGCCGATGCGGCCGCCCGGGACGCAGGCGAAGCGCGCGGTGACGCCGAGCCAGGCCAGCGTCAGCGAGGACGTCCAGCTCGCGCTCGGCAACTCGCAGACGAAGAAGGTCGTGGGCGCCGCGGTCGCGGGCGCCGCCG
>DAIDIT010000130.1 GCA_027451705.1 Pseudomonadota bacterium
GCACCGGCCCTTGCGCCGGCCCCGCCGGCGGCGTCACGCGCGCAGCGGCCACCTCGGGCCATCCGGGCGATCGATCGTTGGGAGATGGGGGTCGGGGCGCTGGGAGCCGCCGGCGCTGCGCCCGGTCCGGCGGCCGGCTTCGAGGCCGGGGTCTCCCTGCGTTCATCGCGCTTCTCGCTCGGTCTCGACGGGCGCGCGGATCTGCCCGCGGCGCTGCGGGCGGCCGGCGGGTCCGCGGTGGCCCACCTGCTGTTCGCGGAGCTCGTACCCTGTTACCGGTACGGGACGCTCGGCGCCTGTGCTCTGCTCGCGGGCGGGACGGAGCAGGCCGACGGGTCGGGGTATCCCGAGAGCCGGCACGCAGCGACGCCGTACGCGGCGGTGGGCGCGCGGGCCTTCGTGGATTTTCCGATCGGGGAGCCGCTGTCCTTGCGTCTCTTCGGTGACGTCCTCGCCCCGCTCGTGCGGACGGTTCTTCTCGTCGGCGACCAACCCGTGTGGGCCAGCCCGGACGTCTCCGGAGACCTCGGCCTCGCGGCCGTCCTGCGCATTCCTTGACGGAACTGGCCCCGTCGCCGCAATGGATGCTGCGATGATCCCGCTCGCGCGCGACTTGGACCCCGGCGCCGTGTACGAGGCGGAGCTCTCCTACGTTTGGAGCGCCCTGGGCCGGCTCGGGGTTCCGGGGCCCGAACGGGAGGATCTGGCCCACGAGGTCTTCGTGATCGCTCTGGAGCGAATGCCGTCGTTCGACGCGACGCGGCCCTTGCGCCCCTGGCTCTTCGGGATCGCGCTGCGGGTCGTGGCGCGCCAGCGGCGGCGGGCGCGGTACGTGCGCGAGGTTCCCGTGGCGACGCCGGACGCGACCGACGATCGCCGTCCGCCCGACGAAGCGGCCGCGGCCGGACAGGAGCAGCGGCTGGTCCTGAAGGCGCTCGAGGCCCTCGATCTCGACCGGCGGGCGGTGGTCGTCCTTCACGACCTCGACGGCCACCCGATCCCGGACGTTGCGCGGGCGTTGAACCTGCGGCTGAACACGGCGTACTCGCGCCTTCGCCTGGGACGGGCGGAATTCGTGGCGGCGCTGCGGAGGCTGCAAGGAGGAGCGAAGGCATGAGTCGGCGAATCGAACCCCTGCCCGACGACATCGTCGCGCTCCTCGCGAGGTCGGGCGAAGTCACGGAGCCTCCGACCGCGGTGCGCGAGCGGCTCCGCGAGCGGCTCCGGCCGTTGTTCGTGGCCCCGCCCTCCGGCGGCAGCCACGGCTGGCGCTCGACGGCCACGAAGGTCGCGCATGGGACGGCCTCCGCGGTGTCGAAGAAGGCGACGCTCGCGTTGATCGGCCTCGGTTTGGGCGGGGGAGCCGGCGCGACGCTCTGGATCCGCGGCGTGGCCCAGCGCGACCACCCGCGGCCCGGCATCGCCGCCCCGGTGCCGCGGCCTCGGCCCGCGGCCGTACCGCCCGCGCGGCCGCCCGTCCCTTCGGCATCTCCGGCGACCGCCTCGCCTCGCTCGCCCGAGCGCCGGCGCGCCCACCCGGTGGCGCCGGTCGTTGCGCCGACCGCCGGAGGCCAGCTGGAAGGGCGCGACGTGCAACTCGCGGCCGAACAGACGCTGCTC
Source organism: Pseudomonadota bacterium (assembly GCA_027451705.1). Classification (GTDB taxonomy): domain Bacteria; phylum Myxococcota; class Myxococcia; order Myxococcales; family JAKAPL01; genus JAKAPL01. The sequence goes on from DAIDIT010000130.1 coordinate 1,621, forward strand.
GAGGCCGGCCAGGTGGCGCTCGGGCGCGGGGACGCCGCCGCTGCGCTCGCGGCCGTCGAGGCGCACGCGAGGGAGTTCCCGGACGGCCGACTCGCGGAGGAACGCGAGGCGCTGGGGGTCCGTGCGCTGCTCGCGGGGGGACATCGCGCCGCGGCGCTGGACGCCGGGCGGCGCTTCGCGGCTCGCTTCCCGCACAGCTTGCTCTGGCCGGCGCTCGCGCGGCAGCTCGAGTCGAGCCCGTGACGGATTTGCCGGCATGCCCGCAATAGAGCCGCGAGACCGTCCACCCCGGAGCGCGAGAATGGGCAAGGCGAGGTTGTTGGCGACGTTGGCCCCAGCATGGGCATTGGCAGCCGGCTGCGTCCAGACCGGCCTGATCGGACTTTCCGACGGCGACGGCGGGTCGACGGACGGCGGTGGATTCACCGTGGGGGCCGCGGACGCCGGCCGGGACGCCGGTTGCCCGTCCGGGGAGACGGCGTGCGGGACGGGGTGCACGAACCCGTCGACCGATCCCATGAACTGCGGCGCCTGCGGGACGGCCTGCGCGGCGGAGCAGATCTGCTCGGGAGGGCAGTGCGTCTGCCCGGCGGGAGGCACGTTTTGCCGCGGGGGCTGCACGAGCTTGCTCACCGACGACCAGAACTGCGGCGCTTGCGATCGAGCGTGCGCGGCCGGAATCCCGTGCGAGGCGGGGGCATGCGCCGGAGGCCCGACCGACGCGGGCCCGAGCGACGGTGGGACGACGCCCGGCGGCGATGCGGGTCCGGACGACGCCGGGACCGCCGACGCGGGCCCGGCCCCGCGCTGTGGGCCGCGGCAGACCGATTGCGGCGGCGTCTGCACCGACACGGAGACCGATCCGAACAACTGCGGCGGGTGCGGCTTCGTCTGCCCGGACGGGACCTGCGCGAACTGGACCTGTCCGTGCGCCACGGGCGACGCAGGGTACGTCGTCCTCGCGGCGGATGGAGGCCAGCCCTACGATCTGGCCGTCGGTGGCACGAGCGTCTACTGGACGGACCAGGTGGCCGGAACGGTGATGAGGGTCGGGGTCAACGGGGGCATGCCGGTCACGCTCGTGGACAGCGCGGCAATCTCGCCGTCCGGCCTCTTTTCTCCCGACTATCTCGCCCTGGATTCGACCGACGTCTACTTCGTCAACCAGGACGACGACGCGGTGATCAAGGTGCCGCTCGTCGGCGGTGCGCCGGTCACGCTCGCCACCGGAGGCGGCGCGTGGCCGTTCGGGCTCGCCGTGGATCAGGCCTACGCCTACTGGGCCATCGACACCACCGGGGAGATCCAGAAGGTCTCGCTCGGCGGCGGTGCGCCCGTGACGCTGGTCCCGGCGTCGTCCACCAACCAGGACAGCACCTACCTCGCCGGCGTCGACGCGACCAGCGTCTACTGGTCGTACACCGGCAGCCCCGGACAGTCGAACGGCGCCATCCTGAAGGTCGGCCTGGCCGGCGGCGTCCCGGTGACCCTCGCCTCGGCGCTCGACTACCCGATCGCGGGCGCGGTCGATGGGATGAGCGTCTACTTCACCGAGGGCTTCGGGATCGACGCCGTGGTCGAGGTCCCCACCTCGGGCGGGGAGCCCGTCACGCTCGCCTCGGGGTTGAACTGGGCCCGAGGCCTCGCCGTCGACGGTTCGAGCGTGTACTGGGCGGGCGGCAACACGTGCAGCACCGGCTGCGGGCCGTCCACCTACAACGGGACCGTCATGAAGGTCGGCTTCGGCGGAGGCCCGCCGACGGTCCTCGCCGCCTGCCTGCGAAGCCCCTACGACGTCGCGGTCGACTCGACGAGCGTGTACTGGACCGACCTCTACGGCGGGACGGTATCCAAGGTCACGCCCAAGTAGGGCGACGTTCCGGCCGAAACCGGGCCCGCCGAGACCGAGCTCGCGGTCGCTACAGGCCGAGGAGCCGCCGAAGGAACGACCCGCCGCCGCCCTGCTCGCGCCGCTCTTCGCGGCAGCGGCAGCGCTCCGCGGCGGGCACGTCGCCGAGCACCTGCTCGACGTGCCGGCCGCAGCCGGCGTAGGTGGGCTTGCCGCAGCTTCGGCATTTCACGCGGGTGCACATCGGTCACGGCCTCCTTGGTGGTTGGTTCATCGGAGAACGTTGGAGCCTGGCCGGCCGGGAACGGTTCGCGCCGCGCGCCGCTCCCGCAAGGCGAGGACGACGACCTTGGCGGCGTCGAGGAGCAGCCAGGCGGCCAGGGTCGCGCCGGCGAGCACCAGCACGATCCAGAGCGGCAGGGGGGCCGTCAGCCAGCCCCTCACCGCGAGCAACGTCGCCGCGAGGACCGCGCCGATCGAAGAGAGCGCGAGCCAGCCGCTCGGCCTCCGCCCGAGCGGCCGGTGGCGGCTGCGGATCAGGTAGACGGTCCCCTGCCCGGAGAAGACGAACGTCAGGAAGGCCAGCGTCTGGAGCCGCGGCAGCGGCAGCCCCAGCTCCGAGCGGCCCGAGAGGAGCACCGCCGCGGTGAACGCGGTCCAGGCGGCGCCGATGACGAGCCCCTCGAGCACGACGGGCGCGACCTTCCAGCGCTGCGGCCGGACGGGCACGCGGACGCGGTCGGTCGCGAGCGACATGGTCACGAAGTCGTTCGCGAACAGCAGCAGGACGATGAGGCGCGGCGTCAGCGCGAAGCTCCCGTCGAAGAGGTACCAGCCGCCGAGGAGGAGAACGGTGTGCAGCGTCTTGACGACCTTGTTGATGGTGTAGGTCAGGAGCCGCTGGTACGCCTCGCGCCCGACCTCGACGATGTGGGCGATGCCGGAAAGCCCCTCCGTGACGAGCACCATTCCCGCGGAGGCCCGCGCCACGTCGGTCGCGGTCGAGACCGCGACGCCCACGTCGGCCTGCCGCAGCGCGGGCGCGTCGTTCACGCCGTCGCCGGTCATTCCGACCACGTGGCCGGACTTCTGGAGGGCGGAGACGATGTCGAGCTTGTCCTCGGGGAAGACCTCGGCGACGACGCCCGCGGCGGTCGGGTCGAAGTCGCCGCCGTGGAGCGCGCGCGAGGGGAACGCGTCCCCGTCGATGCCGACCTGCCCCGCCACGGCGCGCGCGGTGGCCAGGCTGTCGCCCGTGACGAGCAGCAGCCGCAGCCCGAGCGCGCGCAGCCTCGAGACGGCGTCGCGGGAGTCGGCGCGCGGCGGATCGGCGAAGCCGACGAAGCCCGCGAGCCGCAGCGCCCCGGGCGGACCCGACGCCACGGCGAGGACCCGGTCGCCTTCCTCGCTCCAGGCCGCGACGTCGATCTCGGGGCCGCCCGGGCCCAGCAACTCCGCGATCGCCACCGGCGCGCCCTTGATCACCCTGATCTCGCCGTGCTCCGTGCGCACGGTCGCCTCGGAGCGCTTGGTGCCCGGGTCGAACGGCACCCACGCCGTGCGGCCTTGGAGGTCGACATCGAGGCCGCGGGCGTCGGCGGCGGCGAAGAGGGCGAGGTCGAGCGGGTCCTGCGTCGCCCGGTCGGAGGCCCAGCCGGCGAGGCGCAGGAGGTCCGCCTCGGTGGCCGGGGCGAAGGGCCGGAGGTGGTGGACGGTGAGGCGGTTCTCGGTGACCGTCCCGGTCTTGTCGCAGCAGAGGACGTCGAGCGCCGCGGCGGCCTCGACCGCGGGCAACCGCGCGACCAGCACGCCGCGCTCGGCCAGCTCGCGGCTGCCGAGCGCGGTTGCGAGGGTGATCGTCGCGGGAAGGGCGACCGGGACCGAGGCGACGAGCAGCATCAGCGTGAAGGGCACGACCTGCTCGGCCGGCGTCCCCCCGGCGATGGCACGGGCGAGGATGACCGCGGCGACGAGCGCGTCCGCGGCGGCGAGGGCGCGGACGAGCCTCACGATCACCGCCTCGAGCTGGCCGGCGCGCCCGGCCGTCTCGACGAGCTGCGCGGTCCGGCCGTAGCGCGAGGCGGCGCCCGTCCGCAGCACCTCGGCGGTCGCCTCGCCGCGCCGGATCGTCGTGCCGGCGAAGACCTCGGCCCCCGCGGACTGCTCGACCGCGAGCGACTCGCCCGTCACCACGGCGCGATCCTCGAGCACGCCGCCATCGAGGAGCCGGGCGTCGGCGGGCGTCACGTCGCCGACGCGGAGCCGGACGACGTCGCCCGGAACGAGTTCGCCGGCGGGGAGCTGGCACCACGCGCCGTCGCGCAGGGCGCGCGCCCGGACGGTGAGCCGGCTGCGCAACAGCTCGATCGCGCGGCGGGCGCGGTCCTCCTGGAGATAGCCCAGGACCGCGTTGAAGAGGAGGAGCGCGAGGACGATCGCGGACTGGGTGCGGTGGCCGAGCGAGATCTCGAGGAGCAGGCTGACCTCGAGCATCCAGGGGACCGGCGACCAGAGCTTGCCGAGGAAGCGCCGCAGCGGGCGCTGCGGCGCCTCTCGGACCTCGTTCGGCCCGAAGCGCGCGCGGCGCGCCGCCGCCTCCGCGTTCGTGAGCCCGCGCGCCTCGGTCATGGGGCGGCAGGCTAGCCCGAACGGAGCCCGAGTGGAACGACGCTCGGAGAGGCCCGGGCGAAGGTGGCGGCGACGTGGGGCCGACGACCTCGCGCGCGGGCCGCCGAGCGCGACGAATCGGTCAATGCTTCGGCCACCTTCCTCGGGATTCGAGGCGCTCCGCCTCGAACGGTCACCCCGGCAGCTCGCGGCGCTTGAAGGCTTTGGCCATGGCTTCGCCGACGCGGAAGCTGTTGGCCATGATGGTCATCGTCGGGGGGACGCCGCCGGGGTTGGGCATGAAGCTGCCGTCGACGACGTAGAGGTTCGGGACCTCGTGGCTGCGGCAGGTGGCGTCGAGGACCGAGGTCTTGGGATCCTTGCCGAAGCGGCAGGTGCCGTACTGGAGGATCATCGACTCGCCGAACGGGAAGGGCGCCCAGGTCTCGTCGGGCTGGAGCGCTTTGAGGATCTCCATCCCCTTCTTGTGCACCGCCTCGGCGGCGAGCAGGTCGTAGCGGTGGTGGGCGATGGTCATGCGCGCCGAGGGGATGCCCCAGCGGTCGCGGACGTCCGGGTCGATCGTGACGTGCATGCCTGGGTTGGGCAGGCTCTCGCAGAAGCTCTCGAACGAGAGGTTGAGGGCGCCGCGGATCCGGTGGCGGATGCGGTCCTTGAGCTGCTTGCCGAAAGTCAGGTCGCCGCCGAAGCTGATCGCCTGGACCTCGGCGTTGCCGATCGGGTTCTCGTGGGCGAGCAGGAAGCTCAGCGTGCCGCCCTTGGGGACGTCCTGCGACGGGCTGAAGTAGAAGTCCTGCACGCAGCGGTGGACGAACGGCTCCTTCGACGAGAGCCACGGGCGGGCGGACTGCTTGCCGTAGTCGAAGCGGGCGAAGCCGTCGCGGTGGTTCGAGAAGGTGAGGTTCTGCCCGACGAGGCCGGTGCCGTTGCCGAGGCCGTCGGGGAAGAGCGAGCTGCGGGAATTGAGCAGCAGCCGCGCCGACTCGATCGCGCTGCACGCGACCACGACCGTCCGCCCGAGCGCCCGCTGCTCGCGCCCCTCCCCGTCGAAGTAGAGCACGCCCGAGGCGCGGCCCCGAGCGTCGACCTCGACCTGGTAGACCATGCAGCCGGGGCGGATCTCGCAGCGGCCGGTCGCCTCGGCGAGCGGCAACACGCTCGCGAGCGTGCTCCCCTTGGCGCCGGTCTCGCAGCCGTAGCTGCCGCAGAGCGCGCAGTAGCTGCAGATGCCGCGGTCGGGCTGGGCGTCGTCCGCGGGCGCGGTCAGCGGCCGGCTCAGGATCGCGCGCGGCAGCGGGAAGGCGTGGTAGCCGAGCTTGCCGCAGACGGTGTCGATCTCCTTGGCGATCGGGTGCTCGTCGAGCGGCGGGAACGGGAACGGCCCGCTCCGCGGCTCCTCGAACGGGTTGACGCCGGCCTTGCCCGAGACCCCGACGACGTGCTCGACGCGGTCGTAGTACGGCGCGAGGTCCTGGTAGCCGATCGGCCAGTCGGCGAGGTTCGCGCCGTCGACGTCGCCGAGCAGGGTGTGGAGCTGGAAGTCCTCGGGCTTGAGCCGCAGGAAGAAGCCGCTCATGTGGACCGTGCCGCCGCCGACGCAGCAGGCGATCCAGCCCTGCTTGCTCCGCGTCGGCTTGCCGCCGTCTCCGTAGACGAGCACGTGCGGCTCGTCCTCCTCGTAGGGGACGAAGAAGTTCTCGCGGCAGATCTTGATCTCGTCGTGGATCAGCTCCTTGCGGGTGTGCCGCGGCCCCTTCTCGAGGACGAGCACCCGCGCGCCGCCGCGCGCGAGCTCGAAGGTGAGCGGCCCGCCCCCCGCGCCGCTGCCGATGACGATGACGTCGTAAACTTCGGTCTTGGGCACGTGTCGCTACTCGCAGCGGGGGTTGGGGCAGGGCGCGTCGAAGCCGATGATCTTCCAGCCGCCCTTGTCGCGGTTGCCGCCATACGACGGATCCGAGAAGACGCCCTCCATCGTGAGGACGAGGAGCTGGCGGACGAAGCCGTAACCCTCGTCGCCGCCCTCCGCGGCGAACGAGGCGAGCGCGTCGTCCTGGTCGTCCGGCTCGAGATCGAGGAAGTGGCCGCCCTTGTGCTTGCGGCTCCAATCGACGAGCAGGCCGAGTCCGTGGCGGAAGCGATCGCGGGCGCGCCGCGCGCGCGCCCGGGCGGGCGAGCCGGCGGTCGATGTAGTCCGCGACGCCGAGCGCCGCGGCGCCGGGTTCCTCGTCCGCGGGAAAGAGCCGCT